>JBBQHZ010000052.1:0-23737 GCA_038324445.1 Rhodobacterales bacterium | reverse complement strand
GGATCGGGGAGAACTTGCAGGCTTTGGCAGGATTGGTCGTCGCACAACCGGAGGGTGCAAGCCGCGTAGATACGACGCGCGCGCTCTTGAGCAAGAACACTGTCATTTATGCGGGGCTGGTAGTGGTCGGGACGCACCTTGTCGGCCTCGTCACGGTCGAATCCGCCAAGGCCGCTTGGGCCGCCGCCCCCGGCCTTTGGTCATTTCTTGTAACCAACAAGGACGCGATCATGGCGGCGGCGATGGGTTGGGGCGAACAGGCCCAGGTCTGGACTGCCGACTTACTGTCGCGCGCAGTCGAAATCGCTCGGCTGGTCGACCGGGAGAGGAAGGACAAAAAATGACAGGTTTGTCCCGCACGCGGATGGCGGGGTAAACCCCGCCCTACGGATTGACCGTCCCGTCCTCAAACCGCCCAAAGGGCGATAGGACAATAAATACAGGTGGCGCGGTTGACGGGGCTCGAACCCGCGACCCCCGGCGTGACAGGCCGGTACTCTAACCAACTGAGCTACAACCGCTCACCCATACGCCTGGGGGCGTCCCCAAACATGAGGGGCGGTTTAGGGCGGTGCGCCTGCCCCGTCAAGCGCCCAGAGGGGAACAATTTGCGCCTGTGGGCCTGCTCTGCGCGGCGGCGCATCAGCCGCGCCGTATCGGGCGCTCGGCGGCGGGGCCGATGCCGGGCTTCTGCCGCTCGCGCGCGAAGACGTAGAGGCCGGCACCCGCGATCAGGGCGCTGCCCAGCAGCATCACCCAGCCCGGACGCTCGCCGAAGAACACCCAGCCGAACAGGATGGCAATCGGCACCGCCACATATTCGAACGAGGCGACCGTGGCCACGTTGCCGATCCGGTAGGCCTCGGCCAGGGACAGGCCGATACCGGCGGCGAGCCCGCCCAGCACCGCGAATTTCCACAGGTCGGCGGTGGCGGGCCAGATCCAGGCGCGCAGCAGGAAAACGAGGCTGGGGCTCTCTACTCCCTCGGCGAAGCGGCCATCGCCGACGGCCACATAGAACAGCGCCGCGACGGTGACGAAGGCGGCCTGAATGTAGATCGTCATCGCCACGGCGCTGGACGCAGCCCCAAGCTTGCGCGTCATCACCTGCATACCCGCGTAACACGCCGCCGACGCCACCGGCAGCAGCAGCGCCAGACGTGGCACGTCGCCCCAGTCGGTGGCAGGCACCATCATCACGCCCACGCCCGCCAGCCCGATCAGCAGGGCAATGATGCGGTGGCGGCCCACCTTCTCGCCCAGAACCGGGATCGCCAGCAGGGTGATGAAGAGTGGCGCCACGAAGAAAAGCGCCGTCGCGGCGCCCAGCGGCAACACCGCCAGCGCCGCGAAATAGAGCATGTTGGCTGCCACGATCAGGAGCGCGCGCAGCAGGTGCAGCAAAGGCCTGCGGGTCTTGAGGAGGTGCCAGCCCCCTGCCCGCTGCAACACAACGGCCATGAGGCTGATCCCGATGGCCGATCGAATGAAGATCACCTGATGCAGGGGATATTGCCCGGACATGCCCTTGAAGAACACATCGTTGAGGCACACCAGCACCATGCCCACAAGGACCAGACCGATGGCGCGGAGCGGCGTGTCGTTGGCGGCGGCGCTCATGCCCACCTCCCGCTCAGGCGGTTCACCAGCGCGGCGGCATTGCGAAAGCCGACCGTGACGGCGGGGACGGTCACGCCCAGGATCTCGTCGTCGAACGCGATGCTCTCGATCCCGCCCCAGCGGCGATAGATGTCGCGCGCCGGGCGATTGGCGCAGAGCACCTCCAGCGTCAGCGCGCCGGGGACGGCCAGGATCGCCACCGCCGATACCAGCGCGCGCCCGACACCCTGGGCGCGGGCCATCGGGGCCACGTGCAGGTTTTCGAGAAAGGCGCAGCCATGGGGGCCTTCGTCGAGCATGGAGGCGAAGCCTATAAGGCCTTGCGCGTCGCGCACCACAAAGACGCGGCTTCTGGCAAGCACGCCGTCGCGCCAGCGGTCCTGCATGTAGCCGCCCAACCGCGCGCCGAGCGCAATCTGCGGCAGGATACCGGCATAGTCGCGCCGCCAGTTGGCCTCGTGCAGATGCGCGATGTCGGGCAGGTCAGAGGGCAAGGCGGGGCGCAGGTCCATGGGGAAGTGGTGCCCTGCGCCGCGGGGAACGGCAAGCCGGATCGACCGGGTGGCCTGCAGGAGGCATGTGCCCGGCTGGCGGTTTGGAGAGATCAGCGCGCACTCTGCCCCATCGGGTGCCGCCAAAGTGAGGGCTTCCCTACGATAGCGAGGGCCTTTGACTGGGCAATGGACGGGGCCGGGCTGCGGCACCCTCTCGCCTCCGCCCGGAACGGCGCCACCGGCGCCAACCGGTCAAGCGACGGATATCCCGCCCACCGTTCCGGCGTGGGCCGCCGATCACTCCGGCAGGGGAATATGCTCGGCGTCGTCGCCCGGCGGCAGTTGGAAGCGGCCATGCGCCCAATCGCCCTGCCGCCACGCCTCCTTCGCCGCCTCGATCCGCTCTTTCGACGAGGCCACGAAATTCCACCAGATATGGCGCGGCCCCTCCAGCGTGTCGCCGCCCAGGATCATCACCCGCGCACCCTCGGCGCCCGCCGTCATCGACACGCGGTCGCCGGGGCGGAACACCATCATCCGGCCCTTGTCGAACACGTCGCCCGCAATCGACACGGACCCCTCCAGCACATAGGCGCCGCGATCCTCGTGGTCGTCGGGCATCGGCAGCCTGGCCCCGGCGGCAAGCAGCGCGTCGGCGTAGAACATCGGCGACGGCGTGGCGACGGGCGCTTTCTGCCCATAGGCGTGCCCAAGGATCAGGCGCACCTGCTTGCCCTCCCCCTCCAGCAGCGGCAGATCGGCCTTGGCGGCATGGACAAAGGCGGGGGTTTCATCCTCGGCGTCCTTGGGCAGGGCGATCCATGTCTGGATTCCGGACAGCCGGTAGGGCGCGTGCAGCATCGCGCCGTCGATGCGTTCGGAATGGGTGATGCCGTGGCCCGCCGTCATCAGGTTGACCGCGCCGGGGTCGATCCATTGATCGGTGCCAAGGCTGTCGCGGTGATGAAACCTGCCCTCGAAAAGATAGGTGACGGTGGCCAGGCCGATATGGGGATGCGGCCGGATGTCGACGCCCTGCCCCGTGATGAATTCGGCGGGTCCCATCTGGTCGAAGAAGATGAACGGCCCGACCATCTGCCGCTTGGGGGCAGGCAGGGCGCGGCGCACCTCGAAATCGCCCAGATCGCGCGCACGCGGCACGATGACCGTCTCGATGGCATCCACCGCGTCGCCGGTGGGGGTTTTCGGGTCGAGGGCGGGGTTCCAGCTCATGTCACGTCCTTTCGGATTGGCTTGGGGTTGAGATACCCCCTGACCGCCCCCGCGCCTATTCCCCCTCGCTGCGCGCCTGATGTGCGCTGGTGAACCGATCAGACGGCCTTCAGCCCGAACATCTCGACCGAGGTGACAGGCTTTTGCGCCTGCGCCAACTGGATGCCGGTGATGATGCGCACCACCGTCCAGACGAACCAGAACAGGATCACCAGAACGCCGATCAGAACGAAGGTGAGGATTACCCCCGCGATCAGGATCACCAGCCCCCACCAGAAGGTGGCGATCTGGAAATCCAGATGGCTGTCGAGCACCGGGTCGCGCCCCCGCTCGGCATAGGCATAGATCAGGCCGCCAAGTGCCACGAAGGGCACAAGGAAGCTGCCGGCAAAGACAAGGTAGACGATGATCGCCGGTTGCAGCGGATTGCCGTGGCCGGGCGGCATGATCGGACCGGGCAGGAGGGGATCGGGCATGGCGGGCGTCCGGCTGGGGAGGTGCTTCAGGTTGACCGGACGCAGGGTTCAAGGTCAAGGGCCGGGGGGGAGCGGTGAGCGCGCGATTGGTCCCGAGATTGGTCACGCGACTGCCGCGCGACGGTCGGCCCCGGATCGGGCCGACAAGGGGGCCAGCGCACTCAAGCGGCGTTTTTGGTGGGTGGTGAGGGGCTCGAACCCCCGACATTTTCGGTGTAAACGAAACGCTCTACCAACTGAGCTAACCACCCTTCAGCGGGGCTGATAACGCGCCGGAGGCCAGTCGGGCAAGAGGCAATGTGGGAGGGGCAGATGCAAGGCCCGTCGCCAAAGCCGGTCGCCAATGCCCATCGCAAACGCCTGTGTCGGGCGCCTCGCGCGCCCTGCTCCGCATCACATGATCCCCCGGACCTTCCGCGCCATCACCTTCCAGCGCGCCGAGGGTGCCGTCAGCGGTGCCAAGGGCGGGGCCATCATTGCCGCAATCCCCCGATCATTGGCGCCGCGGGAGAGACGCTGTCTGGTTTGACCATCAACGCGGCAACCGGCGGCTTTGCTGCCTTCTCCCTGTTGACCGACTTGGATTTCGGGACAAATGCGCTCCTGAGCGTCGTATTCCCCGCCGACCCCTGTCGGCGGCGCTGGCCGCTAGCGACATTGAAAACGGTGGAGTCGTTCTGATTGATGTGGGCGGGTTGACCCTCGCCAACTCGGACAGCCTGACGCTGGGGTTCACCACCACGGGCGCGCTGCCGCCGTCGACGGTCCCGTTGCCCGCCAGTGCCTTGTTGCTGTTCGCCGCTATCGCAGGGATGCTCGGGTTGCGTCGCAGCCGCCACGCCTGACCCGCCTAGGTCTACCTGATCCAGAGGGCGCTCCGAAACGAGCGCCCGTTTGTCCCCGCTTGTCAGTGTATCTCGGTCGGGATCACCAGACGCGCGAGGTATCCACGTTCCGATTGAGCAAGAAGCGCATCCTGCCAGCCATATCGCATCCGTTTTGTGACACTGATTGTAACAGTGAAACGGACACTGACCCCTGCCTGCGACGCTTGGTTTCAAGGGGTTGAAGTGGTGGGTGATAAGGGATTTGAACCCCTGACATCTTCGATGTGAACGAAGCGCTCTACCACTGAGCTAATCACCCAGCCGTGGTGGCGGCGTCTTAGCTGTCCTCGTCCGCGTCTGCAAGGGGGGCACCGTCCCCCATAGCGTCCCCCGTAGCGTCAGCTGCCGCGTCGCCCGACACGGGGGCCGCATCGGACCGCTTGAGCTTGAGCGTCAGCATCGCGCCGCCCTGCTTCACATCGCGTTTCTTGACCATCAGCTTGCCCAACGGCGGCACCACGATCTCGTCGGAGCCATCGAGCGCCTTGCCGATCTCGTCCAGCACCACGTCGAACACCATCTTCGCCTCGGACCGCTTCAGCGATACCCGCGCGGCGATCGCGCCGATCAGGTCGCCCCGGCTTATCCGGTCGTCGGACGCTGCATCGTCGTCGCCGCTGGCACCCTCGGACAGGTCATCGGCGTGCCTGGCTTCTTTCGCCGATTTAGACGCCTTCGCCGGCCTGGACGCCTTTGCGGGTTTCAGAGTGGTGATTTCGGCGGTTTCAACGGCGTCGGGGGCCAGATCCACCGCGCCCATGTCGGCGGAGGCCTTGGATGCCTTCGCCGCGTTGGCGGCGCGGCGCGGACCGGCCGAGGTGGACTTTCGGTTGCTGGACTTGGGGGACTTGGTAGGGGTGGTGGTCGCCATCTCGATTGCCTCTTTCGCCGCGCATTTGCCGGTGGGCGCACGCGGATTGTTTCCGTTCTTCGAACAACTTAGCGGATTCTCGCGTATTGGGCCAGCCTTCCCCGGAAACTGCGTTAACCGGAAGCTGAGATGAGGCGCAGGCGCCGCCTGTCCCACCTTGGCCAGCCGATCAGTTCGGACACCGTCACAAAGCGCAGGCCCCGCGCCATCACGCCGTCCAGCACCGCAGGCATCGCGCCGACCGTGTCGGCGTGGATGTCGTGGGCCAGAACCACTCCGCCGGGATGGACCCCCTCGACGATGCGCCGCGCCACCACCGACGATCCGGGATGCAGCCAATCCTGCGGATCGACCGACCACAGCACCGTCGGCGTGCCGCGGGCCTGAAACAGCATCAGTCGCTGGCGGTCGTGGAGTTGGCCATAGGGCGGCCGCATCGTGACGGGCGGACGCCCGGTGGCGGCATAGACGGCTTGGTTCGTGCGGTCGATCTGGTCAAGAATATGGGCATCGGACAGGCCAGAGAGGCTGGGATGCGAAAAGCTATGGTTGCCGATCTCGTGCCCGTCGGCGGCCATGCGCTGCAGGATCTGCGGATAGCGGGCAGCATTGCGGCCGATCACGAAGAACGTAGCCCGCAGCCCGCGCGCCGACAGCAGGTCCAGCAAATGCGGCGTCAGGGTGGGGTGCGGGCCGTCGTCGAAGGTCAGCGCCACATAGGGCTGCGTCAGGGGGATCCAGTTCACGGTGGCCGCCGCACCGCTCAGGATCGGGCCGCGCCCGGCAAAGGTTGACGGCAGCGCCGTGGCTTGGGCCTGCGCCGTCACCATGGGCGCTGCAAGGGCAGCGGCGGCCCCGAAAACAAGCGTGCGGCGGTGCAATACGGGCATCTTGCGGGAACCCAAGCGGCAATCAGGCGACCAGATCCCCGAAGCCTTGGGCGGGCGGACAGGGCGTGGCAACGAATCATCCGGTGCCTTGGGCGAATTGGTGGGGCGCGTGGTAGCGGCGCCACGGTTTTCGCCCGACCAACGGCGGCCCCGAGCCCAAGACCGTGACATCCCCGCCACTTTTGTGGCTCTCGAGCCGTCTGACGGCCCGACACGGGCCACTCCTGCGTTGATCGGCAGGGCGCATTGGTGTGTGCTTCATGGTGGAGCGCGGCCCTGCCAGGCCGTTCGACCGTTCTGCCACGCCTACCAAGGGGATATGACCTATGAAAAAGACACTTTGCGCCTCGGCGCTCTGCCTTGCTGCCTTTGCACCAACCGCCAACGCAAGCGGCTGGGTGCAACCCGTCACGCCGGAAATCCTGATCGTCGAGGATACTGCCGCCTCGAACCAGGGCATCTTCGTGCCGATCTTCGGCCTTGTCCTGCTGATCCTGGCGACGCACCACAACTGAGGGCGCAGGCCCGCCCCCGCGTGGATGCGGGGGCGGGCCCGACCCTGCGCTCCGGCTCCTGTTCTTGGACCGACGCCAAGCGGGCCATTGGCCCGGTCGGGCCAGTCCTCTGGCGTGACCGGGCAATTTTACCTGCCGTCGACACGGCGGCGTGCGGCCCGGATGGCTTGATGAACCCGGCGCGGACCTGCACCCTGACCGCCACCCCGATTCCTGCGCAACAGGCGCCACAGCCGTCCATGGCTCTGACCGCTATCCGGCAAGACGTCGTGGACGGCGGGCAAGCCATTCTGGTGCCGGTCACGGCCCTGCTCTCTTCCCGCTAATGCCGCGCAGCGTCATCTCCCGCACCGCGCCGGAGTGAGGGCGATCCCCCCCAAAGCAGACCTGACCGCAAAACGTGAAACGCCCGCCCGGGGGTGATCCGGGCGGGCGTTCTTTCTTGTCTCGAAGCGCGCCGCGCCTAGTGTGCGGTCGCGCCTTCCGGGCCGCGCGCAAGGGCAGCGGCAGCCGCTGCCGCTTCCTCCGCCGCCTCGTCCCATTCGATGGGCTCGGGCTTGCGGACAAGGGCGTGGGCCAAAACCTCGGACACGTGGGAGACGGGGATGATCTTCAGCCCCAGCTTCACATTGTCCGGGATCTCGGCCAGATCCTTCTCGTTCTCGGCCGGGATCAGCACCGTCGTGATGCCGCCCCGCAACGCCGCCAGCAGCTTTTCCTTCAAGCCGCCGATCGGCATGGCGTTGCCCCGCAACGACACCTCGCCCGTCATGGCGATGTCCCGTTTGACCGGAATCCCCGTCAGGACCGACACGATGGAGGTCACCATCGCAAGCCCCGCACTCGGCCCGTCCTTGGGCGTCGCGCCGTCCGGCACGTGGACGTGGATGTCCATGCGGTCGAACTTGGGCGGCTTCACCCCGATCTGCGGCGCGATGGAGCGGACGTAACTTGCCGCCGCATCGATCGATTCCTTCATCACGTCGCCCAGCTTGCCGGTCGTCTTCATCCGGCCCTTCCCGGGCAGCTGCAACGCCTCGATATGCAGCAGGTCGCCGCCCACCGATGTATAGGCCAGCCCGGTAACGACACCGACGGCGTCGGCATCCTCGGCCAGACCATAGCGATACTTCTTCACGCCCAGGAAATCGCTTAGATTGTCGGGTGTTACGACAACTTCTTCAACCTGTTTGCGAACGATCCTGGTCACCGCCTTGCGGCAGAGCTTGCCGATTTCCCGCTCAAGGTTCCGCACGCCTGCTTCGCGTGTGTAGACGCGGATGATCTCTTGCAGGGCCTCGGGCTCCAGCTTGAATTCACGCGCCTTCAGCCCGTGGTTCTTGATCTGCTTCGGGATCAGGTGGCGATGCGCGATCTCGGCCTTCTCGTCCTCGGTGTAGCCCGCCAGCGGAATGATCTCCATCCGGTCCAGCAACGGACGCGGCATGTTGTAGGAGTTCGCGGTGGTCAGGAACATCACGTCCGACAGGTCGTATTCGACCTCCAGATAGTGATCGACGAAGGTCGAGTTCTGTTCCGGGTCCAGCACCTCCAGCATCGCGCTGGCCGGGTCGCCCCGGAAATCCTGCCCCATCTTGTCGATCTCATCGAGCAGGATCAGCGGGTTGGTGGTTTTCGCCTTCTTCAGCGCCTGGATGATCTTGCCGGGCATGGAGCCGATATAGGTCCGGCGATGCCCGCGGATCTCGGATTCGTCGCGCACGCCGCCCAGCGAGATGCGAATGAATTCGCGCCCCGTGGCCTTGGCCACCGACTTGCCCAGCGAGGTCTTGCCCACGCCCGGAGGGCCGACAAGGCACATGATCGGGCCCTTCAGCTTCTTGGAGCGCTGCTGCACCGCCAGATATTCGACGATGCGTTCCTTGACCTTGTCGAGGCTGTAGTGATCGTCGTCGAGCACCTTCTGCGCCAAGTCCAGATCCTTCTTCACGCGGGATTTGACGCCCCACGGGATCGACAGCATCCAGTCGAGGTAGTTGCGCACAACCGTAGCCTCGGCGCTCATCGGCGACATGTTCTTGAGCTTCTTCAGCTCGGCATCCGCCTTGTCGCGCGCTTCCTTGGACAGCTTCGTGGCATTGATCCGCTCGGACAGTTCGGCCACTTCGCCTTCGCCATCCTCGCCATCGCCCAATTCGCGCTGGATCGCCTTCATCTGTTCGTTGAGGTAATACTCGCGCTGGGTGCGCTCCATCTGCGATTTCACGCGGGTCTTGATCTTCTTCTCGACCTGCAGGACGGACATTTCGCCCTGCATCAGGCCGTAAACCTTCTCCAGCCGCTCGGCGACCGAGAGGGTTTCCAGCAGCGCCTGCTTCTGTTCGACTTCGATGCCCAGATGGCCTGACACCAGATCGGCCAGCTTGGCCGGATCACCGGCCTCGGTCACGGAGGTCAGCGCCTCTTCCGGCACGTTCTTCTTGACCTTGGCGTATTTCTCGAACTCTTCCGCGACCGCGCGGGTCAGCGCGGTGATGGCCTCCAGATCGCCGGAGGTTTCGGCAAGCTCCACCGCCGTCGCCTCAAAGAACGGCTCGGTGGTGACAAATTCCTCGATCCGCACGCGGCGCTTGCCCTCGACCAGCACCTTCACGGTGCCGTCGGGCAGTTTCAGCAGTTGCAGGACATTCGCCAGGACGCCGTGGCGATAGATGCCTTCGGGGCCGGGATCGTCCACCGCCGGATCGCGCTGCGAGGACAGCAGGATCTGCTTGTCATCCTGCATCACCTCCTCCAGCGCGCGGACGGATTTCTCACGGCCGACAAAGAGCGGCACAACCATGTGCGGGAACACGACGATGTCGCGCAGCGGCAGGACGGGATAGATTGTTTGCTCGGGCATATGCCTCAGGCCTTCCATGTTTTTCAGGCAAGGGAGCGGGCCCCACATCGCGGCAGCCTAAACCCTTCCTCTCTACGATGACTTAACTTGGGGCGCGGTAACAGGGGTTTCAAGCGAGGCCGCGCCGACGGCTATCTTGGACAAGAAGATGCGCGCGGGAGGCCTCGCTTGCAAGGGAGGGATAGCGGTTTGTGGGCGCTGTGGCACAAAATGCTGTGAAGGCCCGGATCAAAGCGGGTCGATATCGCCTTCCGCCCGATCCGCATGGAAACGCGCTTCGAACGCGGCGAAGTCATCCGCCGCGATGGCCGCCCGCATGTCGGCCATCAACTCCTGATAATAATGCAGGTTGTGCCATGTCAGCAGCATGCCCGAGATCATCTCCTGCGCGCGAAAGACGTGGTGCAGATAGGCGCGGGAATACTTGGAGCAGGCGGGACAGGTGCAGGCCTCGTCCAGCGGGCGCGGATCATCCGCGTGGCGCGCGTTCTTGATGTTCACCTGCCCCCGCCGCGTCCATGCCTGCCCGGTGCGCCCCGAGCGCGACGGCAACACGCAATCCATCATGTCGATGCCGCGCTTGACCGCCCCCACGATGTCGTCGGGCTTGCCCACGCCCATCAGGTAGCGCGGCTTGTCCTGCGGCAACTGATCGGGCGCGAAGTCGAGGGTGGCGAACATGGCGTCCTGCCCCTCGCCCACCGCCAAACCACCCACGGCATAGCCATCGAAGCCGATCTCGGTCAGCGCGGCGGCGCTTTCTGCGCGCAGATCACGCTCCAGCCCGCCTTGCTGGATGCCGAACAGCGCATGGCCGGGGCGATCGCCGAACGCCTCCTTCGAGCGCGCGGCCCAGCGCATCGACAGGCGCATGCTCTCCTCCAGCGCGCGGCGATCCGCCGGCAAAGCGGGGCATTCGTCGAAGCACATCACGATGTCCGATCCGAGAAGCCGCTGGATTTCCATCGAGCGCTCGGGCGTCAGCAGATGCTTCGAGCCGTCGATATGGGAGCGGAAGGTGACGCCTTCCTCGGTCAGCTTGCGCAGGTCGGCCAGCGACATGACCTGAAAGCCGCCGCTGTCGGTGAGGATCGGCCTGTCCCAGTTCATGTACCGGTGCAGGCCCCCCAGCGCCGCAATCCGCTCGGCGGTCGGGCGCAGCATCAGGTGATAGGTATTGCCCAGCAGGATATCGGCACCGGTGGCCGCCACCGACTCGGGCAGCATCGCCTTGACGGTTGCCGCCGTGCCCACCGGCATGAAGGCAGGCGTGCGGATATCGCCGCGCGGCGTGGCGATCAGGCCTGTGCGGGCGCGGCCGGAGGTGGCGGTGAGGGTGAAGGCGAAACGCTGTGTCATGGCGCCCTTCCTGCCCCGCCCGGCGCGCTTTGCCAAGGGTGGCGGCCAGGGTGGCGGCATGGGTCTTGCAAGGCCCTTGGCCAACGGGCTTGCCCGTTGGCGCCAGAGCCTTGCAAGTCTCTGGCCAGGCTTTTGCAAAAGCCTGGGCTCGCATGCCTTTACGCCCCGCCCTACAAACCTTATATCTTCTGTCAGGTATAATGCCGCCCAGACGAGGAACGCCATGACCGAGCAGACACCCAAGATGGAAGGCGCGCCGCTGATTGCGCCCTCCAGCACCGATCACCCGCTCTATGATACCGTCGTGGAGGCGTGCCGGTCGGTCTATGATCCAGAGATTCCGGTCAACATTTTCGATCTGGGGCTGATCTACACCATCGACATCGGGGCCGAGAACGAGGTTTCGGTGGTGATGACGCTGACCGCGCCGGGCTGCCCGGTGGCGGGCGACATGCCGGGCTGGGTCGCCGACGCGGTGGAGCCGATTGCCGGCGTGAAAACGGTCGATGTCCAGCTGACCTGGGATCCGCCCTGGGGCATGGACATGATGTCGGACGAAGCGCGCCTCGAACTCGGTTTCATGTAGGCGCGCAAGGAACCACACTTCACGCGGGCCGCCCATGAAAGCGCCCAAGGAGCTGTGCTTCAGGCGGGCGCCCAGAAAGGCGAAGGGTGGCGGGATGGCGTCGCCTGATGAAACCCAGGTGCTTGTAAAGGCGGGCTTTCCGTAGCTGGCACGCGTGATTTCCTCCGTTGCCGTGGACCCCCTGCCCTGCGATATTCATATCGGGAAATTTGATGCTGGGGCAGGCCGAGAAACCGGTTGCCGTGTCTGCGCGTTCAATGAGCGTGCTTTGTGATGACAAGGAACGGACCATTCATGGCGGCCTATACGTTCGCAGCGTTGTTCCTTGCCCATGTCATTGCCGATTACGTCCTTCAGACGACCTGGATGGTCGTCAACAAGAAGCGCGTGCTGGCCATGGTACTGCATATCGGGCTGGTCCTTGGGACCATGTGCCTGACGACGATGTCGGTGCAACCGTGGTTCTTCGGGCTTGCCATCGCCCATCTATGGATCGACATCGTCAAGACCTACGCGATGCCCGAGGGGATCGGCGCCTATGTGGCGGACCAGATGTTGCATGTTGGCTCGATCGTCGGAGTGGCGTTGCTGGCGCCGGGGATCTGGCCTGCCTCGCCGCTGGCCTCGGTGCCGGACCTGCCGCTTTACTACATGATCGCGGGCGGCGTGCTCTTTGCGATGCGCGGCGGGCAATATGCGGTGGCGATGCTGGTGGGGCCGCGCGGCGCGGGATCGGGGCACGGCGTGCTGGTCGGCTGGGCCGAGCGCGCGGCGCTCTGCGTGGTGCTGATCGGCGGCTGGCCGTGGCTCGCGGCCGTGGTGATCGCGGCCAAGGCGGGCTACATGCTGGTGGCCCTTCCCTCCCGCCCGCAGGAGGCGCGCGCGCGCCTCTGGCTCGGGACCGGGATCAGTCTGTGCTGGGGTCTGGGCGTGGCGGTGCCCCTCGCCCTCGTGATGCCGATGATGCAGTAGCCCTTAACGGGGTTGAGGTGGCGGGCCCGCGCGCCTACATTGAACCCAGACACCCCGAAGAACCCTGTCCCAAGGAACCCTGTCCCATGTTTGGCATTCCCGGAAAACAGGCCGTCAGCATCACCGACGCGGCCGCCCGCCAGATCGCCCGCCTGATGGCACAGGGCGGCACGCAGGGCCTGCGCATCGGCATCAAGAAGGGCGGCTGCGCCGGCATGGAATACACCATGGATTACGTGGCCGAGATCGATCCCCATGACGAAGTGGTCGAGCAGGATGGCGCGCGCGTGATGATCGCGCCGATGGCGCAGATGTTCCTCTTCGGCACCGAGATCGACTATGAGACCAGCCTGCTGGAAGCGGCGTTCAAGTTCCGCAACCCCAACGTGGCGGATGCCTGCGGCTGCGGCGAGTCGATCAAGTTCAAGGACATCGGAGAGTTGCAGGCGTGAGCGTCTCGGCCGAGGAGATCGACCACGCGGTCGAACTCTTCTCGGGTCTTGGAGATATCACGACGCGCAAGATGATGGGGGGCCTGTGCCTCTACCATCGGGGCACGATCTTTGCCCTCTTGATGTCGGACGGGCAATTATATCTGAAGGGAGCGGGCGCGTTTCACGACGTCTTGCAGGCCGAGGGCTGCACCCGCTGGACCTATGAGCGTGAGGGTGCCAAGCGCAAGCCGACCGCAATGCCCTATTGGACCATGCCCGAAGCCGGGTTGGATGATCCAGAGGTGGCCGTCGCGTGGGCCCGTCAGGCACTGGCGCATTTGTGAGGCGGAAAAAGGGGGCTCTGCCCCCTTTTGTGGCCCCCCCGGGGGTGGGGCCACATCCCCCGGAGTTTTCGGCCAAGATGAAATTGGGGCGCGCGCGCGCGTTTTCAGGCCTGCTTTTGCAGATGGGTATAGGTCTGCGCATAGCGCCGCGCGAGGTGGTCGCCCGCGCTGATCGGGGGGGCGCCCTTGGGGGCCACGTTGGTGTCGTGGGCGGGGTTGAAGAAGAGCGGGATCGAGATCCGCTCGGACGCGCCGCCGATCACGCGGTGGGGCGTGGCGCGGATGGCGCCTGCGGTCCAGATCTCCAGCATCTCGCCGAAATTGATGATGAAGGTGCCGGGATCGGCGCGGACCGGCGCCCAGGTGCCATCGCGAAGCTGCACTTCGAGGCCCGGTTGGCCATCGGTCGCGAGCAGCGTCAGGCAGCCGTAATCGGTATGGGCGGCGATGCCGAAATCCTTGGCTCCGGCCCAAGCGGGGCGGGAGGGATAGTAATTGCCGCGCAAAAGCGCCATCGGCGTCGCGAACTTGTCGGCGAAGAAGGTGGGATCGGCACCGATGGCGGCGGAGATGCCCTGCAATAGCTCCAGCGCGGTGGCGCGGGCGGCGGTGAAATAGCTCTCGATTGTCGGGCGGAAGCCATCGGGGGCGGCTGGCCAGCGGTTCGGCGCGTAGACGCTCAGGTGCGCCAACGGATCGCCGGCAGGCAGGTCCACCCCGCAATCGAACACCTCCTTGTAATCGGCGTTGGCCATGGGATCGACCTGCTCGGACCCCGGAGCGCCCCAGCCGCGATTCGATCCGGTGGCACCCATGCCGACCGATGCCTTGTTGGCCGCGTCGCCCTTGAAGAAGGCGCGGTAGGCATCAAGCGCCGCTGTCACGTCCTGCGCGGACAACTCAGTATTGTGGAGCGTCAGGAAACCGGACTCGAGCGCGCCCTGGCTTGTGGCGGCCAGCGCCTCGGGCGAGCGGGCGGCAAGGGCCTCGGCGTCGATATGCGGGATCACGGGGTTTCTCCTGTCGTCGGGTTGACCGGACCGGCCCGGCCTGCCATCGCAGGGGCCGAAACCCTAAGGAGGTGGCAATGGCACGCAAGATCGCGGCAGGCAACTGGAAGATGAACGGCACCGGCGACAGTCTGGGGCAGGTCGATGCGCTGATCGATGTCATCGGCGGCGTGGACTGCGACGTGGTGCTGTGCCCCCCCGCGACGCTGATCGCGGCGATGGTGGCGCGCGCGCGCGGCGCGCTGCAGGTGGGTGGGCAGACCTGCCACACCGCCGCCTCCGGCGCGCATACAGGCGACATCTCGGCCGCGATGCTGGTCGATGCGGGTGCCAGCCACGTGATCCTTGGCCATTCCGAGCGGCGCGCCGATCATGGCGAAGATGATGCCACGGTCGCGGCGCAGGCTGAGGCGGCGCTGGACGCAGGCCTGACGATCATCGTCTGCGTCGGCGAGACGGAGGCGCAGCGCGACGCGGATGTAACGCTCAACGTCGTCTCGACCCAGCTTGCCGGCTCGATCCCCGAGTCGGTGGACGCCGCGCGGCTGGTGGTGGCCTATGAACCGGTCTGGGCCATCGGCACCGGGCGCACGCCGACATTGCAGCAGATCGCGCAGGTGCATGGCCATATCCGGGCCGAGTTGGCGGCGCGGCTCGGGGCGTCGGCCGATGATGTTCCCCTGCTTTATGGCGGATCGGTCAAGCCGGGCAATGCGGGCGAGATCTTTGCCGTGGCCGATGTAAATGGCGCGCTGGTCGGCGGCGCCTCGCTGAAGGCGGCGGATTTTGCCGGGATCGTTGCGGCCCTGTCGGCGGCGTGACGGCGGCGTGAAGGCGGCGGCGTGATGCTCCCGCCCATGAAAAAGGCCGCCCGAACTGTCACAGTGCGGGCGGCCTTTCTTACCTCGTCAGATCACTGGGACCATATCACTGGGACGCGGGAACGTAGCGTTCCGTGGCGATCCGGATGATCCCGTCATAGCCCTCGGAATACTGCCGCACCGCCAGCAGGTAACGCCCTGCCGCCACCCGCGCCACGATCTGGCTGTTGAGCGTGCCGCCGAAATCGTCGTTATAGGCAAGCTCCTGTCCCAGATCGTTGTAGAGGATAAGGACGGGATCGCTGTTGGTCACTTCGACCGCGTCGATCACGATCGCGCCCGCCTGCGACACCTCGAACGAGAACCAGGTGGCCTGCGTGGCGCCGATCTGGGTATCGCGCACCGAGCGGCCCGGCAACACGCCAAGGTCGATCACCGGATAGGACCCGTCGAGCGGCGGGGCCGCGTCGCCGGTGGCGTAAAGCTCGCGCAGGACGGCGGCGGCGTCATATTCCAGAACCGATACCGTCACCGGCTGGTCCGGGTCCGACAGGGACCGCATGCCGATGCAGTAGATGCCGGGATCAAGCGGCGACGTGAAGTCGATCCGGCTGTCGAGCGAGTTGTAATCGTCGTTCTCGGCCAGGAGGTTACCCTCGCCATCGAAGAAATAGATGTAGGGATCGGCCGAGGGGTTTTCCGCCCGGATCGTCAGCGCCCTCGGCGTGTCGAGGGTGAAGCGGTAATAGGGGGCCGCGGTGACCGAGTTGACGGCGCTGACGCCGCCCTGCCCCAGCGCCGCGTCGATCGACCCTACGCCCAGGGGCGTAGCCGGGGTGGTGCCGATGCAGGGGTCGATGCCGACATAGAGGGGATAGTCGTCGCCGCCGAAGAATCCGCCTGAAAGGCCTGCGGTGATGGCCTCATGCTCCAGCCGTCCGACGCTGACATCCGCCAGCAGGGGACTGTCGGCATAGCCGCGCGTTAGCAGGCAATATTGCCCGGCCTCCAGCGCGATCTCGGCGCGGGAGGCAAAGTTGCCGCCCGAATCGTCATCGGTCACGACCAGGGCGCCGGTTGCATCGTAAAGTTCCAGCACCGTGTCGCTGCCGGGCTGCGGCTGCGCCTCAAGGCGGACCTCGCCGGGGGTGCTGAGGCTGAAATAAGTGACGGTGTTGCCGCTGGCGGGAATCGCCAGGCCCGACAGGGAAAGGGGGCCGGTCGCCAAGGAAATATCGGATGCTTCCGGCGTTCCGCCGATCCATTGGCCGGCGTCGCCGATACCGCCGCAAGACAGTGCCTGCGCCGAGGCGACCCCTGCCGACAGGCCGACCATCGCGGTCGTGGCCAAGGCAGTAAGAACAAACTTCATCTGTGTAATCCTCCAATCGTGACGGGGTGTCACGCGACACCCCGGCTCTGTGCTCAAATATAGGCACGGGGCGGGTGATGTTTCCAGCGAATGCTGTCTGAAACGCTGCGGGGAAATATTCGGGATCGCGGACGCGGACCGGGGACGAGCAGCCGGACGCGGGTGGCCGGACATGGCGGCCGCGAATGGGCGGACGGGCAACCGGACATTCCGCCGTGCGGGCGACCGGATATGCTTCCACTCTCGCAACCGCTCTGGCCCCCTCTGGCCACCACTCTGGCCCTTCGACCATGGCGCTGGCATAGTCGCGCGGATGAGACCTGACACCGATCCTGCGGACATCCGCCCCCAGCGCCCCGCTCAAGGCCCTGCCGAGCGCCCCGCCCTGCGCCCCGCCCTGCGCCCCGCCGCGCTCCGGCCCCTGCGGGCCATCCGGCTTGTGGGGCTTCTGACACTGCTGGCGCTGGCGGTGATCGTCGCGGTTGAGCCACGGATCGAGCGGCTTTACCTGCGGCAGGCGGGTGCCGAGGATGCCGCCACCCTGCGGCTTGCCACGCAGGTGCTGCGCGGCGCGCTGGAGCGGACCGAGGCCCTGCCCGCCCTGATCGCCGAGCGCCCGATCCTGCACCAACTGCTGGCCGAGCCCGACAATGACGGGCTGGTGCCCTATACCAACGAGCTTCTGCGTCAGGCGGCGCTGTCGCTCGATGTGTCGGATATCTATGTCATGGATGTCACCGGGCGCACGGTGGCCACGTCGAACTACCGCACCGATCGGTCCTTTCTGGGGCAGGTGTTCGATTACCGCCCCTATTTCACCGATGCGATGAACGCGGGGCTTGGCCGCTTCCACGCGCTCGGCACCACCTCGGGCCAGCGCGGCTATTTCTTTGCCGCACCGGTGATCGACATGACCGAGATCGTCGGTGTCGTGGCCGTCAAGCTGACGCTTGATGGGTTCGAGGAGGACTGGGCGCAAAGTGACGCCTCGATCATCGTCACCGATGTGAACAACGTCATCTTCCTGTCGGACCGGCCCGACTGGCACTTTCGCACCATGGCCCCCCTGCCCGAAAGCGCGCTCGAGCAGATCACGGCGACGCGGCAATATCCGCCGTCTCAGCTTTCGGCGCTTGAGGTGACCTCTGCGCCGCTTGATCCCGATCTGGGCTTCGGCCTCGATCTGCGGCAGGTCGGGGGCGAAAGCTTCGTGGGCCAGACCGCGCTGATCGCCTCGGTCGGCTGGCGGGTGTCGATCCTGACGCCGACGGGGCCCGCGACGCAGCGCGCCTGGACGTCGGTGCTGCTGCTGGCGCTGGTGGTGGTGATGCTGGGGCTGGTCGCCGGCACCACCCTCGGCCGCCGCGCCCGCCTGATCGAGCGTCTGGCTGCCGAGCGCTCGCTCGCGGCGCTCCTCGAGGTCCGCGTGGCCGAGCGCACCGGCGAGCTGAAGGCCGAGGTGGAAGAGCGTCGCGCCACCGAAGATCGCCTGCGCCGCACCCAGGCCGAACTGGTGCAGGCGGGCAAGCTGGCCGCCTTGGGGCAGATGTCGGCGGCGCTGAGCCACGAATTCAACCAGCCGCTGTCGGCGGTGAAAAGCTATGCCGAGAACGCCGTCACCTTCCTCGATCGCGGCCGCATCCCCGAGGCGCGCGGCAATATCGAGCGGATCAGCGGCCTTGCCGACCGCATGGCCGCCATCTCCCGCCACCTGCGCAACTTCGCGCGCCGTCCGGGCGACAAGACCGGCCCGGTGCCGCTTGGCCCGGTGATCGCTGACGCGCTGGAACTGATGGCGCCGCGGCTCCGGGGCGTCACGGTCGCGTACACGCCGCCCGAAACCGAGATCTGGGCCCGCGGCGGGCGCGTGCGCCTGCAACAGGTCGTGGTCAACCTCATCGGCAATGCGCTCGACGCCATGGCGAGCGCCCAAGCCAACGCCCCCGCCCCCACCATCACGATCACCCTGACAGGGGGCGACAGCCCGCAGATCACCGTGCGCGATACCGGCCCCGGCCTGTCGGAGACGGCCCTGAAACAGGCCTTCGACCCCTTCTTCACCACCAAGGATCCCGGTCAGGGGCTGGGGCTTGGCCTCTCGATCTCCTATAATATCATCCGCGATTTCGGCGGCAGGCTGACCGCCGAGAACCATGCCGAGGGCGGCGCGATCTTCCACATGATCCTCGAGGCCGCCACCCCTGACGTCACGCCGGACGCGCCGCAGATGGCGGCGCAATGACATCCGGCCCCGTGATCTTCGTCGACGACGAACCGGACCTGCGCCTTTCGGGCGAGCAGACCCTCGCCCTTGCCGACCTGCCGGTGATCGCCTGCGCCACGGCGGAGGCGGCGCTCGATCATCTGAGCCATGATTTCCCCGGCATCCTCGTCACCGATATCCGCATGCCCGGCATGGACGGCACCGCCCTGATGCAGGCGGCGCTGGGGCGCGATCCCGACCTGCCGGTGATCCTTGTGACGGGGCATGGCGACGTGGACCTTGCCGTGCGGTCGATCCGGCAGGGCGCCTATGACTTCATCGAAAAGCCCTATGCCCCTGCCCGCCTGGTCGAGACGGTCCGGCGCGCGCTGGAAAAGCGGGCCCTGACGATGGAAGTGCGCGCCCTGCGGGGCGGGCTCGCCAACGGCGATGCGCCCGACCCGATTGACGCGGGGCTGATCGGACGCTCGGCCCGGATGGCGCGCACCCGCGCCGAATTGCGCGCGGTGGCGGCCACGCAGGCGGATGTGCTGATCGAGGGGGCGACGGGGACCGGCAAGGAGGTCGCGGCACGCGCGCTCCATGCCGCCTCGTCCCGCGCCGCGCGGCCCTTCGTGGCGGTCAACTGCGCCGCCCTGCCCGATGCGCTGATGGAAAGCGAGCTTTTCGGCCACGCGGCGGGCGCCTTCCCCGGCGCCACCCGCGCGCGCTATGGGAAGGTGGAACATGCCCGCGGTGGCACCCTCTTTCTGGACCAGATCGACAGCCTGCCCCTGCCGCTTCAGGCCAAGCTGCTGACCGTCCTGCAGGACCGTGTCCTGACGCCGCTTGGCTCG
Source organism: Rhodobacterales bacterium (assembly GCA_038324445.1). Classification (GTDB taxonomy): domain Bacteria; phylum Pseudomonadota; class Alphaproteobacteria; order Rhodobacterales; family Rhodobacteraceae; genus Gymnodinialimonas. Next base: position 3,930 of record JBBQHZ010000052.1, on the reverse strand, counting down.
AACGAGCCGGTTGCGCTCGATTTGCGCATCGTCGCCGCCTCCCGCCGCGACCTTGGCGAAGCGGTCAAGGACGGCACCTTCCGCGATGATCTGCTCTACCGCCTCAACGTGGTGACGATCCGCATGCCGCCTTTGGCCGAACGGCGCGAGGATATTCCGGGCCTCTTCCAGATCCTGCTGGCGCAGGCATCGGCTCAACATGGCCGCCCGGTGCCCCGCATCTCGCCCGCAGCCCTTGCCGACATGTCGGCGGGCGATTGGCCCGGCAATGTCCGCGAATTGCGCAACGCCGCCGAACGCGCCATCCTCGGCCTCGCGTCAACGCCCGTGCCGGAACCGAGCGGCAAGCTCGGCGATCAGATGGCGGCCCACGAACGCAACCTGATCGCCGCTGCGCTTTCGGCCCATGGCGGGTCGGCGAAGGCCACCTATGAAGTGCTCGGGATCAGCCGCAAGGCGCTCTACGACAAGATGCAGAAACACGGATTGGACCTGCAAAGCTTCCGCCGCGACTAGGCGCTGGCCAGATCCTTGCAGGGATCTGGCAAATCTCTTGCAAGCGATTTGCGGTGCAGGGGGGCAAATGGGTCGGTTTCCACCCATGCTTGCCGCGGAGATGGGTAGAAATCTACCCATCTTTGTCAAATTCACGCAACCGTTAGCGCAATCCCCCCTCAACGCCGTTGCCGCCACGCGTCCCACCCGCCATGACCCCCCCAAGCGTTCGCATTGGGAGATCGGGCGCAGCAACCAGGGAGATATCCATGACATTCACGAAACTGGGCGTTCTTACGCTCACTACCGCACTCGTCACTACCTCCGCCTTCGCGGACGCGCATGTCGATCGCACCGGCTGGCCAGAAAGCTTCACAACGGGCACCGCGTCGCAGGGCGGCACCTTCTTCGCCTATGGCTCCGGCTGGACCAACCTCGTCGCGGAAGAGCTTGGCATCTCGGGCGGTGCCGAAGTGACCGGTGGCCCGGGCCAGAACATGGCGCTGGTCCATACCGGCGAGGCACAGTTCGGCATGACCACGATGGGCCCCGCCGCGGAATCGCTGGCCGGCACCAACCCGATTGCGCCCGGCCTGCAGATGACCGGCGCCTGCGCGATGTTCCCGATGTATCAGACGCCGTTCTCGATCACGGTCCTGTCGTCCTCCGGCATCACCTCCGTGTCGGAAATCCCGGCCGGTGCCCGCATCGGCTTCGGCCCCGCAGGTTCCACCTCGGACACCTATTTCCCTGCCATGCTGACTGATCTGGGCATCGAGTATGACCGCCGCAACGGCGGTTGGGACGATCTGGGAAGCCAGCTTCAGGACGGCCTGCTGGACGTGATCGCGTTCGCAGCCGGTGTTCCGGTTCCCGCAGTCAGCCAGCTGGAAGTGCAGACCGACATCAATATTATCGAGTTCACGCCCGAAGAGCAGGCGCAGATCATCGACCACTTCCCCGTCTCGGCCTTCGACATCGCTTCCGACACCTATACCACGCTGACGGAAGATGCCGCCTCGGTCGCGATGTGGAACTTCGCCATCGCGAATTGCGATCTGCCCGAAAGCTTCGTGTACGAAGTCGTGAACATCGTGATGTCCGACAATGACCGCATGGTCGGCATCCACGCCGCCGCCAGCGAGACCTTGCCCGAGAACTGGGACAAGAACACGGTCATGATGTGGCACCCCGGTGCGGCCCGCTGGTTCATCGAGAATGCCGGTGCCACCATCGATGCGGCCATGATCTACGGCAACTGATCGCCTGATCCGACCAAGCCGCCGCCCGGCCACTCAGGTGCCGGGCGGGGGCGCATACGCCGCGACAGCACGCCCAATTCGCGACAAGGCTGCACCATTTCCAGGGAACGACAGGCGGATGGACACCCCAAGGGGGCTGCGCCCGCTTTCAGGGGTAATACCGACATGACCGACCAGACCAGTGCCGCGGGTTCACAGGACGACCGGCCCCAAGACGACCTGATCGACGGGCCAGTGCTGGCTGAAGGGGTCGACGAGGATCCCATCGAAGGCAATCGCCGCCTGCCCGTGGGCTGGCGCGGCATGGTGCTGTCGGGCGTCGCCGCCGTCTATGCCTTCTTCCACCTCGCCGCGCTGAACGGATTTTCCATCGAGCGCTGGACCGGGATCGAACTGGCCTTCCTGCCCTCGCTCCCGATGGAGACTTGGGCCTTCCGCATCGTCCACATCGCGGGCGCGCTGATTCTGGGCTTCTTGCTGTTCTCGTCCCGCATGTTCGACGACACAAAGCCCGCGCGTGATACGAGGATGCTCGGCTACGTCGCCCTCGCCCTGCTGATCCCCGCCGCGATTGCGCTTGCGACAGCCGTCGGCTTCCAGATCTCGATCAATTCCGGCACCCTGCCGCAGATGAGCGGGCTGACGACCTGGGCCTCCTTCCCCGGAACCGACCTCTACGCTACGGAAATCCGCTGGTTTGGCGTGCCCCTGCTGATCGCCACCTTCGGGGCCATCGTCCTTGGCTGGATCGAGGAGCGTCCCCGCGACCGCTTCACCATGTCCGACTTGGTGCTGGCCGCCTGCGCCATTGTCGTTGCGGCCTACCTGATCGCGATCTACGGCACCGCCGCGCGCAACTCGGTCGGCACACCCTTCGTGCCGATCGGCGTGGCCTTCGCCGCCACCGCAGGCTCGGCCTTGATCCTCGAGCTGACCCGCCGCGTCACCGGCATGGCGCTGGTCATCATCACCGCCGTATTCCTCGTCTACACCTTCACCGCCCACCTCCTGCCCGGCATCCTTGCCGTGCAGACGCCCTATACCTGGCAGCGGTTCTTCGGGTTCCTCTATACCGATGCGGGCATCCTCGGGGCCACAACGGCCGTCTCATCGACCTACATCATCCTCTTCATCATCTTCGCGGCCTTCCTTCAGGCCTCGAAGGTCGGCGACTTCTTCGTGAACTTCGCCTTCGCCGCCGCAGGCCGCGCGCGGGGGGGACCCGCCAAGGTGGCGATCTTCGCGAGCGGTTTGATGGGCATGATCAACGGCACCTCGGCGGGCAACGTCGTCGCCACCGGCTCGCTGACGATCCCGCTGATGAAGAAGGTCGGCTACAGCAAGCAGACCGCTGGTGCTGTCGAGGCCGCGGCCTCCACCGGGGGCCAGATCATGCCGCCGATCATGGGCGCGGGCGCCTTCATCATGGCCGAGATCACCGGCATCCCCTATACCGATATCGCCGTCGCCGCGATCATCCCGGCCGTGCTCTACTTCGTGTCAGTCTACTTCATGGTCGATCTCGAGGCCGCCAAACTCGGCATGCGCGGCATGCGAGAGGATGAACTGCCCAAGTTCCGCGACATGGTCCGCCGCGTCTTTCTGTTCCTGCCCATCGTGATCCTCGTCGCGGCGCTCTTCATGGGCTACTCGGTCATCCGCGCGGGCACGCTTGCCACCGCCTCCGCCGCCGTGGTCAGTTGGCTGACGCCCTACCGCATGGGCCCGCGCGCGATCCTCAAGGCGTTCGACATCGCGGGCACCATGTCCGTCCAGATCATCGCCGTCTGCGCCTGTGCAGGCATCATCGTCGGCGTGATCAGCCTTACCGGCGTCGGCGCACGCTTCTCGTCGCTGCTCCTGGGCATCGCGGACGCCTCGCAACTGCTGGCCCTGTTCTTCGCCATGTGCATCGCGATCCTTCTGGGGATGGGCATGCCGACGACGGCGGCCTATGCGGTCGCCGCCTCCGTCGTGGCGCCGGGCCTCGTGCAACTGGGCATCCCGGTCCTGACGGCGCATTTCTTCGTCTTCTATTACGCGGTGCTGTCAGCCATCACGCCGCCCGTCGCGCTCGCCAGTTACGCGGCGGCGGGGATATCGGGCGCAAACCCGATGGCCACCTCCGTCACCTCGTTCAAGTTCGGCATCGCCGCCTTCATCGTGCCCTTCA
>JBBQHZ010000051.1:0-23832 GCA_038324445.1 Rhodobacterales bacterium | reverse complement strand
CCTTGTTGCCGAGGGTGAAATCCATCTCGTCCGCGATCAGGCGCAGGAAGTCGGCGCGGTGGCGGTCGACGCAGAACGGGTCCGACAGCGAGATACCGGCCTTGCCGCCCCCCGCATGGCAGGCGCGGGCCGCCGCGGTGAAGGCGCGTTTGCCCTCCGGCTTGTCGTAGAGATAGCCTTCGAGGAACAGGAAACGGGTGTTGCCGGCGACGGCGGCATCGACGTCGCCCTCGTCGAAATCGGCCCCCGCGCCCAGATAGGTGTTCATCGATCGTTCGCCGTCGGGCGAGACGAAGATCATCGAGCGCGACGTGGGCGGCACGTCGGTGGTGACGGGCGGGTTGGGGAAGGCGACGCCTTCATGCACCATCCCCTCGGCATAGAAGCGGCCCAGCGCGTCGGCCTTGACCTTGCCCAGAAACGCGGTGCGAAGGCCCAGAGTGCCGACGCCCGCGACGGTATTGGCGACCGAGCCGCCGGGGGTCTGCACCCGGTCCTTCATCGCGCCATAGAGGATCTCGGCCCGCTCGCGCTCGATCAGCTGCATGATGCCCTTCTGGATACCCATATTGTCCAGAAAGCTGTCATCGCCCTGCGAGATGACATCGACGATGGCATTGCCGATGCCGACAAGATCGTAGGTCTGGGTCATGCGGTGGGGTCCTTGAGAATGGCGTCGATTTCGATCTCGACCAGCCAGTCGGGATCCACGAAGGCGGAGACTTCCATCACGGTGGTGACGGGGCGAATGTCGGCGAACACCTCGGCATGGGCGCGGGCGGCGTCCTTGAAGGTGGCGATGTCGGTCAGGATGATCCGGGTGCGGATCACGTCCTGCACCGTGCCGCCGGCCTGCCCGAGGGCGGCCAGAGCGATATCGAGGCAGCGTTTCGTCTGACCGTAGGCGTCGCCGATGCAATCGGTACCGCCGCCCACGGCGATTGGGGCGGTGCCGCCGATGGCGACGGTATTGCCGATGCGCACGGCGCGCGAGAAGCCGATCTGCGGCTCGAGATAGGAGCCGGAGGAGAAGTTCTTACGCGACATTGGGTTTTGCCCCCAATGGGGTCGGGGGTCTTGTCCTCGAAGGGGCACAGGTCGCGGATCAGGCAGGCGCCGCATTTGGGTTTGCGCGCAACGCAGATATACCGGCCATGCAGGATCAGCCAATGATGGGCGTGCAGCTGGAATTCGGCGGGGATGTTGTCCTCGATGGCACGCTCCACCACCTCGACGTCTTTTCCGGGCGCAATCAGCGTGCGGTTGCCGACACGGTAGATATGCGTGTCGACGGCTTGCGCGGGCATCCCCCACCACATGTTGAGGACCACGTTGGCGGTCTTGCGGCCCACCCCCGGCAGCGATTGCAGCGCGGCGCGGGACGAGGGGACCGTGCCGCCGTAGTCGTCCACCAGGATCTGGCTTAGCCGGATGACATTCTTCGCCTTCTGCCGGAAGAGACCAATGGTCTTGATCATGTCGGTCAGGCGTTCCTCGCCCAGATCGAGCATCTTCTGCGGCGTGTCGGCGAGGGCGAAAAGCGGTCCGGTGGCCTTGTTCACGCCCGCATCCGTGGCCTGCGCCGACAGCGCCACGGCCACCAGCAGCGTGAAGGCATTGGTATGGTGTAATTCACCCTTCGGGTGGGCCTCGGCGGCCTGGAAGCGGGAAAAGATCTCGGAAATTGCGTGATAGGGAAGGGATTTGGCCATGGCGTCCCTTTTGGCGGCACGACGCGCGCGGAGCAAGCGCGATGTTGCATGGCGCGCGCGAGGGCCAAGCGCGATGTTTCACCGCGCACGCGGGCTTGGCACGATGTTTTGAGATGAATTGCATGGATTGAGGCGGCAGGCGTTCAGTCCCGATTAACGCAGTGCGCGGCATCCTCGGGCGGTTCCAACCGGAAGCTGCCATGTCGTCCTACAGCTATTACGCCTACAATGTCGGCGCGATCGATTTCAGCGGCGGCACCGACGCGCTCGATCCCGGCTACAACGTCCACGACGGCCGCGTGCGGATCGAGGTGACCGACGACGACGCGTTGATGGATGGCGACGACGGCAAGGCGGCCGGAACTGCCAGCTGGGACGACACCACCACCGACGAGATCAGCAACGATGCCAACCAGACGGCCGTTGTCATCGACACGGACGGCAACCCCTTGGCCAAAGGGCCAATATATGCCGAGAAATTCTATTGATTGGAGGGACCGGGCGGGCAGACCTTCATGCTGGATGTGCTGGAGATCAACGGCGTCGTCGTGGGATACGTTCCGGGTGCACCCTTACAGCCCGGCGTCGTCTATCGCGTCGTGAACGAGCAAAACGTGGTCGGCAACGGTCCGGCCAACTCTGAGCCGACCGAGGACTCTCGGATCGGGCATGAGTATTACCAGAAAAATTCCGTGCCTTGCTTCCTTTCCGGCACGATGCTGATGACGCAGGACGGCCTGCGCCCGATCGACTGGATCGGCATCGGCGACCGGGTGATGACGGCGGATCACGGGTTTTAGATCGTGCGCTGGCGCGGCCATCGGGAGTTTCGTTATGCCCGCGAGATGCCCGCGCCGATCGAGATTGCGGCAGGCGCCCTTGGGCCAGATTGCCCGGCCGAGGCGCTCTGCGTGTCGCCGCAACATCGCATCCTGATAAGCGGGGCGGTCTGCGAGTTGCATTTCGGCGAGCATGAGGTGTTGGTGGCGGCCAAGCATCTGCTGGGCCTGCCGGGGGTCGGCGTCCTGGTGCCCGATCTTGACCACGCCTATCACCACCTTCTGTTCGACCGGCACGAGGTGCTGATCTCGGACGGGGTCGCGTTGGAAAGCCTGTTTCTGGCGGATGATGTTCTGGGGCTGCTGCCCGCCCTGCCCGCGTCCCTTGCCAAGGCGCTGATGGCCGGCCACGCTCAGACGGCGCGCCGTTGCCTTCTGGCCTATGAGGCGACGATCCTGGCCGCGCCACCACGGCAGGCCCGTGCCCGGCACACGGCGACAAGGGCATCCGACCGAAGCAGCCACGCTGCCTGAGCATCGTGCCGCACTCCCCCTGACTTCCCGCAAGAACCGGGTCGCGTCGCGGTGGCCGACCCCCTAGATTGGGTGCCAACAGGAGGTCCCGCATGTCCCAGCTTGATCCGTCCCCTTCCGCCAGTGCCCCCTCGGGCAGCTATCATTTCAACGTCATGCGCCGCGCGCTGGACCTGATCGACGCCGATCCACACCGCTCGCTCGACGATCTGGCGCAGGCGTTGCAGATGAGCCCGGCGCATTTCCAGCGCACGTTCAGCGGCTGGGTTGGTGTCAGCCCCAAGCGGTATCAGCAATATCTGACGCTGGACCACGCGCGCCGCCTTCTGGCGGAGCGGTTCACGGTGCTCGATACCGTCGCGGAAACCGGCCTGACCAGCGGCGGGCGGCTGCACGACCTGTTCGTGCGGTGGGAGGCGATGAGCCCCGGCACCTATGCCAGCGGTGGCGAGGGTTTGACGATCCGCTGGGGCTGGTTCGACAGCCCCTTTGGCCCGGCGCTTCTGATGGCGACGGACAAGGGCATCTGCGGCATCGGCTTTGCCGCCGAGGCGGGGCCCGAGCCGGTGATGGCCGACCTCTGCGCGCGTTGGCCCAACGCCACGTATGTCGAGGATGCGATGGCGCTGCGCCCGATGGCCGACGCGGCCTTCGGCGCGACAGGCGATGTGCACCTGTCGCTGATCGGTGCGCCGTTCCAGATCAAGGTGTGGGAGGCCCTGCTGCAGGTTCCGACAGGCCATGTCACCACCTATTCCCAGATCGCGGGCGCCATCGGGCGGCCCCGTGCGGTGCGCGCCGTGGGCACGGCGGTGGGCCGCAACCCGATCAGCTGGCTGATCCCCTGCCACCGCGCCCTGCGCAAGTCGGGGGGCCTTGGCGGCTATCACTGGGGACTGCCGGTGAAGCGCGCGATGCTGGCATGGGAGGCCGCCACGACCGAGGAAGGCGCGGCCTAGGCCCGGCCTCCCTCCCGGTGCGCCTCCCCGCCCCCGCCCCCGCCCCCGCCCCGGACGCGCCCCCGCCCCGGACGCGCGCCTGCCCCAACCGAGTCCCCCGCGCATGGGCCGATTGCCGCCCGTAGCGCAACGGCACCGCATTTCCCCCTGTCCGCGCCCGGCGGGGCTGATATAATACCCGCCAATCAAACCCCTTGGGAAACGGGGCACAGGCAATAAAGGGCTTCAGCCATGACTTTTCTTTTCAAACCCCTCCTTCTGGCCAGCGCTGCCGCCATTGCGCTGACGGGCTGCGTGACCAACACCGTTGCCCCCAACGGCCAGCCGGTCCCGAACCGCACCCGCGACGGGGCGATTGTGGGCGGCCTTCTGGGCGGCTTCCTCGGGGCCACCGGCAGCGAGGACAACCGGGGCCGCAATGCGGCGCTGGGAGCGGCCATTGGGGCGGCGTCGGGTGCTGCCATCGGCAACGTGCTGGACCAACAGGCCGCCGATCTGCGCGGCTCGCTCAGCAGCGACCGCATCCTGATCGAGAATACCGGCCAGTCGCTGATCGTGACGATGCCCGAGGGCATCCTGTTCGACGTCGACTCCGCCGCGATCCGGGCCGGCCTGCAGGCCGATCTGCGGGCGCTGGCGCGCAACATCAACCAGTATCCCAACTCTGACGTTACGGTGTTGGGCCATACCGACAACACCGGTTCGGCCGCCTATAACCAGGACCTGTCGCTGCGCCGGGCGCAGGCGGTGGCGGGCGTGTTGCTGGAAGTGGGCGTGGCCCCGTCGCGCGTGGGTTCGGTCGGGCGTGGCGAGAGCGAGCCGATTGCCTCCAACCTCACCCCCGAGGGACGCCAGCAGAACCGCCGGGTCGAGGTCATCATCCGCCCGCGCTGATCCGCGTCTGACGGCAAGAACTGGAACGGCCTGCCTGAACGGCGGGCCGTTTTCCTTTGGGGCGTCCGATGATCCATGCCGCCCACTGGACAGGCCGCCGCACTGGTCATATCATTTTACCAATTCTCCAATCTGTCCCGCAGGAGGGAAACATGCCGTTTCAGCGCATCGAGGCGGAGAAACTGTCCCAGTCCGTCGTCAAGCAGATCGAGCAACTGATCTTGCGCGGCATCCTGCGCCCCGGAGAGCGGCTGCCCTCCGAACGGGAGTTGAGCGAGCGCCTTGGCGTGTCGCGCCCATCGCTGCGCGAGGCGGTGGCGGAATTGCAGGCGAGGGGCTTGCTGGCGACGCGCGCCAGTGCGGGGATCTACGTGGCCGATGTGTTGGGATCGGCCTTCTCCCCCGCGCTGATCGACCTGTTGTCGGCCCATGACGAGGCGGTTTTCGACTATCTCGCCTTTCGGCAGGATCTGGAGGGAATCGCGGCGGAACGCGCGGCCACCCAAGGCTCGGACACCGACCTGAAGGTGATCGACACGATCTTCCACAAGATGGAGGTGGCGCATCGCAAGCGGAACCCGGCGGACGAGGCGTTTCTGGATGCCGAGTTCCATCTGGCGATCATCGAGGCCAGTCACAACGTGATCCTGTTGCATATGATGCGATCGACCTTCGATCTGCTGAAGAAGGGCGTGTTCTTCAACCGCCAGCAGATGTTCAAGAACCGCACGACGCGCGACATGCTGCTGGACCAGCACCGGGCGATCAACGCCGGTCTGCAGGAGCGCGACGCCGTGGCGGCGAAGGCGGCCGTGGTCCGGCATCTCGACTACGTCAAGGAAGAGATGCACGTGCTGAAGGCGTCCGAGAAGAACGAAGAGATCGCGCGGCTGCGCTTTGCCCATGAGCAGGGGCGCTAGGCGGTTTGGCGGCGCGGACGGCGGGGTGAACCCCGCCCTACGGATGATCCGCAACGCTGGCCCGATGCCGTAGGGCGGGATTCACCCCGCCGCGCCGCTCGCCGCAGGCGGTGGGTTCAGTCGACCGCGCCGCCGCCGAACGCGTTGCCGTTCTGCCAGTCACACGGCGCCTCCTGCATCTCGAGGTGCAGGCGGTCACCGGCATAGGCATGGGCGCGCGCCACGTCATCGTTGAGCGTAATGCCGAGGCCGGGGGCGGTTGGCGCTTCGACGAAGCCGCCTTGGACGCGGGGCCGTCCGGTGACCAGCGCGTCATGGAACGGCGTCTCGATGGCCTCGACCATCAGAAGGTTGGCGGTTGACACGCCCAGATGCACGTTGGCGGCCCATTCGACCGGCCCGGCATAGAGGTGGGGCGCAAGTTGCGCGCCCGCGGCCTCGGCGAGGATGGCGATTTTCTTGGCCTCCCAGATGCCGCCAGCCCGCCCGAGGGCGGGTTGCAGGATGCGCGCGCCGTACCTGAGGGCGAGGGCGAATTCAGCCTTGGTGGTCAGCCGCTCGCCGGTGGCGATGGGGATGGAGGTATGGGCCGCGACCTCGGCCAGACCGGGCAGGTTATCTGGCGGGATCGGTTCCTCGAACCAGAGCGGATCGTGGGGTTCGATCGCCTTGGCGAGCCGGATCGCGCCAGAGGGGGCGAATTGACCATGGGTGCCGAAGAGGAGGTCGGCACGGGTGCCGACGGCGGCACGGATCTTGGCGCAGAACTCTGCGGAGAGGGCGATATCCGACAGCGCGGGCATGTGGCCGCCCCGGATGGTGTAGGGACCGGCGGGATCGAACTTGAGGGCGGTCCAGCCCTCAGCGGCGCGGATCGCGGCCGCCTCGGCGGTCATGTCGGCGGAGGTCCAGAATGACGACACGTCGTGGTGGGGTTCGGGGTAGAGGTAGGTATAGGCCCGCAGGCGGTCGTTCATCCGGCCCCCCAGAAGCGCCCAGACCGGGCGATTGCGGGCTTTGCCGAGCATGTCCCAGCAGGCCATCTCGAGCCCCGAGAAGGCACCGAACACGGTCGGGTCGGGGCGCTGCGTGAAGCCCGATGATTGGGCGCGGCGCGACATCAACTCGATGTCTTCGGGGTTGGAGCCATGCATGTGGCGGGTGAAGACGTCGGTGATTACGGCATGCATGGCCTTGGGCCCGACGCCGGCGGCATAGACCTCGCCCAAACCGGTGATGCCGCACGCGGTGGTGAGGCGGACGATCAGCCAGTAGCGCCCGCCCCAGCCGGGAGGCGGGGGGGCGATGGTGAAGATCTCAAGATTGTCGAGTTTCATCGTGTGTTGCCAAATTGGGGGGCCAGCCCCCCAAGCCCCCCGGGATATTTGGGGCACATGGAAAGGGGGGGCGCGGCGGTGGGGGTTCTAGAACACGATCACATTGCGCCGCGCCTGGCCAGAGGAGGTGTCGGCAATCGCCTCGTTGATCTGGTCGAGGGTCCAGCGGCCCGAGACCAGTTCGTCGAGTTTCAGGCGGCCCTGGGAGTAGAGGTCGACCATCCAGGGGATATCGCGCTTGAGGACGATCTCGCCCAGAAAGGAGCCACGGATGCCCTGGCCGGTGGCGGCGAACATCACCGGCTCGTAGGGGGTGGTCGCCCCATTATGAGGCATCCCTACGGCATAGAGCGTGCCACGGGGCGCCAGCAGGCGCAGCGCGGATTCGTAGGCGGGGATGACGCCGACCGAGACGAAGACATGGTCGGCGAGGGTGCCGCCGAGAATGTTGGACAGGGCCTTCCACGGCTGGTCGGTCTTGGCGGAGAGCGTGTCGGTGGCGCCGAATTCGAGCGCGTCGCGCAGCTTCTTCTCTTCGAGGTCCATCGCCACGATCCGGGCCGCCCCGGCGATGCGCGCGCCCTGGATGCAGTTGAGGCCGACGCCCCCTGCCCCGATCACCACGACCTTGTCGCCCGGTTTCACCTTGGCGGTGTTGATCGCGGCCCCCATGCCGGTAGGCACGCCGCAGGCCAGCAGGCAGGCGACGTCCGAGGGGATGGTGGGGCCGATGGGAGCGATCTGCGAGATGTCGACCACGACCGCCTCGGCAAAGGCGCCGCAGTTCATCGCCTTGGTGACCGGCCCGCCCTGCGCGGTGGTCAGCACCGCAGCCTCGGGCGTGTTGCCGCCGCAATACATTGGTTGCGCCGAGGCGCAGGACGGGCATTGGCCGCAGGATTTCGAGAGCGTGACGATGACGCGGTCGCCCAGGGCAAGCGAGGTGACGCCCTGCCCCAGTTTGGTGACGCGTCCAGCCGCCTCGTGTCCGTAGACCGCGGGCAGCACACCGCCCCATGCGCCCTGCATGTAGGAAATGTCGGAGTGGCAGATGGCCACGGCGTCAAGCGTCACCTCGATCTCGTGCGCGCCGGGGTCGCGGATCGTCAGGGTGTCGATGGTGAGGGGTTGGCCGTGGGCGTGGCACACGGCGGCGCGGATCTGTCTGGGCATCGGGAACTCCGGTTTCGATGCGCCACCTTTGCGCCGGTTCGCGCGGCCTTGCGGGCCGGATCGCGTCATAAGGCGGCTGGGTTGCGACCTTGCCGTTGCAGGAGCGGCGTTGCACTATGAACCGGCCGGATTTGAGGGACGCACCATGGATGTTTTGAGCTTCGAGGATGTCGCGCTGCATGTGGAGGCCCGAGGGCCCGTCGACGGCCCGCCAGTGGTGTTCGCCAATTCGCTCGGCACCGATTTCCGGCTCTGGGACGGGGTGGTGGCGCATCTGCCCAAGGGCTTGCGGGTGATCCGCTATGACAAGCGCGGGCATGGTCTGTCGAGTTGTCCGCCCGCGCCGTATCCGATGGGCGCGCTGGTGCGCGATGCGGAGCGGGTGATGGACGCGTTCGAGGTGCGCGACGCGGTCGTTGTCGGCCTGTCGATCGGCGGGTTGATCGCGCAGGGGCTGGCGACCAAGCGGCTCGATCTGGTGCGCGCGGTGGTGTTGTCGAATACCGGTGCCAAGATCGGCACCCGCGAGATGTGGGACGAGCGGATCGCAATGCTGCGCGCAGGCGGGCTTGCCTCCATGACGGACGCGATCATGGAGCGGTGGTTCGCGCCCGCGTTTCGCGAAAGCCCTGCCGTCAGCCCGTGGCGCAGGATGGTGGAGACCTGCCCGGAAGAGGGCTATGCCGGCTGTGCCGCCGCCATCGCCGGCACCGATTTCTACACCACGACTGCCGCCCTGCGCCTGCCGGCGCTGGTGATTGCGGGCGACAAGGATGGGGCGACGCCGCCCGATCTGGTACGCGAACTGGCCGACCTGATCCCCGGCGCGCGGTTCGAGTTGATGCGCGGTGTCGGACACCTGCCCTGCGTCGAGAAGCCCGAGGAATATGCCGGGTTGCTGACGCGGTTTCTGGGCGAGATCGGCCATCTGCCATGAGCGCCTCGGTCTTTGACAGCGGGCTTTATCGCGGCCTCTTTGGCGATGCGGAGGTGGCGCGGCTGCTGTCGGACGGGACCGATGTGCGGGCGATGATGCTGGTGCTGGGGGTCTTGGCGAAGGTGCAGGGGCGCGCGGGCGTGATCCCCGAGATCTCGGGCGCGTTTCTGCACCGCGCCACAATGGAGATCCAGATCGATCCGGGCGGATTGGCCGGGGCGACGGGGGAGAACGGGGTCAGCCTGCCGGGGCTGGTCACCGCGATGCGCAAGGCGCTGGAGGCGCCCGAGCATGCGCAATACCTGCATTGGGGGGCGACGTCGCAGGATATTCAGGACACCGCGCAGAGTTTGCGGATGCGCCAGATCCTGGTGCTGATCGAGGGGCGGCTGCGCGTGGCCCTTGGCCGCTTGGGTGCGATGGCGCAGGCCCATGCCGAGACGCCGCAGGCCGCCCGGACCTATGGGCAGATCGCGGTGCCGTCGAGTTTCGGGGCTCTGGTCGCGTCATGGGGCTGGCCGATCTTGCGGCTGCTGGAGGTGTTGCCGGCGCTGCGCGAGCGTGTATTGGCGGTGTCGATGGCAGGGGCGGCGGGGACGGCGAGCCAGCTGGGGCCGGATCCGGCGGGCCTGCGCCGCGCACTGGCCGAGGCGTTGGATCTGCGCGATCCGGGGCACGGGTGGCATACCTCGCGCGACCGGATTATTGATCTGGGCCAATGGTTTGGCGCGGTCTGCACAGCCTGCGGGAAAGTCGGCGAGGATGTGACGCGGCTGGCGCGATCCGATGTGGGAGAACTGCGGTTGGGGGCGGCGGGCGCCTCGTCCACCATGCCGCAGAAGCAGAACCCGGTCGCGGCCTCGGTGCTGGTGGCGCTGGCTCGGTTTGCGCCCGCGCAGGTGGCCGCGATGTCGGCCCCCCATGGCGAGGCGCGGGACGGGGCGGCGTGGTTTACGGAATGGTTGTGCCTGCCACCGCTGGCGGCCGGGGCGGCCAAGGCGAGCGCGGTACTTGGCGAGATGGCGGCGGGCCTTGAGCCCGATGCCGCGCGGATGGCGGGGCATCTGGACGACCCGCTGGGGTTGATCCATGCCGAGGCGCTGTCCTTCGCGCTGACCGGCGCGATGGCACGGCCTGCGGCGCAAGCCGAGGTGAAGCGGCTGGCGGCAGAGGCGCAGGGTAGCGGGCGGGCGTTGCCGGAGCTGGCGGCGGCGGCGCATCCGGGGGTGGTCTTGCCGGATCTGAAGCCTCCGGCGAGTTTGGGCACCGCGCCCGCCGAGGCGCGCGCTTTCGCCAAGGCGGCGCGCGAAGCCGCGAAAGGCTGAGGCCTTGCGCGCGCACGCGTGTCAATCTAGCCTGACACATCCTTGACGTGCGGTCCCATGCGCCTTCCCACCTTGTTCATCCTGATCACCGTGACCATCGACGCGATGGGCATCGGCCTTATCCTGCCCGTCATGCCCGACCTGATCGAACAGGTGCGCGGCACCAGCCTGAGCGATGCGGCGCTCTGGGGCGGCGTCTTGTCAGCGACCTATGCCGTGATGCAGTTCCTGTGCGCCCCTACATTGGGGAACCTGTCGGACAGGTTCGGACGGCGGCCCATCCTGTTGATTTCCATGGCCGTTTTGGCGGTGGATTACGTGGTGATGAGTGTCGCGGGCACCATCTGGCTTTTGATCGCGGGGCGCGTGGTGGCGGGGATTGCGGCGGGGACCCACTCGACGGCGCTGGCGTTCATGGCGGATATCTCGGCCAGGGACAAACGCGCGCAGAATTTCGGGCTGATCTCGGCCGGATTCGGGATGGGCTTCATCCTGGGGCCATTGTTGGGGGGCATGTTGGGGGGCCTTGACCCACGCGCGCCGTTTGTGGCGGCGGCCTGCCTTGCGGCGGCGAATTGCGCGTTTGGCTTCTTTGCCCTGCCCGAAAGCCTGCCGGTGGAACGGCGGCGCGCGTTCCAGTGGCGGCGCGCCAACCCGGCGGGCGGCTTGATGCAGATCGGCGCGTTGCCGGGCGTCAGGGGCTTGCTGGCCGTGATGCTGGCCTACCAGATCGCCAATTTCGTCTACCCCGCGATCTGGGCCTATTACACGCAGGCGGCCTTTGGCTGGGATACGCGGGTAGTAGGCCTGTCGCTGGCTGCCTACGGGGTGGCGATGGCGGTGGTGCAAGGAGGCCTGATCCGCGCCGTGCTGCCGAGATTGGGGGAAATCAGGGCCGTGTTCTGGGGCCTGATCCTGAACACCGTCTGCCTTGTCGCTTACGGCGTTGCGGGGCAGGCCTGGATGATCTGGGTGCTGATCCCGATCTCGGCCATTGGCGCCATTGTGGCGCCCGCGATGCAGGCGGTGATGAGCCGGGCGGCGGGTGACGACCAGCAGGGCGAGTTGCAGGGCGTGCTGTCCTCGATCTCGTCCCTGTCGATGATCCTGAGCCCGGTGATGATGACGCAGGCGTTTTTCTGGTTCACCCGAGAGGGTACCGGAATTTGGCTGCCCGGCGCGCCGTTCCTGCTGGCGGCCTTGCTGATGGGCGTGGCTCTGGCGGTTTTCGTGGGCTGGCGACGCGGGCGCGAGATATCGCAGGTTCCGCGCGGGGCTGGCGCTGGTCTTTGAGTTTTTTTGCCAAGCTGAAACAGGGGTCAGTCTGATCCGGCAAGGATTTCCGCGAAGAGGCTGGCGTCGACATTGCCCCCCGAGAGTGTGGCGATGACCGGCCCGGGGGCAAGGTCCGCGCCATGGAAGAGGGCCGCGGCTAGCGCCACCGCGCCGCCGGGTTCCACCACCAGTTTCAGGCGCGAGAATGCATGGCGCATGGCGGAGCGGACCTCGGCATCGGTGACGACAAGGCCGGGGCCGCACAGCGCCTGCATCAGCGGGAAGGTGATGGTGCCGGGCGCGCGGGTGAGGACGGCGTCGCAAAAGCCCGTTTCGGGGCCCGTATTGGGGGAAATGGTGCCTGCGGCCAGCGACCGGGCGACGTCGTCGAAGCCTTCCGGCTCGACCGGGCGGACGACCATCGCAGGCGCTTTTGCGGCAAGCGCCGTGGCGATGCCGGAGGTGAGGCCGCCACCGCCGCAACAGGTCAGGACCGTGGCCTCGTGAATGCCATGTGCCGCCGCCTGCTCGGCGATTTCCAGCCCGCAGGTGCCCTGTCCCGCGATCACCAGCGGCTCGTCATAGGGGCGGATCAGCGTCAGGCCCCCCTCGGCGCTGAGGCGCGCGCCGATCTCTTCCCGGTTCTCGCCACGGGCGCGGTCGTAGAGCACGACCTTGGCGCCATAGGCGCGCGTGTTGTCGATCTTCAGGCGCGGCGCGTCGGCGGGCATCAGGATCGTCGCGGGAACGCCATGGCGCGCGGCGGCAAGCGCCACGCCCTGCGCGTGGTTGCCGGAGGAGAACGCGATGACGCCGCGCGTTCGGGCATCCGCCGGCAGGGCGGAGAGCGCCGACCAGCCGCCGCGGAACTTGAACGACCCGGTGTGCTGCAGCACCTCGGCCTTGAGGTGGAGGGGCCTGCCCGCCATCTCGTCGAGAAACGGCGAGGTGAGCAGCGGCGTGCGGCGCACCACGCCCTTGGCGCGAAGGGCGGCAGCCTCGATGGCGGCGATATCGGTCATGCGGAGGCCTCCAGCACGGTGTTGATGACGGCGCGCGCGTCGGACTCGTCGAGAAAGGGGACGTGGCCGCGATCGGCCAGTTCGGCAAAGGCCATGTCGGGGCGGCGGCGGCGCATCTCGGATGCGGTCGCGGCGGACAGGATGTTGGAATGCGCCCCCCGGATCAGACCAAGCGGCAGGCTCGCCAGCGCATCGAAGAGCGGCCAGAGGTCGGGCGCCTTGAAGTCCGGCGCGAAAGCGGGGGCGACCGCGTCCCGCAGGCGCGGATCGTAGCGCAAGTAGAGTTTGCCCCCCTCCTCGCGCCAGATGCGGCGGGCGAAATCGGCCCATTGGGCAGCGGTGACATTGGCGAAGACGCCCGCATAAAGGGCGGGCATGGCGGCGGCAGCCTCGGCCAGAGAGGCAAAGGCAGGCGGTATGCCGATATACTCCATGATGTTGGCGAGGCCTTCGGGCATGATGTCCGGCCCGATATCGTTGAAGATGACCCCAGACAGGCGGTCGCGGCCCATGACCGCCAGCATCAGCGCGACCAGCCCGCCGCGCGAGGTGCCGAGGATGCAGGCCCTCGACAGCCCCAGATGGTCGAGCAGCGCCAGCACATCGCGCGCCTCCTGCGGCGGGTTGTAGGTGGCGGGATCGGCGGTGTCCGACGCGCCGCGGCCGCGGAAATCGAGGCGGATGACGCGGGCGCGGTCGCGGTAATGCTCCAGCACCGGCTCGAAATCATCCATGTTGCGGGTCAGGCCGGGCAGGCAGAGCAGCACGGGCCCCTGCCCTTGGTCGTCGTAGGCAAGGCGCGTGCCGTCCTCGGCTGTGACGAATTCCATCACGCGACCCCGGCGATGGCAGGCACGCCCACCAGATCGCGCGCCACGCGCCCCGGCTGGCCGCTCAGCCTATCCATCGGCTCGCCCGCGCGATTGACCCACAGAGTGTCGAAGCCATAGGCGGCGGCGAAGGCCGCGTCCCAGCCGTTGGAGGAGACGAACAAGACCTCGCCCGGCGCGCAGCCAAAGTGCTTGCCGACCAGATCATAGACCCGCACGTCGGGCTTGAAGACGCCGACATCCTCGACACTCAAGACCGCATCCAGAACGCCGCCGATCCCCGCACTGTCCACCGCACCCGCCAGCATGGCCGGCGAGCCGTTCGACAAGATGCCGGTCTGCAGGCCTGCCGCCTTCAGCGACGCCAGCATCGCGGGCACCTCGGGAAAGGCCGACAACCGCCAGTAAAGCCCCATCAGCGCCTCGCGCAGACCCGCATCGGCCAATCCGGCGCGCTCCAGCGCCCAGTCCAGCCCATCGCCGGTCACCTGCCAGAAATCGCAATGATCCCGCGCCACGGCGCGGAGCCAAGAATACTGCAACTGCTTCAGGCGCCAGTCCGCCGCCACCTGCTTCCAGACTTGCGCGAAATCCTCGCGCCCCGGCGCCTCCGCCAATTCGCGCGCGGCGGCCGCCACGTCGAAGAGCGTGCCGTAGGCGTCGAAGATGCAGGTCGTGATGCGGGTCATGCGGGTGCCCCCCTTGATGCGTTCGCTGGCACCCTGCCACGGGATCTTGACCGCGACAATTCGTGCCGCCCCGGTTTTTATCCGGGCCCGGGGGCTTTACATAGAAAGATCGACTGCGGCAGCCGCAAGGACGGCGTCGCGAAATCAGAACTTGCAGAAAGGACCGATCATGACCCAAGCAACCACTGGCTCAACGGTTTCAATTCACTACACCGGCACCCTCGCCGATGGTACCACCTTCGACAGCTCTGAAGGGCGCGACCCGCTGACCTTCGACATGGGCGCGGGGCAGGTCATCCCGGGCCTTGAACAGGCGGTCGACGGCATGTCCGAGGGCGAGACCAAGACCGTCACCGTCCCGGCGGAGAAGGCCTATGGCGCGCGCTCGGACGGCGCGCTGCAGCAGGTGCCACGCGCCAATATCCCCGACCACATCCCGCTGGATCTGGGCACGCGCCTTCAGCTGCAGACGCCCGATGGGCAGGCGATGCCGGTCTCGGTGGTCGAGGTGACGGAGCAGCATGTGACGCTGGACGCCAACCATCCGTTGGCTGGACGCGACCTGACATTTGCGGTCGAACTGGTGAAAGTTGCCTGATCGCCCGGCCTGCGAAATTATCGTCGCCGCCGCCCGCAACTTCGGGGCGCGCGGCGGCGATGACGGGGGCACCTCTCAGAGGTTCTCGGGCTGCGCCATGCTCAGCACGTGGAAGCCACCATCGACGCAGATGATCTCTCCCGTCGTACAGGCGCCGTAATCCGACGCCAGATAGACCGCCGTGCCGCCCACCGCCTTGAGCGTCGCGTTGGCGCGGAGCGGCGCATTCATCTCGGTGGTCTTGAAGGTCTTGCGCGCGCCGCCGATGGCCGCCCCTGCCAGCGTCTTCATCGGGCCGGGCGAGATGGCGTTGACGCGGATTTTCTGCGGTCCGAGGTCGTTGGCGAGGTAGCGGACGGAAGATTCCAGTGCCGCCTTCGCCACGCCCATCACGTTGTAGAACGGCGTCACGCGGTTCGATCCCTGATAGGTCAGCGTCAGCAGCGTGCCGCCATCCGGCATCAGCTCGGACGCGCGCTTGGCCACGTCGATGAACGAGAAGCAACTGATCGTCAGCGAGTTCTTGAAGTTCGCCCGCGTGGTATTGATGAAGCGCCCGGTCAATTCGTTCTTGTCGGAATATGCGATGGCGTGGACGACGAAATCGAGGCTACCCCAGGTGTCCTTAAGCTTGGCGAAACAGGCGTCCATCGACTCGTCGTTGTTGACGTCGACATCGACCATCAAGGTTGATCCGAGGGACGCCGCCAAGGGCTCCACCCGCTTGCCGAACGCTTCGCCCTGATAGGAAAATGCGAGCTCCGCGCCCTCGCCAGACAGGGCCCTGGCAATCCCCCAGGCAATCGAGCGCTCGTTGGCGACGCCCATCACAAGGCCTCGCTTGCCCTTCATCAGATCAGCCATTTGGAAAACTCACTTCTCAAATCGGCTCAACAGCATCGAGCCGTTGGTGCCGCCAAAACCAAAGGAATTCGTCATTACCGTGTCGAGGCCTGCATCCGCCTTGTAGGCGGTTGCAATCTCCGCCGGATCCAGCGCGGGGTCGAGGGTTTCGACATTGATCGAGGGGGCGATGAAATCATGCTCCAGCATCAGGAGACAGAAGGTCGCCTCCAGGGCGCCCGCCGCCCCTTGGGCGTGGCCCGTCATCGATTTGGTGCTGGAGATCGGCGGCGTGGCGCCGCCATATCCGTTCATCGGGCCGAATACCCGGCGCACCGCCTGAACCTCGCCCACATCACCCACCGGCGTCGAGGTGCCATGGGCATTGATGTAATCGACGCGGCGGCCCGGCGGCAAGGTCTGCAACGCGAGCCGCATCGCGCGCTCGCCACCCTCGCCCGAGGGCGCCACCATGTCGTGACCGTCCGAGGTTGCGGCAAAACCGGTGACCTCGGCATAGATCTTCGCACCGCGCGCCAGAGCGCGGTCCATCTCTTCCAGCACCAGGATCGCGCCGCCGCCACCAATCACAAAGCCGTCGCGGGCCGCGTCAAAGGCGCGTGAGGCCTTGGTCGGCGTGTCGTTGAACTTGGACGACATCGCACCCATCGCGTCGAACAGGCATGACAGCGTCCAGTCCAGTTCTTCCGCGCCACCGGCGAACATGACGTCCTGCTTGCCCATCATGATCTGTTCCGCCGCAGCCCCGATGCAATGCAGGCTGGTCGAACAGGCCGAGGTGATCGAATAGTTGATCCCCTTGATCTTGTAGGCGGTCGCAAGGTTCGCGGAAATCGTCGACGACATGCATTTGGGCACCGCGAAGGGCCCGATGCGTTTGGTGGCACCGGTCGCCAGCACGGTCTGATGCGCGGCGAACAGGGCAGATGTCGACGGCCCGCCCGATCCCGCGATCAGGCCCGAGCGTTCGTTGACGACATCGCCCTCCTCCAGCCCGGCATCGGCAATCGCCTGCCCCATGGCGATATGGGCATAGGCGGCGCCCGGCCCCATGAAGCGCAGCGCGCGCTTGTCGATATGCTCGGACGGGTCGATCTTCAGCGTGCCCGCGATCTGGCTGCGAAAGCCATGCTCGGCCATCTCGGGCGATGCCTCGACGCCCGACCGCCCGGCCTTGAGGCTGTCGACAACCTCGGCGGCGGAATTTCCGATGGGCGAGACGATGCCCAACCCGGTGACGACGACACGTCTCATTCGCAAACCTCCGGAAGTCGTTTCATTTGCAAACCTTCGTTGTGACACGGCGCATGGACATTCTCTCTCTGGCCTCAGATCCGTATCTAGGCTGCCGCCTCCTTCCGGCGCAACCCGTTAGCCCCTTGAGCCGCCGCCAAAAGACAGGTTGCTGTCGCGCCCGAGGCCGCGCCGGAGGCACCAGAAGATGACGGCGAGGCTGATCACCAGCCAGAGCGCGCCCCACATCATCGTGGTACCGCCGATTTCCTCGGCCAGCATCCGCGCATCCGAGCGCAGCGACGCGCGCCGCAGCGTGTCGTCGAAGATGTCGAACGGCACATAGATCAGGCTGCTGAGCCCGATAAGGCGCAGGATCAGGTCGCAATATCGGTGCGCCAGAAGCCGCGACGCGGCCAGAAGTGCCGCGCCGGTGCCCGCGCAGATGAGGATGGCCGCAAGGTCGCGCACATAGAGCGCCACAATCACCAGCATCCCCGCACCCAAGGCCCCCAGCACGACGCGATCGGCCCGCCCCCTCAACGCCGCCAGCAACAGCCCCGCGCCGATGGCAAGCGAGCCGAGATACCCCGCGCTCAACGTCAGAAACCGCGAGCCGCCCTGCGTCCATGCCTCGCCGCCCTGCTGGAAATTGACCGAAATGCTCTCGATCGAGCCGCCGGTCAGGACCGCTGCAAGCCCGTGCGACAGCTCGTGAAAGAAGATAACCAGTAGCTTCAAAGGCAAGATGACGGGCGTCGACCACAGGGCGAACACCGCCAGCGTCAGGGCAATTAACTGCCAATGTCCCCTGAGAAACGTCACGGGTTCCTTCAGGAAAGACATGGCGCGGCCGTCCTTGGGGGCACCGGCACGGTGCCTACATCATCGCGAAGGTCAGGGGATCGGGTCCGGTGCGCTGGCCTGCATCAAGCGTGGCAATCGCCGCCATCTCGGCCGGCGTCAACTCAAACCCGAATAGATCGAGGTTCTCGGCCTGCCGCGCGCGGTTGACCGACCGGGGGATGACCGCAAGGCCCGACTGGACATGCCAGCGCAAGATCACCTGCGCCGGGCTTTTGCCGCTGCGCGCGGCGGCGGCGGCAATCGGCGCGGCCTCGAAGGATCGCGCGTTGCCGAGCGGCGTCCAGGACTGCGTGATGACGCCCCGCGCCGCGTTGGCGGCCCGCAACGCGGGCTGCTGCAGTTGCGGGTTGATCTCGATCTGGTTGAGAACTGGCGCCTCGCCCGTCGCCTTGATGATCCGGTCGAGATGGTCGGCGTTGAAGTTCGACACCCCGATGGAGCGCATCAGCCCCTCGTCCCGCATCTCGATGAAGGCTTCCCACGTCTCGACATAAAGATCGCTCCCCGGAACCGGCCAATGGATCAGCACGAGGTCGAGGTAATCGACACCGATCGCCTCCAGACTGCGCGCGACCGAGGCGCGCGCCTTGGCGCGGCCCTGATCGCGGTTCCAGACCTTGGTGGTGAGGAACACCTCGTCCCTCGGCAGGCCCGCGCGGCGCACCCCCTCGCCCAATCCGGCCTCGTTGCCATAAATGTAGGCGCCATCAAGCATCCGGTAACCAACCTCCAGCGCGCCCTGCACCACCTCGGGCGCGATATCGGCGGCCACCTGCCAGAGGCCGAAGCCCAGTTGCGGCATGGTATGGCCGTCATGGAATGTCAGACGCGGAATATCGGTCATGGCTTGCCTCCGGCAATGTGTGAAGTCGGCAGGTCAGCTTTCGCTGAGCGCCACTTTCATGTCCTTGACGAGGTAGATCACCTCGCCGTCGGCCTCGACCCGGCCATCGGCGACACCCATGGTCAGGCGGCGTGTCTGGATCGCCTTGGTGAAATCGACGTGATAGGTCAGCATCTTGCGGTCGGGGCGCACCATGCCGGTCAGTTTCACCTCGCCCACGCCCAGCGCATAGCCCCGCCCCTGCCAGCCGCGCCAGCCAAGGTTGAAGCCGGTCAGTTGCCACAGGCCATCAAGGCCAAGGCAGCCCGGCATGATCGGATTGCCGGGAAAGTGGCAGGCAAAGAACCAGAGGTCCGGCGTGATGTCGAATTCGGCGACGACATGCCCCTTGCCATGCACGCCGCCATCGCCCGAGATATCGGTGATCCGGTCCATCATCAGCATCGGCGGCTCGGGCAATTGCGCATTGCCGGGGCCAAACAGCTCGCCGCGTGCGCAGGCCAGAAGCGCTTGCTTGTCGAAGCTGGTGGGATAATCGGCCATGGGTCCTCGCTGTGATCTGGGCTGTAATCTGGTCTGTGATCTGGTCGGGGCGGGGCTTTGCCCGCGGTGCTGGGCTCCGGTCTAACACCGTGCCTTCCCGACTGGCAAGGACGGGGGGACAAGGCTTCCGGCCCACCGATGACGGTTTGTCTTTCGCATTTCGCCCCAACGCCCTATATATATGCGGCACGACAACCCAAGAGACCGGATCATGACCCCCGAAGCCCTCGAACGCTCCAAATCCTGGCTGGGTGAGGCTGACTTGCGCCCGACGCGGCAGCGGCTGGCGCTGGCGGCCCTTCTGGTGGGCGATGGCCGAAATCGACACGTCACCGCCGAGGGCCTGCACGAAGCGGTGCTGAGCACCGGCGACCGGGTGTCGCTGGCCACGGTCTACAACACGCTGCGCGCGTTTTGTGACGCCGGGCTGATGCAGGAAGTCACCGTCGACGGCAATCGCAGCTATTTCGACACCCGCATCGACGATCACCCGCATTTCTACCTCGAGGAGGACGGCAGCCTGCGCGATGCGCCCGCCTCCGAGTTGCAGATCAAGGCGCTACCGGGGGCGCCCGACGGCTATGAAATCGCCCGTGTGGACGTGGTCATCCGGCTGCGCAAGATCGGCTAGAAACCCGGTCATGCCCGGTCATGTAGCCCCCCTCGCAGGCTGCAAGACCTGCCCGATCCGCGCTGAGGGTCGCCGCGTGCGCCCCTCTTTCAACTTGGTAAAGAACCTCT
Source organism: Rhodobacterales bacterium (assembly GCA_038324445.1). Classification (GTDB taxonomy): domain Bacteria; phylum Pseudomonadota; class Alphaproteobacteria; order Rhodobacterales; family Rhodobacteraceae; genus Gymnodinialimonas. The sequence goes on along the minus strand of JBBQHZ010000051.1, from coordinate 3,756 downwards.
CGGGGGGAGGCGCCTCTTGCGACCGGGGGCAGACAGCCCCCCTTCCCCACCTGCCCCGCACCACTTCCCTCTGGCCATCTGACCCAAAACCGCCTAAGCGCCGACGAAACCTGTATCCTCACAGCCCATTCCTTCACGTCAAAGGCCATTCCCATGGACCTCCGAAATATCGCGATCATCGCGCATGTCGACCACGGCAAGACCACCCTGGTGGACGAGCTTCTGAAACAATCCGGTGCCTTCCGCGAAAACCAGGCCGTGGCTGAGCGGGCCATGGACAGCAACGACCTCGAGCGCGAGCGCGGCATCACCATCTTTGCCAAGCCCACCTCGGTGCTGTGGAAGACCACGCGCATCAATATCGTCGACACCCCCGGCCACGCCGATTTCGGCGGTGAGGTAGAGCGGATCCTGTCGATGGTCGATGGCGTGGTGCTGCTGGTCGACGCGGCGGAAGGCCCGATGCCGCAGACAAAATTCGTCACCTCCAAGGCGTTGGCGCTGGGACTTCGGCCCATCGTGGTGCTTAACAAGGTCGACAAGCACGACGCCGAACCCGACCGGGCGCTGGACGAGGTGTTCGACCTTTTCGCCAATCTGGGTGCCGACGAGGATCAGCTCGACTTCCCGCACATGTATGCCTCGGGCCGCAACGGTTGGGCCGATCACGAACTGACCGGGCCGCGCAAGAACCTCGACGCGCTGTTCAACCTGATCGTGCGCCACGTGCCGCCGCCCGCACAGATCAAGCATCAGGACGAAGACTTCCGCATGCTGGCCACCACGCTTGGCGCCGACCCCTTTGTCGGTCGGCTGTTGACGGGCCGGGTGGAATCGGGCCGCCTGAAGGTCGGCCAGACGGTCCAGACGCTGAGCCGCATCGGCCAGAAGATCGAGCAGTTCCGCGTGACGCGGATTCAGGCGTTCCGGGGTCTCGGGCAGCAGGACATCGACGAGGCATTGGCGGGAGATATCGTGTCGTTGGCCGGCATGACCAAATCCACCGTCGCCGACACGATCTGCGCGCTGGCGGTCGACACGCCCCTCTACGCACAGCCGATCGATCCGCCGACCATCACCGTGACCTTCGGGATCAACGACAGCCCACTGGCCGGTCGCGACGGCAAGAAGGTGCAATCGCGCGTCATCCGCGAGCGTCTGATGAAGGAAGCGGAATCGAACGTCGCCATCAAGGTCAGCGACACCCCCGGCGGTGATGCCTTCGAAGTCGCCGGTCGCGGCGAATTGCAGATGGGTGTGTTGATCGAAAACATGCGGCGCGAGGGGTTCGAGTTGTCGATCTCCCGCCCGCAGGTGCTGTTTCGCGAGATCGACGGCGAGAGGCATGAACCGGTCGAGGAAGTCACCATCGACGTGGATGACGAATACACCGGCGCTGTGATCGAAAAGGTCACCGGCCCCCGCAAGGGCGAGCTGGTCGAGATGAAGCCGGCGGGCGCCGGCAAGACGCGGATCATTGCCCATGTCCCGTCGCGGGGCCTGATCGGCTATCACGGCGAGTTCCTGACCGATACGCGCGGCACCGGCGTGCTGAACCGCGTGTTCCATGCGTGGGAACCGTTCAAGGGCCCGATGGAGGGTCGCCGCGTCGGCGTGCTGATCTCGATGGAGAACGGCACCTCGGTCGCCTATGCGCTGTGGAACCTCGAAGAACGGGGCAAGATGTTCATCGGGGCGCAGGCGCCGATCTATACCGGCATGATCATAGGCGAACATTCCCGCGATAACGATCTGGAAGTGAACCCGCTGAAAGGCAAGAAGTTGACCAACGTGCGCGCGTCGGGCACCGACGAGGCGGTGCGACTGACGACGCCGGTCACGATGTCGCTGGAACAGGCGATTGCCTATATCGACGACGACGAGTTGGTGGAGGTGACGCCCAATGCGATCCGGCTGCGCAAGCGCTATCTCGATCCGCACGAGCGCAAGCGGCAGTCACGGTCTGCCTGAACGGAAAAAAGCCGCGAAGGGATCCCCTTCGCGGCTTTTTCATGTGGGGGTCGCATGGTGCCTCAAATCGGCGAGGGACCGCCAAACAGGTGATCCATGGTCAGCGACGGCTGGTCGCAACCTGCCTCGCCCACGATCTTGGCGGGGATGCCCGCCACGGTCTTGCAGGGTGGCACGGGATGCAGCACGACCGAGCCTGCGGCAATGCGCGAGCAATGGCCGATCTCGATATTGCCCAGAACCTTCGCGCCTGCCCCGATCAAAACACCGTTGCCGATCTTGGGGTGGCGGTCCTCCTCTTCCTTGCCGGTGCCGCCCAAGGTGACGGAATGCAGCATGGAGACGTTGTCGCCCACCACCGCCGTCTCGCCGATGACGATGGAATGGGCGTGGTCGATCATTATGCCCTTGCCGATTCGCGCGGCGGGGTGGATGTCGACGCCAAAGACCTCGGACACGCGCATCTGGATGAAGTAGGCCAGATCCTTGCGGCCCTGTTGCCACAGCCAATGGCCGACGCGATAAGCAGTGATTGCCTGAAACCCCTTGAAAAACAGCAAGGGTTGCAGGAAGCGGTGGCAGGCGGGATCGCGATCATAGACGGCCACGATGTCGGCACGCGCGGCCGAACCGATGGAGGTATCCGAGGCAAAGGCATCATCCGCAATCTCGCGCAGCAATTGCTCGGACATCTCGGAGGAGGCCAGTTTTTGCGCCACGCGGTAGGCGAGCGCTTTTTCGAGGGTGGGGTGATGCAGGACGCAGGAATGGACCAGCCCGCCGAGCAAAGGCTCGTCTGCGATGGCTTTCGATGCCTCGTCCGTGATCCGGTGCCATACCGGATCAAGCTCGCTTACATGGGATTGAGCGCGCGCCATGGGGTCGCCTCCTTTGCCTGCCGTCAGGCCGAAGATAGGTCACGGGCAGGCAAAGGTCCATGCAACGAAATGTTTGCTATTTCAGGTTAGGTGACAGTCGCCGTGTCAGACGGGGTCGGTAAGGGTAAGTTCGGCATAATGGGCGACGATACGGACAACGCCAGCAGCGAAGTTGCCGCCCTGCGCCGTCAGCACCAGCGCCGTGGGCGACCAATAAACCAAGGGCGCACCAGGGCCGTTTACCCAGGAGTTGAGCGGTGTCCCAAGGCCCGAGCCATAGCGCTGCAAATCGCCTGCCACGCCGATATCCCAGCTGGTGGCGGTACCGGTGATCGCGGCCGTCACACGTCCGGTGATGCCGAAGGCAATCGACCGGGCCGGAAACACGATCGGCGTGGTGACAGTGGTTCCTGCGGTCAGTGTCACCGATAGCTCCGTCGATCTGATCGAGAGGGAGCCGCCATTCGGCGTCAAGGTCTGGGCGCCCGACCGCCACTCGGTCCCGTCAAAGATGGCTTGGGCGCCGTCGCTCAGCACCAAAGCCCGCCAGCCGCGCTTGGCCGGAACGAATACCCAGCCACCACCTGAGGCGATGGCCACCTGGCCCCCCTTGCCGGCCCAGGCGTTGACTGCCGCACCGGGCACACCGTAGGCATCCCCCTCCACCGCGGCGGGTGGCGTCGTCAATGTCACCGATTGAAGGCGCAGAAGCGCGAGCGCATCCAGACGCACCATCGCCTCGTTCACGGTCACATGTTTCTGGGCCTGGGCAGGTGCCAGAAGCGGCAGGGCCAATACAGGGGTGTCAGTCATTGATCAGGGTCCTTGCATATGGCCCTGCCCCGAACCGTTCGGAGACTTGGGCAACCTCGATGGAATAGGTGCTGAGCGTGCCGTCAGACGCACG
>JBBQHZ010000050.1:0-23974 GCA_038324445.1 Rhodobacterales bacterium | reverse complement strand
CCGTCGCAATGCCCGCGCCTGCATGCGATGGGGCGCGACAGGGGCGCGACATCGTGGCCGGTGGTCGCAAATTGCCTATCAATCGTCGCGCCGGGTATCTTGTTTGCATCGGCCCTGCCGCAAACCGTGCACAGCAGTTGTCCCCCCGGAGCCTCGTTTCATGCGCAAGTATTCCGCCTTTGCCATCGCCCGCGAAGCGGCCCGCCATCACAGCGGGTGGGAACGGGCGTGGCGCTCGCCTGCGCCGAAAGCGTCCTATGACGTGGTGATCGTGGGCGCGGGCGGGCATGGGCTGGCCAGCGCCTATTACCTTGGCAAGAATTTCGGCATCACCAACGTGGCGGTGATCGAGAAGGGGTGGCTTGGCGGCGGCAATACCGGGCGCAACACGACCATCATCCGCTCGAACTACCTGCAGGATGCGTCGGCGGCGATCTACGAGAAATCGCGCTCGCTCTACGAGACGCTGAGCCAGGATCTGAACTACAACGTCATGTTCTCGCCCCGCGGCGTCATCATGCTGGCGCAGACCCATCACGAGGTGCGCGGCTATCTGCGCACGGCGCATGCCAATGCGCTGCAGGGGGTGGAGACGCGGTTCATCGACAAGCACGAGGTCAAGCGCATCGTCCCGATCATGAATATCGACGGCCCGCGCTATCCGGTGCTTGGCGGGCTTTATCAGCCACGCGGCGGCACGGCGCGCCACGATGCGGTGGCGTGGGGCTATGCGCGGGCCTGTTCCGACATGGGCATGGACATCATCCAGCAGACCGAGGTGACGGGCGTGCGCCGCGAGGGCGGCGCCGTGGCGGGGGTGGAGACGACGAAGGGCTTCATCGGCTGTCGCAAACTCGGGGTCGTTGTCGCGGGCCATTCCGGTGTGCTGGCCGAGATGGCGGGCTTCCGGTTGCCGATCGAATCCGTTGCGCTTCAGGCGCTGGTGTCCGAGCCGATCAAGCCGATCATGGATGTGGTCGTCATGGCCAACACGGTGCATGGCTACATGAGCCAGTCCGACAAGGGAGAGATGGTGATCGGCGGCGGCACCGACAGCCACAACAACTATACCCAGCGCGGCTCCTTCCATCATATCGAAGAGACGGTGCGCGCGCTGATCGAGACATTCCCGATGCTGTCGCGCCTCAAGATGCTGCGGCAATGGGGCGGGATCGTGGATGTGACGGGCGACCGATCGCCGATCCTGTCGAAAACGCCGGTCGATGGCATGTTCATCAACTGCGGCTGGGGGACGGGGGGCTTCAAGGCCATTCCCGGTTCGGGCTTCGGCTTTGCGGAACTGATGGCGAAGGGGCATTCGCCCCTGACGGCGGAATTCGGGCTGGAGCGGTTCCGCGAAGGCCGCTTCATCGACGAATCGGTAGCCGCTGGGGTGGCGCATTGATCGCTCAGTCGGCTTGCGATGTTGCCATCGCCTCGGGAAAAGATTCTTCCTGGCGTTTACCTGCCGTTAACTCAAAATTTAGGCTTTTTGTCTTTGATGGTGGTCGAAATCTGCTTGTGCGGTCAAAGGAAACGCCATGGTCACCGACCCCTCCCCAACCCAGCCTTTCGTCCGGCGGCAAGGCATGTCTCTGCGCACCGAGCGCAGGATCAAGCGTGCTTTCGGGGCGGTCGGGATTGCCATCCTCGGCTTCACCCTTGGGGGCGCGATGGAGGGGGACGAAGACGCGGAAATCACGCTTTCCGCCGACGCCTCGCGCTGGATCTCGTCCACCAGTGACCAGCCACAATTCGAGCGGCTCGACATCGTCTTGCATCCCGGCGACAAATAACGCCGCGCCGCATCATAGCGACCTGTGGAAACCGACGTTACCAGCGACCGCCGCGACCGGCAAAGTCCGATCCGCTGTCGCCAGACTTGTTCCTGCTGTCGTCAGACGGCCTGCCGAGGCCACGAAATACCAGCACCACGGCAATGATCGCCAAAAGACCCAGGCCGTAGAACGGCCAGAAATCGATCCAGGTCAGGGCGTCGGCATCTCTCATAGCCCGACATTAGCCCCGGCACCGGTTCCAGACAACAAATCCCTGCCGTCGAACCCAAAACCCCCGATCTTTCGGGACGTGGCTGTTTTCAGCCCATCAATCTGGTCAGAACTGGCCCTTTTTGGCGCATTTCCCGCCCCGCATTCGTCCCCCATTGAGACATCCTCCGAAGCGCCCGATCTGGGGTGCATAGAAAAGGAGGATCCCCCATGTCCGACATCAATCACAGAAACCAGGCTTTCGATTATGCTCCGCCAAAACGCGGCGGCTCGGGATATGGCGCCCTGCTGCTGGTGGGGGGCGTTGTCGCGCTCTTCATCCTCGGCATGGTGCTGCTCAGCGTCGAGACGGTCCCGCCAGAGTCCGCGGCTCCGGCAGGGGCTGTGGCCCCGGCGGAATCTGGCGCCCCGGCGATCGGAACCACCGCTATCGAGCCTCTGGGCCTTCCGGCCCCGACCGAGTGACACGTGCGTCCGGGCGGGGCATGCCTCGCCCGGAAACCGCGCCAATGGGGCGGCGCGATGAGCGCCGTCGCCATCCCGCGCCAGTTGGGCCATATCTGGATCGGGGATCGCCCCGCGCCGACCCGCTGGCTGGACAGCTGGCGCAGGCTGCACCCCGACTGGGCCTATACCCTCTATGACAACGTCTATCTGACGGGCCGGCGCTGGCGCAATCAGCGCCTGATCGCGCATTACTTCCGCACGCGCCATTTCGAGGGCGTCGCCGACCTGATGCGCTACGAGATCCTGTTCGAAAAGGGCGGCTTTCTGCCCGGCGCCGATTTCGAGGCGCTGCAGCCTTGCGATGGCCTCTTCACCGAGGCCTGCACCTATACCTGCTACGAGACGTTCCCCAAGCGCCGCTCCAGGCTGACGCCCTATCTGGCCTCGGCGCCGGGCACCCGCACGCTGGCCCTGACGCTGGACGAGATCCACAGGCGCTTCGCCCATGCCCCCGAAACCGCGCGGCGGCCGTGGATCTCCGTGGGCAACCTGTTCCTGCGCGGATTTCTTGAGCAATACCGGGCCGAGATCAGGGATCTGCGGATCTGGCCCGCCTATTACTTCGTGCCCCAGCACAAGGAAGGCCCGCGCTATGCCGGGCCCGGCCCGATCTATGCCGAGCATCACTGGGGCACCACGCTCGACAAATACGAGCGGCGCGATCCCGATCCGCAACTCTTCGACGACGTGGCGTTTGTGCTGGACGCCTACGAGCCGCTGCCCCTGTCCCATCCCGTTTCGAAAGAGGCATAGACCATGCTGACCCTCACCTGTCCCGTCTGCGGCGTCGACGCCTGCGAAACCGAGCTTGCCGCCGGTGGAGAGGCGCATCTCAAGCGCTTCGGTCCCGGCTCGGACGATGCCGATTTCGAGGCCTACCTGTTCCTGCGCCCCAACACCAAGGGCGTGCATTTCGAGCGTTGGCGCCATTCGGCGGGTTGCGGCAAGTGGTTCCTCGCCGCGCGCGACACCGTGACGATGGAGGTGTTCGGCACCTACCGCGCACAAACGCCCGAGCCGCCCGCCGAGATCATCGCCGCCATAAAAGCCAAACGCCCCGGTTGGAGCCAGCAAGCATGAGTATCCGTCTCAAGACCCATGGCCGCCTGATCGACCGCGACACCTCGGTCAAATTCACTTTCAACGGCAAATGGATGCGCGGGCATGCGGGCGATACGTTGGCCTCGGCGCTGATGGCCAATGGCCAGACGATGGTGGGCCGCTCGTTCAAATACCACCGCCCGCGCGGTATCATGGCGTCGGGCGCGGAAGAGCCCAACGCGCTGGTCAATCTGGGCCGTGGCACCCGCCACGAGCCGAACCAGCGCGCCACCACCACCGAGTTGTTCGAGCGGCTGGAGGCGACCAGCCAGAACCACTGGCCGTCGCTCGAGTTCGACGTGGGCGCGATCAATTCGCTGGCGGCGCGGTTTCTGCCGGCGGGTTTCTACTACAAGACCTTCATCCACCCGCGCGCCTTCTGGAAGCATGTGTTCGAGCCGTTCATCCGCCAATCTGCCGGTCTCGGCCGCGCGCCCGATCCCGAGAACATGGATGCCGACAGGTATGAACATTTCTACGCCCATGCCGATGTGGTTATCGCCGGTGGCGGCATTGCAGGACTTCAGGCCGCGCTGATGGCGGGGCGCTCCGGGGCGCGTGTCGTGCTGATGGAACAGAGCGCCCATTGGGGCGGTCGCGCGCCGGTCGACGGAATGGAGATTGACGGGCTGGTGGCTGGGCATTGGATCAATAATGCCGTGCAAACCCTTGAAGATATGGAGAATGTCACGCTCCGCCTGCGGGCGATGGTGTCGGGCGTCTATGATCACGGCTATGTGCTGGGATATGAGCGCCTGGCCGATCACACCCCCGGCCTCGACGGACCGCGTCACCGCCTTTGGCGTATCCGCGCGGGGCACGTGATTTCGGCCACCGGCGCCTTGGAGCGCCCGCTGAGTTTCGCGGGCAACGATAAGCCCGGCGTGATGCTGGCCTCGGCCGTGCGGGACTACATCGTGAATTACGGCGTGGCCGCGGGGGAGCGGATCGTGGTCGTCACCAACAACGACGACGCCTACCGCACCGCAATCACGGCGCATCAGGCGGGCGTTGCCGTGCCCTGCATCGTCGATGCGCGCCCCTCGGCCAATGGCGCATTGCCGCAACAGGCGCGCGCGCTTGGCATCAAGGTGCGCACCAACGGGGCGATTGCGGGCGTGAAGGGCCTGCGCGGCGTGGTCTCGGTGGCGCTCTGCGATCAGGATGGCGATGGCATGGTGACCGAGGAAATTTCCTGCGACGCCGTCGCCATGTCGGGTGGCTGGTCGCCGGTGGTCCACCTTTGGTCCCATTGCGGCGGCAAGCTGACATGGGACGAGGGCGCGGCCTTCTTCCGCCCCGACCACACGCGCCCGCCCACCAACCAGCACGGCTCGGGGTTCGTGACCTGCATCGGCGCGGCGGATGGGGCGTTGCAGGCGGCGGAGACTCTGGAAAACACATTAGCGCACACCGCCAACGCTCTGGAAAAAATAGGAAAAGCCTTCAAGGGGACCAGCGCAACTGCGAGGAGCGTCAGCGAGGAGGGCCTGGCGCCCACCTGGATCATGCCGGCGCAGGCGGGCTACAAGAAGCGCGCCAAGATGTGGCTCGACTTCCAGAACGACGTGAAGGTCTCGGACGTGCAACTGGCCGCGCAGGAGGGGTACGAGTCGGTCGAGCATACCAAGCGCTACACCACGCTCGGCATGGCGACAGATCAAGGAAAACTAAGCAATATCAACGGCCTTGCCGTGCTTGCGCAGGCATTGAACGAAGCGATTCCCCGCGTCGGCACCACCACGTTCCGCCCGCCCTATACCCCCATCTCGATGGGTGCTATCGCGGGCGAGGCGCGCGCCGGGATCTTCCAGCCGTTGCGCCGCACGCCGATCCACGACTGGCACGAGGAAAACGGCGCCTATATGGAGCCGGTCGGCCAGTGGCGGCGCCCCTATTGCTTCCCGCGCACGGGCGAAAGCCATGCCGAGGCTGTCATCCGCGAAATCAACGCCACGCGGGCGTCTGTCGGCCTTCTGGATGCGTCGACCCTTGGCAAGATCATCGTGAAGGGCCCCGACGCCGAGCGGTTCATGGACATGCTCTACACCAATGTGATGAGCAGCCTGAAACCCGGCAAATGCCGCTACGGCCTGATGTGTTCCGAGAACGGTTTCCTTATGGATGACGGCGTCGTCGTTCGCCTCGACGAGGAAACCTTCCTTGTGCACACGACGTCGGGCGGGGCCGAGCATGTGCACGCGCATATGGAGGACTGGCTGCAATGCGAGTGGTGGGATTGGCAGGTATATACCGCCAATGTCACCGAGCAATGGGGGCAGATCGCCGTCGTGGGCCCGAATGCGCGCAAGCTGTTGCAGAAACTTGGTGCCGACTTCGACCTGTCGGCCGAGGCGCTTCCCTTCATGGCCATGGCCGAGGGCCACATCGGCGGCATCAAGGCACGCGCCTTCCGCATCTCCTTCTCGGGCGAGTTGTCCTATGAGATCGCTGTCCCGGCCTCGCAGGGCCGGGAGTTCTGGGACGCGCTGTTTGCTGCGGGCGGCGAGTTTAACGCCACCCCCTACGGCACCGAGGCGCTGCATGTGATGCGCGCCGAAAAGGGCTTCATCATGATCGGGGACGAAACGGATGGAACGATCATCCCGCAGGACCTTGGCCTTGACTGGGCAATCTCGAAGAAGAAGGCGGATTTCCTTGGCAAACGTGGGCAGGAGCGGACGCATATGACCGATCCCGACCGCTGGAAACTGGTGGGGCTTGAGACGCTGGATGGCTCGGTCTTGCCCGATGGCAGCTATTGCGTGGCGCAGGGCCGGAACGCCAATGGCCAGACCAACGTGCAGGGCCGCGTGACGTCCACCTATTACTCTCCGACCCTCAAGCGCGGCATCGCCATGGGGCTGGTCCATCGCGGACCGGACCGGATGGGTGAGGTGCTGGAGTTCAACAAGGTCGATGGCGGGCGGGTGCCGGCGAAGATCGTCAGCGCCGTGTTCCATGACCCGGAAGGGAAGAAGCAGAATGTCTGAAGTTCTCAGCGCCCATCCCGGTGCGCCAGAAATACTCAGCGCCCATCCGGGCGCGCTATATGACGGGATCGTCCGCATAGCCGAAGGCGGCCTGCGCGGCATGGTTACGCTGAAGGCCGATCTTGCGGCGGCGGCGACGGCGATCACGGCGGTGACCGGCGCGCAGATGCCCGAGGCGCGCCGCATCGTCGAAGGCAAGGTCTCCGTCGCGTGGATGGCCCCCGACGAGGTGCTGATCCTGTGCGATCACGCCGCGGCCGACCGGATGGTGGCTGACCTCGGCGCGAAACTGGGGGGCGCAAAATTGGGGGGCGCGAAACTGGCGACAGCGCATCATCTTGCTGTCAACGTCTCGGACGCGCGCGCGGTCTTCACGCTGCAGGGCAGGGCCATCAAGGACGTGCTCGGCAAGTTGACCCCAGCCGACCTGCAGGCCTTGGCGCCCGGCGAAATGCGCCGGACGCGGCTGGCGCAGATACCCGCCGCGATCTGGTTCAGCGACGATAGCCACGCGACGGTGATCTGCTTCAGATCCGTCGCGCGCTACGCGTTCGACCTGCTGTCGATGTCGGCGCGTCCGGGGGCGGAAGTGGGCCACCACTGAGGCATTAGGTGTGATGGGCCATTGTCCGACGCGCTGTTGTCGGATGAGCCATCGTATCACCACAGTCCTTTTGCATGGTCGGGGCTTGCCAGCCCGGAGTCCGAATGCAGCATCGCCCCCTGACCAGACCCGCACAGGCGCAGGCCATGCGCGAAAGCGCCGCGCCCTATCGCTTGACCGCTTTCTTTCCACGCGGGCCGGGGCCGGGGCTGATCGTGTTCGCGCTGGTGATCGGTATCTTTCCGTCCGTCATCGCGACGATCCTGATCGTTGGCATAGGGATCGATGGCGGCTTCTACATGTCGCAGGACTACATCCGCGGGCAGCACCGATTGCTGTTGACCATCGCCGGCATCCTGAGCCTCTGCGCACTGACGGCGCTGGTCTTTGTGCTGCACGCCCTGCGCACCGACAACAAGGATCGGCAGGCGCGGATCGCGCTCGTCATCGGCTTGCTGCTCACCATCGGATGGGACTGGACGGGCATCCAGGTCGTGCGCGGAATGTTGACCCCGATGATGACCTTCGAGGAGGTCGTTGCTTTTGCCGACCACCCCCTTGCCCCCGGGATCATGGGCGCCCGGACCTTATCCCTTGAGGATCGCACCTTTGACATCGCCTTCGATGCGCCTGCTGGAATGTCGGCGGAGGATGTGCTGGGTAATCAGGCCGGACCGTTCTTCTGCGTGACGTTGGGCCGCATCTTTGCCGGGCCGGTCGACGCGCTGCGCGTTCGTTTCACCGCACCGGGAACCGAGCTGATCGCGCTCGAGATCGAGCGGGAGCATTGCCGCGCGTGGTACCTCGCCTCGCGCGTCCCACATCGGCGTCCGCAACCGCTTCCGTCATTTCCCTAAGGCGCCATATGCCATGCGCACAGGGGTGGTGGCCTGAAATCCGGGTGCGGGAACAACCATCCCGCCCTTGACGTTGACCCCCTGTGGCCTCCATCTGTGGCCCGACCGAAACGCGATTCAAAGGGGGACCATCCATGGCCTTTAACCTTCCCGACCTTCCCTATGCCCACGACGCGCTTGCCGCCAAAGGCATGTCCGCCGAAACGCTGGAGTTTCACCATGACCTGCACCACAAGGCCTATGTCGACAACGGCAACAAGCTGATCGCCGGCACCGAGTGGGAAGGCAAATCCCTCGAAGAGATCATCACCGGCACCTACAACGCGACTGCCGTGGCGCAGTCCGGCATCTTCAACAACATCAGCCAGTTGTGGAACCACAACCAGTTCTGGGAAATGATGACACCGGACGCGCCGTCGATGCCGTCCGAGGTTGAAGCAGCCCTGACCGACAGCTTCGGCTCGGTGCAGAAATTCAAGGATGAATTCTCTGCCGCCGGTGCGGGTCAGTTCGGGTCCGGCTGGTGCTGGCTCGTCAAGGATGAGAGCGGCGCGCTGAAGGTGACCAAGACCGAGAACGGGGTGAACCCGCTCTGCTTCGGGCAGACAGCACTTCTGGGCTGCGATGTTTGGGAGCATTCCTATTACATCGACTATCGCAACAAACGGCCCGCCTACCTGACCAACTTCCTCGACAATCTGGTCAACTGGGAAAACGTCGCCTCGCGCATGTGACGCCCGCGTCATTCGTTAAGGGGCCCGCTGGCAGCAATGCTGGCGGGCTTTTGCGTTTCCGGCGCGGGGCATTTGCGGGGTCGCACCACATTGACCATGCAGTCTCCCGCCATTTCGGGGCAGTTGCCCCGATGCCGCGGAGAGCGCGGGCCGACATGGCACCTGTGGCTTGACCCGCTGATCACTCGAATGTGGCATTCCCGCAGGGGCCGGTAGAGGCGGCAACCTTCTGCCAAGAAACGATTAACCGGCCATGATCGGCGCGATGTGGGTTGACGGCCCGACCATGCATCGTCGCTATTGGGGCGATAGTCCGCGCCGGAGCCGTCCATGGAACTGACACTTGAATCCGCCTTTTCGGGCGACAGCCTTCTGGGCCACATCGCCTATATGGTGCTGATCACATCGATGCTGATGCGGACGTTGCTGTGGTTGCGGCTTCTGGTGATCCTCGCAGCACTTCTGGGCATCGCCTATGCCAGCCTGATCCTGCACGATCCGGTGTCGACATTCTGGGAAAGCTGCCTTGTGCTGGTGAACGTCTTCCAGATCCTGCGGACCCATTGGCGCTCGCTCCGCGCCAGTTTCACCGAGGCCGAGGCGGGGCTGGTCGCGCGCCACCTGCCGGGGTTGAGCAAGGGCGAGGCGCGGCTGCTGATCGACGCCGGCAGTTGGAGCCTGCTGCAGGACGGCCACTTGCTGACGGTCGAGGGGCAGGCGGTCAGCCACCTGCATTACATCGCCGAGGGGCATGCTCAGGTGGTGATCGACGGCATCGTGGTGGCGGAATGTGCGCCCGGAACCTTTGTCGGAGAAATGACCGTGGCCACCGGCGGGCCTGCGACGGCGACGGTGCGCTGTGCGGGGCCGGTGACGGTCTGGCGGGTCGAGGCGGTCGCCCTGCGGCGGTTGCTGGCGCGGACCGACGAGATCTCGCGCGAACTGGACGCCGCCTTTGCGCGCAACTACCGCGACAAGCTGGTGCGGATGAACGCGCTAGTGGCCAGTGGCAAGGTGCCGGCCTAGGCCCCGGCTTCCAGCCGCGCCATCAGGGCGGGGACATCGGGAACGGTTTCGATGAAGTCGATAAGGCTTGCATCGGCAAAACCCTGCGCCACGACATGATCCATCAGTGCGATCAGCGGATCCCAGTAACCTGCGATGTTGAGCAGGTAGATCGGCTTGGTGTGCAGGCCCAGTTGGCGCCAGGTCAGCACCTCGAAGAACTCGTCCAGACTGCCTGCGCCGCCGGGCAGGACAGCCACGGCATCGGCATTCATGAACATCACCTTCTTGCGCTCGTGCATGGTTTCGGTGACGACAAAGGTGGTCAGGTCAGCCTTGCCGACCTCGATCCGCATCAGGTGGGTGGGGATGACGCCGAAGGTCTTGCCGCCGTCCGCCTGCGCCGCCCGCGCCACCATGCCCATCAGCCCGACATCGCCCGCGCCATAGACCAGCCGTATGCCCGCCGCGGCGATTGCGTGCCCCAGCGCCTTGGCCGCCGAGCCATAGGCCGGATCCACCCCGGCACGCGAGCCACAGTAGACACACAATGACGCTACCCGCATCTCAACACCTTGCGCTTTCAACTGGTTTGGCCCCTGATAGTAGGCATTCGCGCCTGTCTCAAGCCACCTTTGCGCAGGCAAGGACGGGGCGCGGGGGGAAGTCGGCGGCGGCCTGCTTGGGCCGGATGCCGCTGTGGAAGGGTCGTTTGCGCGCTCCGGGGGGATGCCGTGCAAGGGGGTGAAGCATGAAACCCAGCACTCTGTTCGGATCGAGCGCGGGCGCCGTCGGCGCGGCGGCGGCGGGTGCCGTCCTGCTGATCGCTTCGGCCGTGGGGTTTACCTACTTTTCGCCGGGCGATAACGCCGACCCTGTCGCATCCGTCGCCGCGATCGACGTGCTGCCTGAACAGCCGGAGGCGGTCGGTGAGGGTGACATTGCCGACGCTGAGGCGGCGGCGGCGGATGGTGCTGCGTCGGACGTTGCGACGGGCGAAGTTGCTGCGGCGGATGTTGCGGCGGGGGAAGTTGCCGGGGCGGATGTTGCGGCAGGTGGCGATGTGGGCGGCGACGTCGAAACGACCCTTCAGCCAGATGTGCCGAGCTATCAGCCGCCAAGCCTCGATCTGGTGCGGGTGGATGCGGACGGTGCCACCGTGATCGCCGGGCGAACCAGCCCCGATCTTGGCATCGCGATCCTGCTCGACGGGGTCGAGATCGCGCGGACAGAAGCCGATGGGTCGGGCAATTTCGTGGCGCTGCTGACGCTTGATCCGGCGACCGACCCGCGTCTCCTGAGCCTTGAGGGGCGCGCCACCGATGGCAGCGTCATCGCCGGGCTGGAAAGCGTGATCGTCGCGCCCTTCGCGTCCGGCGCGCCAGACGTGGCCGACATGCCCGACTTGCCCGACGCGCCCGAAGTTGCTGATGCACCCGACGTCGCTGATGCGCTCCACGCCGCTGATGGGCCCGACGTGGCAACTGTGCCTGACTTGGCCGATGCACCCGACGCACCCGATGCGCCCAACGTGGCCCTGGCAGCCGATGGAGCCCCCGAAGGCACGGAAATCGCCGGGGAGCCGTCCAACGGCGATCCCGCGGCCGCCGTGGAGACCGCCATGGCCGAGGCAGGCGATACGCCCTCGCAAGTCCCCATTGCGGCGGCAGATGCGGCCGATACGCCTTTGTCATCTTCTGGTGCCGGCACCCCCGCACCAAACGCCCCCGCACCAAACGCCCCCGGATCAACCGCGCCCGGATCAACTGCGCCCGCATCAACCGCGCCCACTGCTCTGGCCGCCGCGCCTGAGGCCCCCGGCACGTCCCTGATCGCCGCGGCCGATGCCACGCTGACGGAGCCTAATCCCGCGCTTGTCAACGGCCCGCCGCTGCGCGCCTCGGCCCCTGCCGTCGTGATCACCGGACCCGAGGGCGTGCGCATCGCCCAAGGTCCGGGGTCCGAGCCGCAGGTCCAGACCGAGGTGCGCCTCGACGCGATCTCCTATACCGCCGAGGGCGCGGTGATCCTTGCCGGGCGCGGACCGGTTTCGTCGGATATTCAGGTCTACCTCAACAACCAGCCGATCCAGTTGGGCGAGATCGGGCCCGGCGGTGCATGGTCACTGGAACTGCCCGATGTCGATCCCGGCACCTACACGCTTGCCGTGGCCGGCCTTGCCCCCGACGGCAGCGAGGCAAGCCGCGTGGAAACGCCCTTTCTGCGAGAAGATCCGGCACGGATCGCCGAGGTCCCGGCCAACGCGCAGGCGCGCGGCATCGACGTGATAACCGTGCAGCCCGGCTTTACCCTGTGGGGCATGGCGCAGCAGAATTTCGGCGACGGCATTCTTTATGTCCAGATATTCGAGGAAAACCGCGACCAGATCCGAGATCCGAACTGGATCTTCCCGGGCCAGATCTTTCGCCTGCCGGATATGCCGCGCGTGCCCTCCGATAACTAGGGCGCCGCACTGGTCATCGCCCCCGCCGCGGCATAGGTAGGGCAGGCCAGCCGACACGGGGCCAGCCGACACGGGATCTGCCACCACATGCGACCAGCGACCACTTCGCGCGATGCGCCGACGACGGGGGCAGCATCTGCGCGCCCCGGCGCATCCGACAGGACAACCCCGGCCGAGGCAGAGGCCGAGCGCCGCTCGGGCCTGCGCACGATCCGTAAGGTGGCACCCTATCTCTGGCCCAAGGATCAGGCGTGGGTGAAACGCCGCGTGGTGATCTCACTCGTCATGCTGGCGGTGGCCAAGGTGATCGCGGTGGGGACCCCGTTCCTCTACAAGGCCGCCGTCGATCTGCTGGCGGGTGACGCCACCGCCGCCGACGCGGCGTGGCTTCTGGGTGCCGGCGCCGTGGGCATCACGGTGGCCTACGGCGTTGCCCGCGCCGCCAATGTGGGCTTCCAGCAATTGCGCGACGCGATCTTCGCCCGGGTGGGTCAGCGCGCCTTGCGGCAACTGGCGCTTGAGACGTTCGAGCATATCCATGCCCTCTCGATGCGCTACCACATCACCCGCAAGACCGGCGGCCTGTCGCGCATCATCGAACGCGGCGTCAAGGGCGTCGACTTCCTGTTGCGGTTCCTGCTGTTCAGCATCGGTCCGCTGGTTCTGGAACTGGTGCTGACCGGCATCATCCTCGCGGTGGTGTTCGACATCAGCTACCTGATCGTGCTGGCCGTCACGATTGCGATCTATGTCTGGTTCACCTTCACGGTGACCGAGTGGCGCGTGCGCATCCGCAAGGAGATGAACGACCAGGACACCGATGCAAACCAGAAGGCCATCGACAGCCTGCTGAACTTCGAGACGGTGAAGTATTTTGGCGCAGAGACTCGTGAGGCCAGCCGTTATGACGCGGCGATGGCGGGATACGAGGCGGCGGCGGTCAAGACCAACTATTCGCTGGCCTTCCTCAACTTCGGCCAGTCGCTGATCATCACGGCGGGCCTTGTGATCGTGATGGTGATGGCGGCACTGGGCGTGCAGGACGGAACACTGACGGTCGGCGATTTCGTTATGGTCAACGCCTACATGATCCAGATTACCCTGCCGCTGAACTTCCTTGGCACCGTCTACCGAGAAATCCGGCAGGCGCTGGTGGATATGGGGCAGATGTTCGACCTGCTGGAGCAACCGCAGGAAGTGCAAGATGCGCCGGGGGCGGTTCCCTTGCGGGTCACGGGCGGCAATGTGCGGCTGGAAGGCGTGCAGTTCGGCTACGAGGCCGCGCGCCCGATCCTGCTGGGTGTCGATATCGACATCCCGGCGGGGCAGACGGTGGCGGTCGTGGGCTCCAGCGGGTCCGGCAAATCGACCATCGGGCGGCTGATGTTCCGCTTCTACGATGTCGGTGCCGGGCGCATCACCATCGACGGGCAGGACCTGCGCGACGTGACGCAGGCAAGCCTGCACGCCCAGATCGGCGTGGTGCCGCAAGATACGGTGCTGTTCAACGACACGATCTATTACAACATCGCCTATGGCCGCGATGGCGCCAGTCGGGCCGAGGTGGAGCAGGCCGCGAAGGCGGCGGCGATCCATGATTTCATCGTGTCGCTGCCCGACGGCTATCAGACCATGGTGGGCGAGCGCGGGCTGAAACTATCGGGCGGCGAAAAGCAGCGCGTCGGCATCGCGCGGACATTGCTCAAGGACCCGCCGATCCTTGTGCTGGACGAGGCGACAAGCGCGCTCGACACCGAGACCGAGATGGAGATTCAGGCCGAGTTGAAGGCGATGGGGCAGGGCCGCACCGTGCTGACCATTGCGCACCGGCTGTCGACCATCGTGGATGCCGACCGGATCGTGGTGCTGGAGAAGGGCGAAGTGGTCGAGGAGGGCACGCACGAGGTGCTGCTGGCGCTTGATGGCCGCTACGCGCATCTGTGGAACCGTCAGGCATCGGATGAGGATGCGGAAGGGGACGCGGGCGGGATTGCCCCGGGGGGTGCTTCGGCGTAACTCGGGGATCGGCAAGATGGATGCCATCCGCCTGTCTGGCCGGTCATCCCATTGCTGTTCAGGTCTCGGAAGGTGCCAACCATGACCCGTGGGTTCGCTCGCTCTGCCATCGTGCTTGGCCTTTTGTCGGCTGTGGGGCCGGTGGCCATCGACATGTTCCTGCCCGCGATGCCCGATATCGGCGCGTCGCTTCAGGCCCCGGTGGCCAGTGTTCAACTGACCCTGACGGTCTACTTCATCTCTTTCGGCCTCAGCCAGATGATCTACGGTCCGATGTCCGACCAGTTCGGGCGGCGAGGGCCGATCCTGATCGGGCTGGCCCTGTTCGGGCTGGCGTCGGTGCTTGCTGCCCTTGCGCCGACGCTTGGCTGGCTGCTGGCGGCGCGCGTGGTGCAGGGCATCGGGGCGGCGGCCGTCATGGTGGTGCCGCGCGCGATCATCCGCGACATGGCGACGGGGCCCGAGGCCGCGCGGATCATGGCCGCCATCATGATGGTGATTTCCGTCTCGCCGATGCTGGCCCCGCTGGCGGGGGCGGGCCTTTTGGCCATTGGCAGTTGGCGGCTGATCTTCTGGGCCATGGCCGCGACCGCGGTGCTGAGCATCCTCGTCACGCTGCTGTTCCAGCCGGAAACACTGGCGCGACAGGACCGGGTGAAGATCAACCTCACCTCGATGGGCCGCGGCCTGCGGGTGCTTGTGTCCGATCCGGGCTTCATCGGGCTGACCTTTGTCGGCGCCTTCGGCTTCGCCAGTTTCTTCGTGTTCCTGTCAAGCGCCGCCTTCGTCTATTCCGGCCAGTTCGGCCTCAGCCCGGTGCAGTTCGGCCTCGCCTTCGCTGCCAACGCGATGGCGTTCATCGGCGCCTCGCAATTCGCGGGCATCATCGGTGGGCGCATCGGAATGGCCGCGATGATCCGCTATTCGGCGCTGCTTTTCGCGGCGGCGACGGCGGTCCTGCTGGTGCTGGCGCTGGCCGGATTGGCCAGCCTGCCGGTCATCATCGCGTTGCTGATGGCGGGCAATGCCGGCCTTGGGCTGATCATCCCGGCGACTATGGTGATGGCGCTGGATGACCACGGCGAGATTGCCGGGCTGGCCTCGTCCTTTGGCGGCACGGTTCAGATGATCACGGGCGGCGCCTTCGTGGCCGTGACGGGGCCGTTCTTCGACGGCACCGCCACACCGATGATCGCGGCGATTGCGCTGGCGGCCGCGCTGACACTGGCGTTGGCGCTGTGGGTGCTGCCGCGCCTGCGAGTGGCCAGCCCCATCTAGTCCCCGTATAAGCCCCGTCCGCTCCGCGCCTATTCGGCGGCGCGAAGTGGCGTGGTCGGCTTTGCCTCGGTGTCGAGTTCCGTATCCGCGTAGGGATCGGGCTGCGGTGGCAGATCCTCGGGCGCGGGCCGCACCGCCGGCGCGGCGGTGGCGGCGGGCACCGGCAGCACGGCGGCTTCGACCGGCAGCGGAGCCGCCAGCGCGGGTGCCTCGTCCCAGAAGATGACCGGATCATACGCCCGACGGGCCTGACGCTGCAGCGCCCAATCCTGCGCGCGCTGGCTCACGCTCTTGGCCCCGAGGCGCGCGAGGCCCTTGAAGAAGCCGATTACGATGGTCCAGAACCAGATCCGCAGCGCCAGCAGGGACGGCGTCAGGATCAGCGTCAGGACCGTGGCGATGCCGAGGCCAAAGACCACGGCGGTGGCCAGTTGCGTCCACCACAGCGCCGTGGGGCTGTTGATGGTATAACCGCCCGCCGCGAAATCGAGCGAGATGCCATACATCATCGGCGCCAGACCGGCCATTGTGGTGATGGTGGTCAGCAGCACCGGGCGGATGCGTTCCTGCGCGGTGCGCACGATTGCCTCCAGATGCGGCATGTAGCGCGAGAACTCCTGATAGGTGTCGATCAGGATGATGTTGTTGTTCACCACGATGCCCGCCAGCGCCACGATCCCGGTGCCGGTCATGATGATCGAGAAGGTCTGATCCATCACCAGCATCCCGATCAGCACGCCAGTCGTCGACAAGACCACGGCCAGAAGCACGAGGACCGAATTGTAGATAGAGTTGAATTGCGCCAGCAGAATGATGAACATCAATCCCAGCGCAGCGGCGAAGGCTGACGACAGGAAGGCCTGGCTTTCTGCCTGCTCCTCGGTGTCACCCGCCCACTCCCAACTGACCGAGGCGGGCAGGGGGTCTTCGGCCTCCAGCCAGTTGGTGATCTGGGCGATGCGCTCATTGGCATTGATCGGCGTTGTGGTCAGGCTTTCATCCGCCAGTCCTGCCAGCAGGGAGTCGACAGTGGCCCCGTCATTGGCGGCGAAAAGCTGGTAGCCGGTGCCGTCATGGGTCAGATCGGCGTCGCCGCCGGTTGTCACTTCGGCCATGTCGCGCAGCACCGAGACGATGGCGCCGTCGGCATCCGTCACCGCCACCAGACCGGGCAAGACGTCGGCTTTCACCAGGAAGAAGCGTTGCTGGTCGATCCGTTCGATCGTGGCCAGTTGCGGCGTCGGCTCGTAGCTGACGAAGTTCGACAGCGGGATCAGGCCGTCATTGGTGCGGACCCGCAGGCTGTCGAGGGTGGAGAGCACGCGGGCTTCTTCCGGGAACCGCACGCGGATGTCGATTTCCTCGTCCGAGGATGGCACCCGCATCGTGTCGAGCAGGATGCCACGAGTGACCAGTTGCACCATCGCGCCCACGGTCGCGACGTCCGCCCCGAAGCGGCCCGCCGCCTCCACATCGACATTGATCTGCCAGTCGATGCCCGGCAGTGGCAGAGTGTCCTCGATCAGCGTCAAACCATCTAGGTTCTCGTAATAGGTGCGCACGATATGGGTGGCTTCCTGCAACTCCTCCCAATTGTCCCCTACCAGACGCAGCGAGATCGGCTTGCTTTCGCCCGGACCTGTAGAGGCGGCGAAAATCTCGGTCTCGATGCCTGGAAGGCGGTCAAGGCGCAGTTGCAATTGTGCCAGGATCTGGTCGCCATCCGGGCGCGTGCCCCACGGCTCGAGATCCATCTGCACCTGACCGATTGTGTCGGCGGGCGCGGCCGCACCGCCAGTGTTGCTGTTGAGGCCGCCATCGCCCGCAAAGGCGAAGACATCGCGCACGCCGGGCTGGTTCATCACCAGCTCTTCGACCTGCCGCACCAGCGCGTCCTGTTCATCCACCGACAGGTTGCCGCGCGCCCGGACATAGACGATGGCGCTTTCCGGCTCGGTCTCTACAAAGAACTCGACGCCGTTGGAATTCTCCCCGAAATACATGAACACGGCGACCACGAAGGCCACAACGGCGGCGATGGTGACCAGTGGCATGATCGGGTTGCCGGTGAGGAAATGGATCACCCAGCCAAACCAGTTGCGGCGGTAGCCGGATTGCACCCGGCCCTGCCGCGGCGGAAGCTGGATGGAAGAGACAAGCACCGACATCACGACGCAGACCGCCACGAAGATCGCGCCACTGATGCCCATCTGGATCATCGGCGACAGCGTATCCGGAAAGGCCACCAGCACGCCCGGGCGCACGACCTGCAGCGCCGACAGGAACATCACGTAGCCCATGCCGATGGTGAGGGCCAGGCGCACCAGATACCAGGGCACCAGCCCCTTCAGCGTCGCCGCCGACCGGTCGATGATGCGCGAGAACCGTGCCGCGACGCCGCCCAGAACCGGCAGGTAGATCAGCGCCACGATCAGCGATGCGGACAGAACGAAGATCAGCGTGACGGGCAGCATGCCCATGAACTCGCCCGGCACACCGGGCCAGAAGAGCATCGGCAGGAACGCGCAAAGCGTGGTCGCGGTCGAGGAGACGACGGGCCAGAACATCCGCTTGGCGGCCTCGGTATAGGCCTGCATCGGGCGCGCGCCCTCGGCCAGCCGACGGTCGGCGTATTCGACGACGACGATGGCGCTGTCCACCAGCATCCCCACCGCAAGGATCAGACCGAACATCACGATGTTGGAAATCGTTATGCCCATGATCCCGAGCAGGATGAAGCACAGCAGGAACGATGTCGGGATCGCGAAGCCCACCAGCAGCGCCGAGCGGGTGCCGAGCGCCGCGAGGACCACGATCATCACCAGAGCGATCGCGGTCAGGACCGAGCCTTCCAGCTGGCTGACCATGCCATCTACCTGCACCGATTGGTCGAGGGTTGTTTCGACATGGACCGAGGCCTGCAATTCTTCGGGCCAGGTGGATTGCACCCGCTCCACCTCGGCGCGGATCAGCTCCACGGTATCGATGATGTTGAAGCCCTGCCGCTTGACCACCTGCAACGCTACCGTCGTCTCGCCATTGTAGCGCGCGGTGCCGGTCCGGTCCTGATAGGTCAGCCGGATATCCGCCAGATCGCCCAAAGTCACGACGCGGTCGCCGTTGACCGAGATGGCAAGGTTGTAGACGTCTTGCGGGTTGTCGAAGCTGGACGGGATGGTGACGGAGATCGAGCCGCTGGCGGTGTCGACCTCGCCCGCCGCGATCAGCTGGTTGTTGCGTTGCACCGCGTTCACCAGATCGGCAGCGGTGACATCATAGGCTTCCAGCGCGAGGGGATCGACGATCACCTCCAGCATTTCGTCGCGGGTGCCGGCAAGGCCGGCCTCAAGCACCGGACCCAGCGCCTCCAGATCGGCCTGCATCTCGTTGGCGAGCCGGATCAGCGTGCGTTCGGGCGCATCGCCCGACAGCGCCACGATGATAATCGGGAATTCGGAGAAGTTGATTTCGTTGATCGAATAGCTTTCGGCACCGGCGGGAAACTGCACCTCGGCACGGCCCATGGCGTCGCGGACATCGGCGATCGTCGCACCCGCATCCCACCCGAACTCGAACTCGAGGAAGATGCCGGCATAGCTTTCGGACGCGGTCGAGTTTATCGACAGCAGCCCGTCAAGATCCTGAAACTCGGCCTCCATCGGGCGGATCAGCAGGCGTTCGCTGTCGGTGGCGGAGATGCCAGGGAAAGGAACCGAGACGAAGAGGCCTGGAATGTCGATATCGGGCTCGCCCTCCTTTGGCAGGCCGATATAAGCGGCGGCACCCACCGTCAGCGACAGGATCACGAAGGCAATCACCATCCGGGCGCGGGAGGCGGCCCAGTCGATCAGACCGATCATTGCGTCAACTCCTCAAGCACGGTTCGCACCGCGACGCCTGCCGAAACGAATTCCTGGCCCACGACGATCACATCCGCCACCTCGGGCAGTCCACTGAGCCAGACGCCGCGCGGCGTGTCGCGCAGCATGCGGGTTTCGACGAACTCGACCACGCCGTCCACCACGATCCGCACACCCAGTTGGCCCTCGTCGCTCAGCGTCAGGGCGGAGGAGGGCAGCAGATGCGCCGACACGCCTTCGGTCTGGATCAGGATATCGGCGGTCTGCCCGTCGCGGATCGCAAGATCGGTGTTGCCGACGGTGATTTCCACCCGGAAGGTCCGCGTCTGCGGATCGGCAGAGCGGCTGAGGAATGTGACCTCACCCACCACCTGCTGGCCCGAGGCCAGCGTGGCACCCGCCGTCGCCCCGACGCGGACGCGGTCGACCTGTGCCTCAGGGACGAAGCCCACCAGCTTGATCGGGTCAAGCTGGATGATGGTGGCGCAAACGGTACCGGGCTGCATCAACGCGCCAAGCTCGGCGGTGTCGATTTCTAGCAGCCCCTCGAACGGGGCCACGATGGTCAGATCACCGATCGCGTCCTGCGCGCGGGTCACGCCCGCCTCGGCGGCGCGCACGCCGGCCAATGCCGATTGAACGCCGGCCTCCGCCGATTGCACACCGGCCTGCGCGGCCTCGACACCCGCCATAGCGCTTTCAACGCCCGCCTGTGCCCCGGCGACGCCCGCCGCGGCGGATGCCGCGCGGGTGTCCGAGCCGAAACCGGATTCCGCCAGCCGCGACGCGGCGTTGCCGTCGATCTCGGCCGAGGTCAGTTGCGCGCGGGCCTGCGCCAGCATCGCGCGCGCTTCTGGCAGGCGGGCGGCGGCTTCGGGCACACGCGCTTCCGCCTCGGGCACCCGCGCCTGCGCCTCGGCCAGACGGGCCTGCGCTTCTTCCAGCGCGGTCTGGCTGGTCCCGGGGTCGATCTCGCACAGGACCTGACCCGCCTCGACAAAGGCACCGGCCCGGATCGGGGTGGAGATGATCCGCCCCGATGCCTCGGACGCCACTTCGACAAGGCGCAGCGCCTCGGTCCGGCCCCGCAGCAACACCGCGTTTTCCGCCATTTCCGCCTCGGACCGGCGGATCACGACCTGCACCCGGCCATCGTCATCGACGGCAGGAACGGCGTCATCCACCAACGGCATCTCGCCCGCTGCATTGGTGGGTTCGGGCAAGAAGCGGCCCGCAAAGGCGATCAGGTTGTCCCGATCCAGCACCACGAAATAGAGCGCGACGCAGACCAGCGCCGCGGTCACAAGGGGAAACAGCTTCATAGCGCCAACCTTTTTCAGCCCATCCATTGCACAAGGGAATGGGGACGTCATCCGATGTTCAGGAAGATACGCTGAACTGACTGGTTCAGATTACTTTCTATGCTGCGCCAGCACAAGAGTGAACGATGCGGTTCAGATTGGCGATTTTGTCTCCCTCTGACGGCCCCGACCACACCCCTGGCGAACAGTCCCGAAAGTCCATGCGGCGCAGGGCCTTGCACCCATGGGCCGCGGCGGGGTAAGTCCCTGCGAGAACGAAGTGCTACGCGGACAGGGCGGCGACAATGGCCAATACCGACAGTTTCATTGATGAAGTCACGGAAGAAGTCCGCCGCGACCAGCTTTTCGCGCTGTTCAGGCGCTGGGGCTGGATCGCCGTTCTGGTGGTTCTCGGTGTTGTCGGCGGCGCGGCTTACCGCGAATGGCAAGGCGCGCAGGACCGCGCCCGCGCACAGGCCTTTGGCGATGCGCTTCTGGCGGCGCTCGACACGACCGATCCCGATGCCCGCACGGCGGCGCTGATGGCGGTGGACGCCACGACGCCCGAAGCCGAGGTCATTCTAGCGCTGCTGGCAGCCGGTGAAGCCGCGACGCCCGAGGAAATCACCAATGCAGCAGCAACCCTGCGCGCCAGTGCCGAGATGCCCGGCCTTGACCGGCGCTATGCCGATCTGGCGCTCTTGAAGGCCGAAATGATGGACCCCGCCCCGGAAGCCGAGGCGCGTCTGATCCTTGAAGCCATCGCAGAACCCGGCAGGCCCTATGCGTCGCTGGCGGACGAGCAACTGGCCATCCTCGACATCCGGTCGGGCGATCTGGAGGCCGGGCTTGAGCGTTTGCGCGCCATCGAACGCAGCGCTGCCGCAACCGCAGGCTTGCAACAACGCGCGTCACAGTTGATTGTGGCGCTGGAAAGTGGCGCAAGCCTTGTGGATACCGCCCCCGCGCCTGAGCCCGAGCCCGAAACGGTGTTGGAACCTGGGCCCGAAACGGTGCCGGAAGAAGCGCAAGTGCCTGCCGAGGCGCCCGCCCTTGGTGCGGCCCCGGCAGAAGTCGAGACGCCAGCCGAGGATCCAGCCCCGGCGGTGGAAGAATAGGCCCCCGGCAAGGTTCCGGTGGCAGAGTTTGACGGGAACGGGCCACGGCCTTGCCCCAAAACGAGTGGTGGAGGCGGAATGAGCACCCAAGGCACGATCTTCGCCCGGAACGCGCAATTGTTCCAAGACGCCTTGCGCCGGGGCACAGGCTTGTCGCGCCGTATGGTCCGAACGGGCGTCTTGATCTGCGCCTCGACCTTGCTTCTGAGCGCCTGCGACCGGGAAGAACGGCTGTCAGGCGAGCGATTCTCGATCGACGTGCCGCTGTCGCAGACGCTGCAGGGTGGCGGCGGGCAGATCAACCCGGCCGCCGCCGACGCGCCCCGCGCAATCAGCCTGCCCGCGCCCCAGCGCCTCGCGTCGTGGAACCAGCGCGGCTATGACGCGACCAACCGCACGCCGCATGCCACCCTCGGCAGCAACCTGACGCAGGTCTGGAGTGCCGCGATCGGTGAGGGTAATTCGCGCCGCAACCGCATTACCGCCGATCCCGTGTCGGACGGCGCGCGGGTGTTCACGATGGACGCTACGGCGGGTGTCGTGGCCACCGATCTTGCCAGCGGCGGTGCCGTCTGGCGCGCCGACCTGCAGCCGGGCTTTGACCGCGGCGGCGAAGTCTCCGGCGGTGGCTTGGCAGTTGTCGGCGGGCGGGTCTATGCCACCACGGGCTTCGGCGAGTTGGTGGTGATGGATGCTGCAACCGGCGCCGTGCAATGGCGCCAGCGCCTGAATGCGGGCATCGGTGCGCCGACGGTGACAGGCGAGCGGGTTTACATCGTCAGCCGCAACAACGAGGCCTGGGCCCTCGATATCGCCACGGGCGGGCTGATCTGGCAATTGCCGGCCTCACCCTCTGCCGCGGTGCTGAGCGGGGGGGCGGCCCCGGCCGTCACCGAGCGGATCGTGGCATTCCCCTTCGGATCGGGCGAAATCGTCGGCACGTTGCGCCTTTCGGGTGCGGCGCTCTGGACGACATCGGTCACCGGCGGGCGCAATGGCGTGGCCTATGCCAATGTCAACGACATCACCAGCGATCCGGTCATTGCCAACGGGCGCATCTATGCGGGCAACCAGTCGGGCCGGGTGGCGGCGCTTGATCCGGGTACCGGCGCGCGGCTCTGGACGGCGGACGAGGGGGCTTATTCACCCATGCTTGTCACCGGGGGCGATCTGTTCTTCGTTTCGGACCGAAACGAGTTGATCCGGCTTGATGCGACGACCGGCGCACGGGTCTGGGGCACCGAATTGCCGCTCTACGTTGCCGACCGCGAACGCCGCCGTCGCGCGGTCTATACCCATTTCGGCCCGATCCTGGCCGGAGGACGGCTGGTCGTGGCGTCGGGCGATGGCCGCGTGCGGTTCTTCAGCCCCGAATCCGGCGCGCTGATCGGCACCGCCGAACTGCGCCAGGGTGCCGCCGCGCATCCCATCGTGGTCAATGACATCTTGCTGGTCGTGACCGAGGATGGCCGACTGACCGCGTTCCGGTAAGGCGGCCTAGTTGAACCACGCGATGCGGGTGTCGTGGTCGATGCCCGCCATCCCGCCCAGCGTATAGGCCACGCCCCGCGCGGCATTGGTCCAGATCGCCGTCGCTTCGCGCATGATCCAGATCAGCGGGCTGCGTCCGTCCGATGGCACCAGCGTATAGAAGCGCGGATCGGTTGCCACCATGACCACCTCCACTTCCGCCTCCATCAGCCCCCGGAAGATCACGGCAGAGCGGGGCAGGTGAAACCGGTCGGTCACGACGATGACCCGGCGCGTATCCTGCGGAAGCAATGCCATCGAAAAGGCGGCGTTCTGGATCGTGGACTGTGCCCGTTCCTCCAGGATGATCGCCTCTTGCGG
This sequence comes from Rhodobacterales bacterium, assembly GCA_038324445.1. Classification (GTDB taxonomy): domain Bacteria; phylum Pseudomonadota; class Alphaproteobacteria; order Rhodobacterales; family Rhodobacteraceae; genus Gymnodinialimonas. Next base: position 276 of record JBBQHZ010000050.1, on the reverse strand, counting down.
CAATCCCTGTTCCATCGCCACGCGCGCCATGGCGGCTGCGGCCGAGCTGATCTCCTGTCCGTAGCCGGTGAACAGGATGACCGGCGCCACCCCTTCGTCATAGAGCAGATCGCAGGTCATTGCGCGCCGGATCGACGCGCTGTCAGCCACTTCCCACCCTTGCGTCTTGGACATTCCCGCGCCAAGGCAGATGATCGCGTCACCCGGTGCAGGAGGATCAACTGGCGTCGACGCGGTCGCGACATATCCGAGGAGCGCCAGAAAGGTCATGCCCCA
>JBBQHZ010000049.1:0-25027 GCA_038324445.1 Rhodobacterales bacterium | reverse complement strand
CAGCGTGATGTCGCCCCTGCGGGTGGTGATCAACCGGGCAACGGCCACCGTCACCGCGCGGCACGACTGACCCCGGCATGATCCTCGGCATCGGCACCGACCTTGCGAATATCGAACGGATCGCCCGCGCGCTCGACCGTTTCGGCGACCGCTTTCGCAACCGCGTGTTCACTGCGACGGAACAGGCACGGGCCGAAAGGTCGCCCAAGCCCGCCGAAGTCTATGCCAAGCGCTGGGCCGCGAAGGAGGCCTGCTCCAAGGCGCTGGGCACCGGCCTGCGCATGGGCATCTCGTGGAAGGACATGTCGGTGCGCAACCTCCGCTCGGGCCAGCCGGTGATGGAGGTCACCGGCTGGGCGCGCCAGCGCCTCGATGCCATGACACCCGATGGCTATGCCGCCGTGATCCACGTGACGCTGACCGACGACCACCCCTGGGCGCAGGCCGTGGTGATGATCGAGGCGCTGCCCGCTCCGGAAGAAAGCAAGCGCCCGCGGCTGTCAAACGCACCGCGCCGCAAGGTGAGTTGACGCCGCGCCGTGTCCGGCATCAGCGCCCCTTGCTGGCCGGGCTTTTGAGTTTTTTTGCCAAGATGAAAGGGCAAGGGCGCGGCCTGCATCAGGGAGCGGAGTTCCCGGTGGGCGGTCCCCGGCCCTGAACACCGCACGCAAATGGCGCCCCACAGGCTCACATGATGGCGGGTTGCTTGACTTGGCGAGGGGCCGCGCGCAAGAACCGCGCAGCGACAGGACGCGGCACACGGAAAGGCAACGGCATGGCAAAATCCGAAGGCGGGATCATGGAGACGGTGAAAACCGTGTTCTGGGCGCTGTTGATCGCGGGCATTTTCCGCACCCTGTTGTTCCAGCCGTTCTGGATCCCCTCCGGCTCGATGAAGGACACGCTGCTGATCGGCGATTTCCTGTTCGTCAACAAGATGGCCTATGGCTATTCGCGCCACTCGTGCCCGTTCTCGATGTGCCCCTTCTCGGGCCGCATCTTCGGGTCCGACCCCGAGCGGGGCGACGTCGTGGTGTTCCGCCATCCGACCAATGGCACCGACTTCATCAAGCGCGTCATCGGCCTGCCCGGCGACCGCATTCAGGTGATCGACGGCGTTTTGCATATCAACGGAGAACCGGTGCAACTGGCCCCCGAAGCCGCCTTCGAGGAACTGATGGAGCCGCAGGGGCCGCAGGGCAACTTCCCGCGCTGCTCCAATGATCCAGTTGGCGAGGGCGACATCTGCTCGAAGGAGCGCTTCACCGAGACGCTGCCGGGCGGCGTGACCCATTCGATCCTCAACATCGAAGCAGGCACCCGCGGCGACAACACGCCAGAATTCGTCGTGCCCGAGGGGCATTACTTCGTGATGGGTGACAACCGCGACAACTCCATCGATTCGCGGTTCCCGCAATCGGTGGGCGGCGTCGGCTTCGTTCCGGCGGAAAATCTGCTGGGCCGCGCCGACCGGGTCATCTTCTCGTCCGCCGGTCAGCGGATGATCTATTTCTGGACTTGGCGATCGGATCGGTTCTTCCGGGCTATCGAGTAAAGACCGGACAGGTGAAGCCGTCGCGCGAATTGACCGAGTTCATGGGCAGGCTCGGCCATGCCTTCGCCGATCCCGCCCTTCTGGCCCGCGCGCTGACCCATTCTTCGCTGTCCTCGCCCAACCGCGCCGACAATCAGCGGATGGAATTCCTCGGCGACCGCGTGCTGGGCCTGGTGATGGCGCAGGCCGTGCTGGCGGCGGACGAGGCCGCGCGCGAGGGGCAGTTGGCGCCGCGCTTCAACGCGATGGTGCGCAAGGAAACCTGCGCCGACGTGGCGCGCCAGATCGATCTGGGCGCGGCGATGCGGCTGGGCAAGTCCGAGATGAGCGCGGGCGGGCGGCGGCGCATGGCGCTTCTGGGCGACGCGATGGAGGCGGTGATCGCCGCCGTTTACCTCGATGCCGGGTTCGGCGCGGCGCAGGACGTGGTGCTGCGCCTCTGGGGGGATCGCATCGCCGGGGTCGAGCAGGATGCCCGCGACGCCAAGACGGCGCTTCAGGAATGGGCGCAGGCCCGCGGCATGGAGCCGCCCGCCTACGAGGAAGTCGCCCGCTCCGGCCCCGACCACGCGCCGGTGTTCCGCGTGCGGGCCACGCTCGCCAGCGGCGAGGCGGCGGAAGCCGAGGCCCGTGCCAAGCGCCAGGCCGAGCAACTGGCCGCGCAGGCGCTGCTCGACCGCGTCTCGTGATCCGGGCGACGCTTGGCCGCCCCAACCGCTGGCGCGTGGGCGTCAAACCGGCTATGCCGCCCCTCTGACTTCCCCGTAAGGACCACCCCAATGCCCACCCGCGCCGGTTTCATCGCCCTGATCGGAGAGCCCAATGCGGGCAAATCCACGCTCCTGAACAAGATGGTGGGCGCGAAGGTCAGCATCGTGACGCACAAGGTGCAGACCACGCGCGCGCGCATCCGCGGCGTGGCGATGGAGGGCGACAGCCAACTGATCTTCGTCGACACCCCCGGCCTGTTCCGCCCCCGCCGCAGGCTCGACCGCGCAATGGTCGCCGCCGCGTGGAGCGGCGCCGCCGACGCCGATGTCGTGGTCCTGCTGATCGAGGCGCAGCGCGGCCTGACCGAGGGCGTGCAGGCCATCCTCGACGGCCTCAGGGAACGCGCGGGCGACCGGAAAGTGGCGCTGGCGATCAACAAGATCGACAGGGTGGAAGCACCGCATCTGCTCAAGCTGACCGAAGACATGAATCAGGCCTTCCCCTTCGCCCAGACCTACATGATCTCGGCCGAGAAGGGTTATGGCATCAAGGAATTGCGCGCGTGGCTGGCGTTGGAAGTGCCAGAAAGCCCGTGGCTCTACCCCGAGGATCAGATCGCCGACCTGCCGATGCGGATGATCGCGGCCGAAATGACGCGCGAGAAGCTGACCCTGCGCCTGCATCAGGAACTGCCCTACGAGTTGACCGTCGAGACCGAGAACTGGGAAAACCGCAAGGATGGCTCGGCCCGGATCGACCAGACGATCTATGTCGCGCGCGATGGCCACAAGGGCATCCTGCTGGGCAAGGGCGGCGAGACGATCAAGGCCATCTCCAAGGCCGCCCGAGAGGAGATCGCCGAATTTGCCGGCCATCCGGTGCATCTGTTCCTGCAGGTGAAAGTCCGTCCCGGCTGGCTGGACGAAGCAGCGCGCTACACGGAAATGGGCCTGAATTTCAAGGATGGCGCCCCTTGAAAGGCGGCAGATGACGCCGCCCCGCCTGACCGCTGAATTCTGGGTTGCGGCCTATCTCGCGCGCCTGCGACTGGCCGACATTCCCGCCTTCATCGTCGCACGCGGCGACGGCACGGCCGGCGCGATCCTCGTCAAGCAATCGCCGCTCGACGGCACCGCCACCCTCTACCAGCGCAGCTTCGACCCCCTCACCGGCGCGCGCACATGGATGGTCCTGTCCCAGGGCGCCGAGGCTGCGGTCGATGCCACGATCACCCGCCAACGCGGCTTCGACCCGGACCTTTGGGTGATCGAGGTGGAAGATCGCTCCGGGCGCCACCTCCTCGACGAGGACGGCCTGACCTGAGAGGCCGGACACACCGCCCCTCTTTCATCTTGGCAAAAAAACTCGTCTTCTCTTGCGGCGCAGGCCACAGGCCCGTCCCCCGCGGTTGTCCCGCAAACTTTCGCAGAAAATTTGCCCCCCCCCGCGACGGCGCAGCCGGCGCAAACACTCAAACCCGCGACGGCGCAGCCGGCGCAAATCGACCCACACAACGCGGCCCTACCTGTCGGTGAACTTGCCGATCATCACGAAAAACACGCCGCCGATCAGCAGGGCAATCGACAGCCCGGCCAGATTGAACGCCACTTCCACGGCCCCCTTCTCGGGCAGGTCCATGAACGGATAGGGATACACCCCGTCCGCCGCGCCGCGGGCCAGCGCATAGGCGACGTAGAGGCACGGCCACAGGACAAACATCGGCAGATCGCCGTAATCAAGCGTGCGCTTGGGCGCGTAAGCCAGCCACCAGAGCAGGCACGCAACCGGCACCACGCTGTGCAGGCCGTGATTGGCCCAGGCCCCCAGCCCGACAAAGTCGGTGATCCCCGCCAGCAGAACATGATAGGTTCCGCCCACCAGCACCATCGCCAGCGTCAGCGCCGCAATCCATGGCGCCGCCTCGTTGCCATGCTGCGATGCCGCGAACCCGCCCCGCCGCGAAGCGGCCATGCCGAACGTCACCGCCACGGCCAGATTGGTGAGGATCGTGAAGAACCTCGCCAGCGCCCAGATGGTCGCCATTGCACCGCCATACTGCCCGGTCTGCATGTTGTGGGCGAACATCGCGACGACTGAACCAGCCGCCAGAACGGCGATAAGGGCGGCCGTCCGTCGGGCCTGGCGGGGGAGTGCCGGGAACATCCCCGGATCAATGCCATGGGCACCGCCCTATTTCTACGGGGCCGATGTCGTTTTCCCGTGCGCTGTGCGCTCTATGGCGCAATAACCCTGCCCATGGATTGGCGCGCGGAAGGTATCTTGCTGGCGGTCCGCCGCCATGGCGAGGCGGCGGCGATCCTCGAGATGTTCACCGAGGCGCAGGGCCGCCATCTCGGCGTCGTGCCCGGCGGGGCGTCCCGCAAGATGGCGCCTCTGCTGCAGGTCGGCGCGCAACTCGATGTCACCTGGCGGGCGCGCCTCTCGGATCACATCGGCAGTTACGCCGTCGAGGTGGTCAAGGGACGCGCGGCCGAGGTGATGGATGACCGCGTTGCCCTCGCGGGCCTGTCGGCGGTCTGTGCGCTTCTGGCCTTCGCCCTGCCGGAACGCGCGGCCTATCCGGCACTTTACGCCCGCTCTCTGGCGGTCCTCGATGGCTTGGGCGCGGATCACTGGGCGCGCGCCTATCTGGGCTGGGAGATGGCGCTGCTGACCGAGATGGGCTTTGGCCTCGACCTTGCCACTTGCGCCCTGACCGGCAGCGCCGAGGATCTGGCCTTCGTCTCGCCCCGCACCGGGCGCGCCGTGGCGCGGACGGCGGCGGGGGTCTGGGCGGATCGGTTGTTGCCCCTGCCCCCGGTCCTGACCGGCGCACCGGGTTCCGTGGCCGACGTGGTCGATGGGCTGCGGGTCACCGGACATTTCCTGTCGCATCATCTGGCCCCCAGCCTCGGCGACCGCCCTGCTCCCGCCGCGCGCATGCGGCTGGTCGAGGCGCTTGCCCGCTCCGCGACAGCCTCGGGCACAGGGCCGGAGCCGGATACAGGGCCTCGGTCTGGCTGACCACACGCGACCGCACTGGCCCTGCCCCGCACCGCCCCCCGCACCGGCCCCGCCCCACACCGCCCGCGACCCGCATTGCCCACCCGCACCTACGGCTCCCCTCGCCGCCCTCCCACCGGCGAACCCCCACCCATCCCTCCCTCCCAAACCGCACCGGCCCTTGCCTCGCGGCCCGCGCCGCGCCATGGAGGCGGGCATGACCCGTATCCCCCTTTCCGCCCTTATCCTCGGCCTTGCGGGCCTGATCCCGTTCCTCTGGGGCGGGGCCAGCGCCGTGCCCCTCCTGCTCGACTACCTGCCGCCGATGCCGTTTGGCCCGGCCCTCGTCGGGGTCCCCCTCCTCGCAGCCTATGGCATGGTCATCCTGTGTTTCATGTCAGGGGTGATCTGGGGCTTTGCGGCCAAGTCGGGTGGCCCCTGGATGCCCATCGGCCTGTGCCTGTCGGTCCTTCCCGCGCTCTGGATCTTCTTCTTCACCGGCCAGGCGCACTCCAGCCAGATCTTGGCACTCATCGCCGGGTTCATCGCCCTGCTGGCGATCGACTATGCCTGCGTCCGCCGGGGCATGGCCCCCGCATGGTGGTTGCCGCTCCGCCTGATCCTGACCTCGGTGGTTGTATTCTGCCTCGCCATTGGGTTCCTCTTCGCGCCATGAGGGATGCCCGAACCATCGCTGTCTACGCGGCCGAGGCGCAGCGCTATGCCGCCATCGAGATGACGCCCGACCAGAAGGGCGCGCTCGACCTGTTCCTGTCGATGCTGCCGCCCCATGCCCATATCCTCGATCTCGGCTGTGGTCCCGGCCATCACGCCGCGCACATGATGGCGCAGGGCCACCGCGTCGATGCCATCGACGCCACCCAGGCCTTCGTCGATGCCGCCCACGTCCTCGGCGTCCCGGCGCGGCTGGCCAGTTTCGACGACATCACCGGCACCGCACTTTACGACGGCATCTGGGCCAGCTTCAGCCTGCTCCACGCCCCCCGCACATCGGTGCCCCGCCATATCGCGGCACTGGTGCAGGCGCTCAGGCCCTCGGGCGCGTTCTTTCTCGGCATGAAGACTGGCACGGGGGCTGCCCGCGACGCGCTTGGCCGCCGCTATGCCTATTTCTCCGAGCGCGAGTTGACGGACATGGTCATCGCCCAAGGCCTGATCGTCACCCAGACCGCCGCCGACAGCGCGGCTGGCCTCTTGGGCAGCGTCGATCCCTATGTCCTGATCCTTGCCCGAAAGCCCGCCGACCATGCCTGATCTTTTCGCCTATACCGATGGTGCCTGCTCGGGAAATCCCGGCCCCGGCGGCTGGGGCGCGCTGCTGCTGGCGCGCGACGGCGACACCATCGTGAAGGAGCGCTCCCTGCAAGGCGGCGAGGCCGACACCACCAACAACCGGATGGAGCTTCTGGCCGCCATCTCCGCCCTTGAAGCGCTCGAGCGTCCGTCCAAACTGACCATCATCACCGACAGCGCCTATGTGAAGAACGGCATCACCGGCTGGCTGCATGGCTGGAAGCGCAACGGCTGGAAGACCTCGACCCGCAAGCCGGTCAAGAATGTCGACTTGTGGCAACGGCTCGATACCGCGCAGGCGCGCCATGACGTGACGTGGAAATGGATCAAGGGCCATGCCGGCCACGCCGAGAACGAGCGTGCCGACGAGTTGGCCCGCGCCGGCATGGCGCCGTTCAAGAAATCATCCGCCAAGTGACGGCCGTCCTCGCCCTCGACTACGCCTCGGCCCTGATCTTCGCGGCATCGGGCGCACTGGCGGCATCGCGGGCGCAACTCGATCTGGTGGGCTTCGCGTTTCTGGCCAGCCTGACCGCCCTTGGCGGCGGCACGGTCCGCGACCTGTTGCTCGACCGCACGATCTTCTGGATCGCCGATCCCCTGCCGCTGGCCATCGCTTGCGTCGTGGCCGTGCTGGTGTTCTTCACCGCGCATCTGCTGGAAAGCCGCCAGACGGTGCTGCTGTGGCTCGACGCCGGGGCGCTGCCCATCGCGGTCGCTGCAGGCGTTCGCGCCGCCACCGACCTTGGCCATACCGCCCCGATCATCGTGCTGATGGGCATCGCCACGGGGTGTTTCGGCGGCCTCCTGCGCGACATCGTCGCCAATGAGGTGCCGCTGCTGATCCGTACCGGCAAGCTCTACGTCACCGCCGCGCTCGCGGGGGCCGCGGCGGCTGTCGCGACCCAACGGCTGACCGGCGACGCGACCTTGGCGTTGGTGGCTTGCATCGCCGTGGCCTTCATCCTGCGCGGCGGATCGCTAGCGTTCGGCTGGCGCCTGCCGGTCTACAAGGCCCGCCCACCGCGCCCGCCGCTGGAGTGAGCCTTTCAGCTAGGTAGCCAGGCTGTCGAGAACCTCCCGGCAGAACCGATCCAGCGTTTTGGCATCGTCCGAAGGTGCGATCCACATACGGCCCAACTCCAGCGTTCCGGCTGGGACCATCTCTTTCGCGATCTCGCTTGGAGTGGTCTCGTCGATGCGACCCCCTGCCCAATCATGGAACGCAGTTGAGTATCGGACAACCGCACCGCTGGACGGGAGGTCGATCGTTCCCCCCTCCGCAAAGAAGGTCAGACCGTCCCCCATCTCTTCTCCGACAAGCTTGAGCCTCGGTCCCAGACGGTGCTTCAGGATGGCAACGAAGACCACCGCGGCAGAGAAGGTGAACTTGTCGACCAGCACACCAACTTTGCGATCTTCCGCGCCCTCCGATATTGCGTCGATCAACGGCATGGTCCGGAGAAAGTTGCCGCCTGTATTTCCTCGAACGTCGACAAGAAGGGGGGCGTCAGGGCGCAATTTCACGAGGTCTGCCGCCTTGGAAACCGCCCTTGAAAGCAATGTTTCACCGGGATCGAAAAAGCTTGGAAGGACCAACAGCACTCCGCGCTCGCCGAAATCCTTTATCTCCAGATAGGACTCGGGAGACCAGGAAGCGTCCCCTTTCCCGTGCTCGTTTCGGGGGTAGAACGCAGATCCGGGAACCACATCGGCCATATCCAGAACCAGTTCGCTGATCCCTCCCGTCTCGTTGCGTATCCGGTAGTCGACTGTGTCGCCGCCGGAATGAACGCCCAAGCGGCGCAATGCGCCCGGCCAAGCGAAAAGGATTGGCCCGATGACGCGTCTTCGCTGCCTCGTTCCCGCCAGAAATTTCTCTGCGGCGACGTCGATCTCGTCGATGGAAACTCCATTGATGGAGATCAATTCGCCCCAGACCGCCTCGGCAAAACCGGGCGCGGCATCGAGCAGGCGAACGGCATTTCCAATGGTCACAAACCTCAGGGGGAAGACCGCGATGGCCGTATTCGGGATCAGGCGCGTATGTTCGTTCCCGGGGAGTGCCAGAAGACGCATCAGGGACAGGAGGAATTCGTCCTTCGCGTTCGCGAGGGCATTCTGCCGGGCTTCAGTGATGTGAAGATCAATTTCCGCGCGTCCTATCCCCCGAAAGCTGGGGTCGGTTGGCAAGACCGTTCTCACTATTTGGTCTAGGTCTTGGATCAACGACATAGGTCAATGTGTATTCTTGCGTGCTTCAATGTCCAGAAAACCCGCCATGCGCGTTGATGCGAGTACCGGTTCCCGGCCAGTGTCGCCCACCCTCCCAAGCAGATCACCCCCCTCGCGAATTCCTGACGGAATGCTTCGTCCCCTCAGCAAGCAAGACACCCAACCTCGAGCATCCCCTCAGTCGAACGTCCCGCTCACCCGCCCCAGCAGCATGAACGCGCGGGCGGTGCGGGTATCGGCCAGATGGGCGATTTCCTCGTCGCTGGCGTTCTTCTCGAACTCCATGAAGGTCCGGTCGAAATGGCGCAGAAAATGATGCACCGCATCGCGGAACACCGGGTCCTTGCGCATCCGTCCCGCCGCCAGCACCAGCGAGGATCGGTCGTGGATGCCGCCCAAGGCGGCAATCTGCCGCCCGCGCTCGCCCTTGCCGAACCGCCGCCAGACCTCGGCGCGGGCGCGGTCGGGGCGCAGGTCGTCCATGTAGATGCCGTCCTGCGACAGCAGCGTCAGCACATCCTGCGACGCGCGGATCAGCCGTTCGGTCGCGCGATCCTCCAGCGCCCGGCGCAGCGTGCGGAAGCCTTCCTTGTCATGCTCGTTCTCGGGGAAATTCAGCGCCTTGATGAAATCCGCAACCGTGATCGGTTCCTGCTCGGCGGGCTGGTTCAACGCCAGCGCGGGCTGCGGCGGGCCCGCATCGGCCAGTTGCGCCGCCTTCGGCACCGCCGCGCGCATCTCGGCCGGTTCCACGTTGCGCAGCGACGTGAAGGTGGCGAGCTTGCTGTCCGAGGCGCGCTGCGCCGCCACCAGATCGTCCAGCTTCTGGACGATATCGGGCTTCATCTCGAAACTATGGCGCTGCTGTTGTTCCACATAGGCCGCCCGCATCGCGTCGATGGAGGCCTGCAACCGCGCCGCCTCGCGTCGCAGGGCGCGCGCCGTGCGCGCCGCCATCGCTGCCACCCAGATCAGGGCAAGGGGCAGCACGACCGCAAGGATCGACAGCAACCGGCTCAAGCCGCTCGGCGCATCCTCGCCCTCGGGCGTGGCGAATCCCAGAAAGACCACCGCCCCGATCCACAGCAGCGACACCACCAGGGCCACCACCTCGATCCCCGTCACCCGCGCTTCCGGCTCGGCCCGCGCATAGAGGCCAAGGTCCAGCGCCGTGGGCGCGGAGCGCCCCTTTACCGTCGGCGTTGGCGTGTCAGAGGACGACATGGGCGGCATCTGCCTTGTTCTGAAGTGCCAGTCGGAACCGGGTCGGCCCCGGATCAGACATAGGAAATCTTGACGATCTCGTAATCCTTGGACCCGCCGGGCGTGCGCACTTCGATGCTATCGCCCTCTTCCTTGCCGATCAAGGCGCGGGCAAGGGGGGATCTGATGTTCAGCAGGCCCTGCTCGATATCCGCCTCGGCTTCGCCCACGATCATGAAGGTCTTCTTTTCCTCGGTTTCCTCGTCGACCAGATCCACCGTCGCGCCGAACTTGATCGGGCCGGACAGGGTTTTCGGGTCGATCACCTGCGCCAGGCTGATCGTGCCTTCCAGTTCCTTGATGCGGCCCTCGATGAAGGACTGCTTTTCCTTGGCCGAGTGATATTCCGCGTTCTCCGACAGGTCGCCATGCGCGCGCGCTTCCGCGATCGCCTGGATGATCGCCGGGCGTTCCACGCTTTTGAGGAGTTTCAATTCGCCGTTCAGGGCGGCAAGGCCGCCGGGCGTCATCGGGATTTTTTCCATGGATCGAAGCCTCAGGGGTCTGGACGCAAGTAAAAGGTCGGGCGCTTGAAGCTCCCGGCATGGAGCCCGGAAGGTAGGCGCGATCGGGCTCGGGTTCAACAGGGATTGACGACGGCTCAGGAACCGCCAGTGATTCCGATACTCACCGTGCCACTGACCGACAGCCCAGTGACCGACAGTCCATTGGCCGACAGGCCAGTTCGCGTCGGCGCTTCAGGCTCGCCATCGGCGCCACAGGCGGCAAGCGCCAGCAGAAGCGAAAGCAGGGCAATGGGGCGCATGGCGGTCTCCTTGGCGAAGCGGGTGCTGGCCCAAGTCTCTGCCACCGCCCGCCGCGAGTCCAGCCCCGGTTCCAGCCCTACCCCAGCATCCCCCGCCAGCGCGCGATCTGTTCGCGCACCCTCACCGGCGCGGTGCCCCCATAAGACACCCGCGACGCGACCGAGTTATGCACGCCCAGCACCGCGAACACCTCCTGCCTGATGGCCCCATGCACCCCCTGCATGTCGGCCAGCGTCAAGTCCGGCAGATCGCAGCCCTTGTCCTCGGCCAGCTTCACCAGCGAACCGGTGACATGATGCGCCTCGCGGAACGGCATGTCCAACGTCCGCACCAGCCAATCCGCCAGATCGGTGGCGGTCGAGAAACCGCTCGACGCCGACGCCTCCAGCGCCGTCACATTCGCCGCCATGTCGCGCACCATCCCCTCCATCGCCGCCAGCGTCAGCATCAGGTTGTCGGCGGCGTCAAAGACCTGCTCCTTGTCCTCCTGCATGTCCTTGGAATAGGTCAGCGGCAGCCCCTTCATCACCATCATTAGCGCCACATTGGCCCCGAATATCCGCCCCACCTTGGCTCGGATCAACTCGGCCGCGTCGGGGTTCTTCTTCTGCGGCATGATGCTGGACCCGGTCGAGAAACGATCCGACAGCGCCACGAAGCGGAACTGCGCGCTGGACCAGATCACCAACTCCTCCGCAAAGCGGCTCAGATGCATCGCGCAGATGCTGGCCGCGCCGAGGAATTCCAGCGCGAAATCCCGGTCGCTCACTGCATCCAGCGAATTGGCGGCGGGCCGATCGAACCCCAGCGCCGCAGCCGTCATCTCCCGGTCGATCGGGAAACTCGTCCCCGCCAGTGCCGCCGCCCCCAGCGGCGACTCGTTCATCCGCACCCGCGCGTCCCGAAACCGCGACGCGTCGCGCCCCAGCATCTCCACATAGGCCATCATGTGATGGCCCCAGGTGACAGGCTGCGCTGTCTGCAGATGCGTGAAACCGGGCATCACCCAGTCGGCCCCCGCCTCCGCCTGCCCCAGCAACGCGCGCTGCAACGCCTCGATGCCCGCCACCGCCGCATCCATCTGGCCCCGCACCCACAGCTTGAAGTCCGTCGCCACCTGATCGTTGCGGCTCCGCGCGGTGTGCAACCGCCCCGCAGGCTCGCCCACGATCTGCTTCAGCCGCGCCTCGACATTCATGTGAATGTCCTCCAGCGCGGTGGAAAACGCGAAGTCCCCGCCCTCGATCTCTGACAACACCGTGAGGAGGCCTTCCCGGATCGCCTCCGCATCGCTATCCCTCAGGATGCCCACCGCGCCCAACATGGCCGCATGGGCGCGGGAGCCTTCGATATCCTGACGCGCCATCCGCTGGTCGAACCCGATCGAGGCATTGATCGCCTCCATGATCGCATCGGGACCGGCGGCGAAACGCCCGCCCCACATGGTGTTGGCGGAAGTGTCGGGGCTGATGTCGGAGGGGCCCGTCTTGGTCATATGCTGCATGCCTTCTCGAAGGGGAACCTGATGGTCCGCAAACTGCTGTTCACCGCCGCTTACATCGCGGCGGGCCTCGGTGCAAACATGGCCGCAACCGCCGCCATGGCGCAGGACCTTTCGGCCTTGTTGACCGGCGAGATGCGGGGGCTGGTCCTGCATGAAGCCCCGGTCGCCGCCTCCGCTTCGCCCTACGAACTCGAAACCGAGGGCGAAGGCGCGTTGGCCGACTATGCCGGGCAATATGTCCTGCTGAACTTCTGGGCCACCTGGTGCGCCCCCTGCCGCGAGGAAATGCCCTCGCTGCAGACCCTGCAGGAAACGCTGGGCGGCGAGAGCTTTCAGGTCGTCACCCTTGCCACCGGCCGCAACCCGCCGCAGGCGATCCGTCGCTTTTTCGAGGAAATCGGCGTCACCGCCCTGCCGCTCCACCGCGATATCAACCAGCAGATCGCGCGCGAGATGGCCGTATTCGGCCTGCCGATCACGGTGATCCTCAACCCCGAGGGACAGGAAATCGCGCGCCTGCGCGGCGACGCCGACTGGTCTTCGCCCGAGGCGATCACCCTGATCGAAACCCTGATCGCCGCCGACGGCTGACGCCGGCGGCCCCGGCCGCCAAATGCGCGTGGCCCCGCCTCGCCACCCTCCCCCCCTCCATGTGCCCGAAATATCCCGGGGCCCGAAATAACTTGGGGGAATCCGGAACGGACGGGGGCAGCGCCCCCCTTCTTCGCAAGACTCTACCGCGCCAACTGCGCCACCTCCCGGTGTCGGAAACACCCGACGAGATGGTCGTTCACCACCCCCGTCGCCTCCAGCCAAGCATAAACAATCGTCGGCCCGCAGAACCGGAACCCGCGCCACTTCAACTCCTTCGACAACCGCTCCGACATCTCGGTCGATGGCGGCACCTCCGATTGCCTTGCCCAGACATTGCGCAACGGCACCCCGCCGACATGGTCCCAGACCAGCGCATCGAACCCTCCCCGCTCCTCCACCTCCAGCCAGGCCCTCGCATTGCCGATGGTGGCCTCGATCTTGCCGCGGTGCCGGACAATCCCCGGATCGGCCAGCAAGCGCGCCACCTCCGCCTCGCCCCAACCGGCGATCACCTCGGGATCAAATCCCCGGAACGCCTCCCGGAACGCGTCACGCTTGCGCAGGATCGTGATCCACGCCAACCCGGCCTGAAACCCGTCCAGCACCAGCTTCTCCCACAAGGCGCGGCTGTCATATTCCGGCACGCCCCATTCCGTGTCGTGATAGGCGACATAAAGCGGGTCCGTGCCGCACCAGATGCAGCGCCCAAGCCCTTCTTCCGGCATCCGGAAACTCCCCCTCATTCGACGCAAATGTCGAATTTCACCCTTCCTTAAACGCTCCGGGGGCATCAACCCACAACAAGCGACCCTTTGGAGCAGATCAATGCGCAACCGCACTGGCGAGGTGGCAGAACCGGGGATGGAAAGCCCGCTCGACGCGGCTGTCTCGCAGCGCGACCGCGGCACCCTTGCCATGGTCAGTCAGGCACTGGCGCGGGGCGATGCGCGGCTTGCCTTCCAACCCATCGTGCGCGCCGATGGCCGGGGCATCGCCTTCTACGAAGGCCTGATCCGCATCCTCGACGAAACCGGCCGGGTGATTCCCGCCCGCGACTTCATGGGTGCCGTGGAAGATACCGATATCGGCCGCCAGATCGATTGCGCCGCCCTCCAGATCGGTCTGCAGATGCTGAAGCAAAATCCGTGGCTGCGGCTCTCCATCAACATGTCTGCCCGCTCCGTGGGCTATCCGCGCTGGATGCAGATCCTGCGCTCCTGCCTGCGCGATCACCCCACCATCCTCGAACGTCTGATCCTCGAAATCACCGAAAGCTCGGTGATGATGATGCCCGAGATCGTGGCGATCTTCATGGAAGACCTGCAGGACAAGGGCATCACCTTCGCGCTCGACGATTTCGGCGCGGGCTATACCGCCTTCCGCCACTTCAAGACCTTCTGCTTCGACATCCTCAAGATCGACGGCCAGTTTTCCCGCGACGTCTCCAACGATGCCGACAATCAGGTCCTCTCCGAAGCGCTGATCTCGCTGGCGCGCCATTTCGACATGCTGGTCGTCGCCGAAGCGGTCGAAACCGCGGCCGAGGCACAATGGCTCGTCTCCGCCGGTGTCGATTGCCTGCAGGGCTATTACTACGGCGCCCCCACCATGAAGCTGCCCACGACCGATACGCGGACGATGCAGCGCACCGCCTGACCCGCCACCCGCGCCAGACTGGGCCAGCCCCGCGAGCCCGGCCAGCACTTCCGGCCCGGCCCGCACCTCCCGTCCTGCACTTTCTGGCCTGCACCTTCTGGCCTGCACCTTGCGGTCTGCTCTTTCCGGCCCGCACCCCGCAAGCCCGCACCCCGCAACCTCCACTCCACAACCCGCGCATTCCACCCGGAACCGCATAGACCCTTGCAACCGGAACGATTCCGCCCTTTCCTGCCGATCTGAGACACCGTGTCTGTTGCCGCTGGCCACCCTCGCCCCTAAACCGCGCGGCGACAGAGCATTTTCCGGACGCGTCCGATGCCGTCCGGCCCGCACAGGATCCGCAGTCCCTCCGGTCTGCCAAGGAATAGGACCCGCAGGCCGCTTGGCCTGCAAAAACAAGGAAACTCTCCAATGACCAATGTCGTCATCGCCTCCGCCGCCCGCACGCCGGTCGGCAGCTTCCTCGGCGCCTTCGCCAACACCCCCGCCCACGATCTCGGCCGCGCCGTGATCGAGGCCGTGGTGGAACGCGCCGGGATCGACAAATCCGAAGTGTCCGAGACCATTCTCGGTCAGGTCCTGACCGCCGCGCAGGGCCAGAACCCCGCCCGTCAGGCCCATATCAATGCAGGCCTGCCCAAGGAATCCGCCGCCTGGTCGATCAACCAGGTCTGCGGCTCGGGCCTGCGCGCCGTGGCGCTCGGCGCCCAGCACATCATGTTGGGCGATGCCGCCATCGTCGTGGCCGGCGGCCAGGAAAACATGTCCATGTCCCCCCATGCCGCCAACCTGCGTCAGGGTCAGAAAATGGGCGACATGGCCTATATCGACACCATGATCCGCGACGGCCTCTGGGACGCCTTCAACGGCTACCACATGGGCCAGACCGCCGAGAACGTGGCCCAGCAATGGCAGATCAGCCGCGAGATGCAGGACGAATTCGCCGTCGCCTCGCAGAACAAAGCCGAAGCCGCGCAGAAGGCTGGCCGCTTCAAGGACGAGATCGTCGCCTTCACCGTGCCAGGCCGCAAGGGCGACATCATCGTGGATCAGGACGAATACATCCGCCACGGCGCGACCATGGACGCGATGTCGAAACTCCGCCCCGCCTTTACCAAGGACGGCTCGGTTACCGCCGCCAACGCCTCGGGCCTCAACGACGGTGCCGCCGCCACGTTGCTCATGTCCGCGGACGAGGCCGAGCGACGCGGCATCCAGCCCCTCGCCCGCATCGCGTCCTATGCCACCGCCGGCCTCGATCCCTCGATCATGGGCGTGGGCCCGATCTACGCGTCCCGCAAGGCGCTGGAAAAGGCCGGCTGGTCCGTCTCCGACCTTGATCTGGTCGAGGCGAACGAGGCCTTCGCCGCCCAGGCCTGCGCGGTCAACAAGGACATGGGCTGGGATCCGGCCATCGTGAACGTCAATGGCGGCGCCATCGCCATCGGCCACCCCATCGGCGCCTCGGGCTGCCGCGTGCTCAACACGCTGCTGTTCGAAATGCAGCGCCGCGATGCCAAGCGGGGCCTCGCCACGCTCTGCATCGGCGGCGGCATGGGTGTCGCGGTCTGCGTTGAACGTCCATAATCGTCTGCAAGCATGAAGGGTGCGCGCAATAATCTTGCGCGCACCCTTCATTTTTAGTTACAAACAAACGGATACATTCTCGGGAGGAGAGACATCATGGGACGAGTTGCACTGGTCACCGGCGGAAGCCGTGGCATTGGCGAAGCCATTTCCAAGGCCCTGAAGGCCGAAGGCTACAGCGTCGCGGCCACCTATGCGGGCAACGATGAAGCCGCCGCCGCGTTCACGGCGGAAACCG
Organism: Rhodobacterales bacterium; assembly: GCA_038324445.1. Lineage (GTDB taxonomy): Bacteria > Pseudomonadota > Alphaproteobacteria > Rhodobacterales > Rhodobacteraceae > Gymnodinialimonas. Next base: position 8,597 of record JBBQHZ010000049.1, on the reverse strand, counting down.
GCATCAAGACCTACAAGTGGAACGTCGCCGATTACGACAGCTCCGCCGCCGGGATCGCTCAGGTCGAGGCCGACCTCGGCCCGATCGAGATCGTCGTCGCCAACGCGGGCATCACCCGCGACGCGCCGTTCCACAAGATGACGCCCCAACAGTGGCACGAGGTCATCGACACCAACCTCACCGGCGTCTTCAACACCGTCCACCCGATCTGGCCCGGCATGCGCGAGCGCAAGTTCGGCCGCGTCATCGTGATCTCGTCGATCAACGGTCAGAAGGGCCAGTTCGCGCAAGTGAACTATGCCGCCACCAAGGCCGGCGATTTGGGCATCGTGAAATCGCTGGCGCAGGAAGGCGCGCGCGCCGGCATCACCGCCAACGCGATCTGCCCCGGCTACATCGCCACCGAGATGGTCATGGCCGTGCCCGAGAAGGTGCGCGAAAGCATCATCGCCCAGATCCCCGCAGGCCGCCTGGGCGAGCCGGACGAAATCGCCCGCTGCGTCTGCTTCCTCGCCTCCGATCACAGCGGCTTCATCAACGGCTCCACCATCTCGGCCAACGGCGCTCAGTTCTTCGTCTGACCGCACCCGACCGCGCCCGATCCGAAGGCCTCCGCCAACGCGGGGGCCTTTTCGTGCGCCCCCCCTCCATGTGCCCCAAATATCCTCGCCGAAGGCTGCACCGGCCCCTCCGCGGGCGCGACATCGAACATCCGCGCAACGCCACCACAGGCCCATTGCATCGCGCCCGGCACTCGCTACACCGCTGCCATGACCCGCCGCACCGCCACCGCCATCGGCTTTCTCGCCGTCCTTCTCTGGGCGCTGCTGGCGCTCTTCACCATCGGCTCGGCCCCCGTCCCGCCGTTCCAGCTCAACGCCATGACCTTCGCCATCGGCGGCCTGCTCGGCGCAGTCTGGGTCACCGCCACCCGAGGCTGGCCCGCGCTGCGCTCGGTGCCGTTGGGCGTCTACGCCTTCGGCACGCTTGGCCTCTTCGGCTATCACGCGCTCTATTTCTCCGCCCTGCGCCTGGCCCCCCCGGCCGAGGCAAGCCTCATCGCCTATCTCTGGCCCCTCTTCATCGTGCTCTTGTCCGGCCTGCTCCCCGGCGAGCGGTTGCGGCCGCTGCACATCATCGGCGCGCTGACGGCCTTTGCAGGCGCGGCGCTGATCGTGGCCCCCGGCGCAAGCGGCTTCAGCGGCGCCCCCGGCGCAAACGGCGTCAGCGGCGGCACCGGTCTGGTGCTGGCCTTCTTCGCGGCGATGACATGGGCGGGCTATTCGGTGCTGTCGCGGCGCCTTGGCGCGATCCCGACGCAATCCGTCGCGATCTTCTGCCTAGCCACGGCGCTGCTGTCGGTCCCTGCCCATCTGGCATTGGAAACGACGATATGGCCCGCAACCTCGCTCGGTTGGGGCGCAATCGTGGCGCTCGGCATCGGCCCCGTGGGGCTGGCCTTCTTCGTATGGGATATCGGCGTCAAGCGCGGCGACATTCAGGTTCTTGGCGTGGCAAGCTACGCCGCGCCGCTGCTGTCGACCCTGGCCCTCCTCGGGTTTGGCGTGGCCCAGGCCTCGCCCACCCTCCTCGCAGCCGCAGCCCTGATCACGGGCGGCGCAGGCCTGGCGGCCTGGGGCTCCGTGAGGGCCTAGCGCAAAGCGCCGAGATAGCCGACCAGACGGGCCATTTTCATGTCGTTCTGGGTAAGGGCGTTGAACAAGGAGAAGGGCATGCGCCCCTGCAACATGGCATAAAACATTTTAACTGACTCTCAAGTTTGGAAGTGTTTGGAAGTGTTTCAAAACTGCCTGATATGTAGGCAATTCAGAAACCTAACCCAATTGCTATTTTGGCATGGCCGCTATCCGTTGGATGCAAGGCTCGGCCGTCGCGGAGCGCGCGCCGCGGCGAAACAGGCGGGCAAACATCGCCGCCAGGTATTCTCGGCGCTCTACGCGCGCCTCATGGATGATGCGGCTCATCTCGGGATCGGTCAGGTTGGTCAACATCTGGCACCTCGGTTCCGTAACTCTCCCCATGGAAATGGATATAGGGGGGGAACCGGCGCGCGAGGATTGCGAAATCCGCAACCCCGCATCCCATCTGCCGTCAGCGGCGACCGGTCAGGAACTTCCAGACTTCGCCCAGGATCTTGCCCCGCTCGACATGGGCGCGGGCGATGGCGGCTTGGGTGTCGGGGCGGGTGGTGTTGTCGAAGAACATCGTCGTCATCCTTTCAGGGAGTGTGTCGTTGACCCGTAGATGGGCCTCTTCACGCCGTGTCACAAACGAGTCTTTCCAAGCCTTCACACAAGATATACTGAAGCGTCCATGTCTGACCGTTTGCCTCCTCTCACCGCCCTTCGGGCTTTTGATGCCGCCGCGCGCCACATGTCCTTCTCCAAGGCTGCGGCCGAGTTGAACGTGACGCCCGCAGCGCTCAGTTTCCAGATCAAGTCGCTGGAGGAGCATCTGGATGCGCCGCTGTTCCGCCGCCTCAACCGCGCGGTCGAGTTGACGGATGGAGGCCGCGCGCTGGCTCCGGGGGCGACGGACGGTTTCACCGCCCTTGCCGCCGCCTGGCGCGCCGCCAAGCGCACCGTGGATCAGACCAGCCTGACCATCACCGCCGGTCCCGCCTTCACCGCCAAGTGGCTGGCCCCGCGCCTGTTCAAGTTCGCGCAGGCCCATCCCGGGATCGCGTTGCGATTCTCCGCCTCGCTGCGGGTGATGGACTTTGCCCGCGACGAGATCGACGTCGCGATCCGCTTCGGGTTTCTGAAGGAAGAGGTGGGGCTTTTCACCCAATCGATCATCCGCGAATGGGTGACGCCGATGATGACGCCCGAACTCGCCGCGAAATACCCCGCGCCCGCAGATCTGGCCGCCGCCCCCCTGCTGCATCAGGACGACATCCGCTTCCTCAAGCCCGCCATCGACTGGCCGGCATGGTTCCGGGCCGCGAACCTGCCGCCCCGCTTTGCGGCCGGCGCGCGGTTCAGTCAGGCCGATCACGCGCTCGATGCGGCGCTGGCAGGCGGTGGAGTGGTGCTGGGGCGGATTTCGCTGGCCGAAAGGGATCTGGCTGCCGGGCGTCTGGTGATGCCCTACAAGATCGCCCTGACGACCGAGGCACAATATCGCTTCGTCTGTCCCAAGGGATCAGAAAAGCGCCCGCAGGTGCGCGCATTTCGGGAATGGATCGAGGGTGAAACTGCCACCCTCGACACGTTTCGGGCCGGTATGCAGCTGGTGGATGCCGCCGAGGTCGACGTCTAGATCAGCCCCGGTGGGACGCTGAATTCAGGCGTTCAGACGCTCGATCTCTTCCTTGAGGCGCAGCTTTTCCTTCTTCATCGCGCGGATCGTCAGGTCGCTGGTGGCAGGGCTGCGCTGCTGCTCTTCGACCTTGGCAGAAAGGGTTGCATGTTTCTTCTTGAGTTCCTGAAGATGGGCGCCAAGCGACATGTAGATCTCCTCTCGTTGGGTTGATGGTCACAAGACCAGTGCACCACAAAGTCATCAATCTGTCACGCAGAACTCCGTTAACGCATAAAATGCTCAGGATTTGGCTGGTTAGCCGATGCGGAGCGCCGCGCCATCGCGCAAAACGGCGCGTGCTGTTGCACAATAGTCATCGCCATCTCCCGGATGCTCGGCGCCTTCATGTACAAGAAAGGGCGGCAGCAACGTGAACGGCCCGCGCCCGCCCTTGCGCGCCCGCACGATGACGCGGCTTGCCACCCGCCCCTCCCGCGCGGCCATCGGCAAGACGGCGATCGAGCCGAATCCCCCCAGCCCCGCCAGCACATCCGGCAAACGCTCCGCCAGATGGATCAGCGTCAGCCAGCCCTTGGGCTTCAGGCGCGCTCGCGCGACAGCCAGCCAGTCGGCCAGCGGCGTCTCTTCCCGCAAGGCCGCCTCGCGCCCGGCATCCCTTGCCGCCGTGCCGTTTCCGGTCCCGAAATAGGGCGGGTTGGCGATGACGTGATCGAACGACCGTGCCCGCAAGTCCGGCGGCAACGCGCCCAGATCCGCCTCGACCACATCCACCCCGTTGCGGCGCGCCAAGGCGGCGTAGTCCGCCTGCCGCTCCACCCCCGTCACCCGCACCCCCGGCACCCGGACGCCCAGACACAAGGCCGCAACCCCCACGCCGCAGCCCAGTTCCAGCACCGCCTCCCCCGCCACAGCCGGACAGGCCGCCGCCAGAAATACCGGGTCGGTCGCCGCGCGGTAGCCCGCCACCGGCTGCCACGCCATTACGCGCCCGCCCAGAAAGCCGTCTTGCGTCAGCCCCTCATTCACTCGGAAACCGGCAGGCCATTGTCGCGCAACGCCACGCGCGCCGCCGCCGCGTCTTCGCGCCGCACCAGCAGGCGGCGCGGGAACACCCCGATGCTGCCCTCCAGCGCGCTCATGTGCTGGTCGATCTCGAACACCTCGATATCCTCGCCCGACAAAAGGGCCGAGGCGAAGGCGATGATCGTCGGGTCGGTGCTGCGCAGGATTTCAAGCATGGCACACAGGTATGTTGCCCGCGCCCGGATGTCGAGATATGGGACAGAACCATGAGCCTCGATACCCCCATCGCGAAGCCCGAAGGCAAACCTCACGACCGCCTCAGCACCCTGCTGGCGGACGATCTGGCGCGCGTCAACGCCGTGATCCGCGAGCGCATGGCGTCCGAGCATGCGCCCCGCATCCCCGAGGTGACGGCGCATCTGGTGGATGCCGGCGGCAAGCGCATCCGCCCCCTGCTGACGCTCGCCTGCGCGCGTCTTTGCGGCTATGCGGGCGACGATCATGTCAAGCTCGCCGCAACGGTGGAGTTCATCCATACCGCCACGCTTCTGCACGACGATGTGGTGGATGAAAGCGGCCAGCGGCGCGGCCGGCCCACGGCAAACCTGCTCTGGGACAACAAGTCGAGCGTGCTGGTTGGCGATTACCTCTTCGCCCGCGCGTTCCAGTTGATGGTCGAACCCGGCAATTTGCGCGTCCTCGACATCCTCTCCAACGCCGCCGCCACCATTGCCGAGGGCGAGGTGCTGCAACTCACCGCCGCCACCAATATCGACACTACCGAGGCGATCTACCTCCAAGTGATCCGCGGCAAGACCGCCGCCCTGTTCGAGGCCGCCTGCAAGGTCGGCGGCGTGATCTCGGGCAGCCCCGAGGCCGTCACGCAGGCGCTTGCCACCTATGGCGACGGTCTGGGCGTGGCGTTCCAGATGGCGGATGATCTGCTCGACTGGGGTGGTGTCTCGGGCGAGGCGGCGGCGATCGGCAAAAACATCGGCGACGATTTCCGCGAGCGGAAGCTGACCCTTCCCGTCATCCGCGCCATCGCGGCGGGCGACGGGACCGAGCGCGCCTTCTGGGCGCGGACCATCGGCAAGGGCAAGCAATCGGACGGCGATCTGGAAGAGGCGCTGCGCCTTCTGCGCCTGCACGATACGCTGGCCCAGACCCGCGACGCCGCCTATGCCCATGTGGCGGCGGCAAAGGCCGCGCTGGCGGCCCTTCCGGATGATCCGATCCGCGAGATGCTGGGCGATCTGGCCGACTACGTGGTGGAACGGCTGAACTGATCCGTAGGGCGGGGTTCACCCCGCCGCCCGTCCCCCCGCTCCGCGTCTCCGTGCAGCCCGTCAACTTGCAGAACCGGCGCCGCCTCGGCCCACCAACCCGTGGGCATCGCCGCCGCCGCCGCCCGTGCATCACCCTCCCGCGCGAAAAGCCCGAAACACGTCCCGCCCGACCCGCTCATCCGCGTCAGGGCACAGCCCTGCGTCGCCGCCAGACGGTCCAGAACCTCTCCGATCCCCGGCGCGACCGTTTTCGCCGCGCGCTCGAGGTCGTTCCGTGTGCCTCTCAGCCAGGTGATGAAGCCGTCGAAGCCGTCCCATGCCGGTTCCGGCAGGCGGCTGCCATCCACCCGCTCCAGCGCCTTGAAGACAAGGGCCGTCGGCACCTCGACCCCGGCATTGACCAGCACCATCCACATGTCGGGCAGGGGTGGCACGGCTTCCAGCACCTCTCCGATCCCGCGCATCCGTGCGGGGCGGCCCGCCACGCAGACCGGCACGTCGGCACCCAGGGCCTCGGCCCCCTCGGCGGTCGCTCCCAGTGCCCGCAACACCGCCGCCGCATCGGCAGAGCCGCCGCCGATCCCGCCCGCAGAGGGCAGATGCTTCTCCAGAACGATCTCGGCCGCTTGCCCGGCCCAGTCCGCCGCCCGCCACGCAAGGTTGCGGCTGTCGGCCGGAACGCCCTGCGCCCTTGGCCCGACCACCCGCAGCGCCATGGCATCTGCCCGCGTCACCTCCAGCCAATCGCCGACCCCGCCAAAGACCACCAGCGAATCGAGCAGGTGATACCCGTCCGCCCGCCTGCCCGTCACATGCAGCGCAAGATTGATCTTCGCGGGCGCGAATACCCTCACGCGGCGGGTCTCACTCTTCGACGAAGGCCCCAACGCCGCCTTCCTCTTCCAGCACCACGTCCAGCCCGACCTCCAGCTTGCGCCGGATGCGCTCGGCCTCTTCCGGCTCGGGGTTGAAACTCAACGCGCGGTGCCACTGGAATTCCGCCTCGCGGTAGCGGCCGACCATCCAGTAGACGTCGCCCAGATGGTCGTTGACGATGGGATCGTTCGCCTCCAGTTCCACCGCGCGCTCCATTGGGGCCACGGCTTCCTCGAAGCGGCCAAGGCGGTAATAGACCCAGCCGAGGCTGTCGATGATGGCGCCGCTTTCCGGCTGCGCCGCGACGGCGCGCTGGATCATGCCCAGCGCCTCGTCGAAATCCCGGCGCTGTTCGACCAGCGAATAGCCAAGGTAGTTCAGGACGTTCGGCTGTTCCGGGTTCAGTTCCAGCGCGCGACGGAAATCCGCCTCGGCAGGCTCCCACTGGTCAAGCTGGTGATAGCTGATGGCGCGGGCGTAGTGGATGAACCAGTAGCGCGGCAGATCCGCGTCCACGAGGTCCAGCACCGCCGAATAGGCCGCGACCGCGCCCTCGAACTGCTCTCCCCGCCGCAGGATGTCGCCATAGGCCGCCTGAACCGAGGCCAGTTCCGGGCGCGCCTGCGCCAGATCGGCAAGAATGCCGATGGCCTCTTCCGCCTGCCCGACCTCTTCCATCGCCTCGGCGCGACCCATCTGCGCTTCGATATAGTTCGGATCGCCCTCGGGGACGGCGGCATAGGTGTCGCCCGCCATCTCGTATTGCTCGGCCTCGGCCATCAGTTCGGCCGCCAGCACCGTGGCGTCCGAATGCGACGGGTCGATGCCGCGCGCCGCCTGCGCCATCAGGAGCGGCAGGGTGGTATTGCGGTCGCCCGACAGCAGTTGGGCCACGTTGAAGAACACCTCGGCCACGCCCTCCTGCGCGGTCAACAGGAATTCATAGGGCTCATCCGCCCCGGCACCGATCTCGGACTGCAACGCCAGAAGCCCCGGATCGGGCACCGCCTGCGTGTAGCCGTCCAGCAGGTCCAGCGCCTCGGCCCGCATGCCCAGTTGCACCAGCACCAGCGCGCGGACGCGCACGACGCGCTCGGTATTGGTGATCTCGACGCCCGTCTCGCCGGACAGGATCGCATTCGCCGCCTCGAAGTCGCCCACCGCGGCGCGTGCCAGCGCCAGATGCAGCGCGGCGAGTTCCTCCAGCCCGCGCTGGCTGGCCAGCGCCTCGAACGCCTCCACCGCGCCGGTCATGTCGCCCTGCCCGAAGATCAGCCAGGCGCGGGCCAGTTCGTCGGCCAACGGCCCCGGCCCCTGCCCCGCCGCGATCATGTCGATCGCCGCCTGCCCCTCGTCCAGCATCACGTGGCGCACGAAGCGCACCAGCATCGCCAGATCCTCGCCCTCCGCCCCCTCCGGCAACGACCCGGCCACTTCGGCCGCGCGCTCCCAGTCGGCAAGCGAGGCATGGGCAAAGATCGTGTTCGAGATCAGGAACGCGTTTTCCGGGTCCATCGCCAGGGCGCGGTCGAAATAATCCGCCGCCGCCATGTGGTCGCCCGTCACCGCCGCCAGACGCCCGGCAAGGTAGGCACCCGCCAACCCCTCGGCCGCCCCTGCAACAGGGGCAATCATCCCGGCCATGGCGGCAAGGGCGAACAGATTGTGTCTCAGGGCCATCTGGCTCTCCTCAAGGGCCCACAAGGGCCGCGTCAGCGCAAGACTAGGGCGCGACTTGGGGAAGGGCAATCGTGGTGCGCTCACATGTTCGGTAACGCCGCCGGCATATGCCCGTCCGGACATCGCCCCCCGTGGTCACAAAAGGCCAGCGCCCGCCGCTCACATGTTCGGGTAATTCGGCCCGTCCCCGCCCTGCGGCACCGTCCAGACGATGTTCTGCAACGGGTCCTTGATGTCGCAGGTCTTGCAATGCACGCAATTGGCGGCGTTGATCTGCAGGCGCTTGCCGGCGGCGTCCTCGATGATTTCGTAGACCGAGGCGGGACAGAAGCGCGTGCACGGGTTCTGGTATTCCTCGGCACACCGCGTGATGCAGATGTTGGTATCGAGCACATGCAGGTGCACGGGCTGGTCCTCGTCGTGTTCGGTGGCGGCGAAATAGAC
>JBBQHZ010000048.1:0-25475 GCA_038324445.1 Rhodobacterales bacterium | reverse complement strand
CCCCAGGCCTGGCTCGCCGACGTCATCGCCAACATCGCCAGCACCCCGATGAGCCGCCTCGGCGAGCTCCTCCCGTGGAACTGGGTCGCCGAACGTCAGGCGGTCAAGGCCGCATAGCCGCGGTCCTCACCGCAGGGGTACGCTGCTGATCTGGCTGGACAAGGAGATGACTTGGCTCGCGCCGCATGACGGCAGCCCCGGTTGCCCTGCGGTGTTCTCGGATGCCGCGATCCAGTTGTGTCTGACCATCAAGGTCCTGTTCAAGCTGCCGCTTCGGCAAACGACCGGGATGGTGGCCAGTCTGCTGAAGATGGCGGACCTAGATTGGGCGGTGCCCGACTACACCACCCTGTGCGGACGGCAAAAAACGTTAGCTGTCCAGATCCCGTATCGGCGTGCAAATGGTCCCTTGAACCTGCTGGTGGACAGCACCGGGATCAAGTTCCTCGGTGATGGCGAATGGCAAGCCCGCAAACACGGCGTCCAGGGCCGGCGTCAATGGCGCAAGTTGCATCTGGCCATGGATACCGCCACGTCTGACATTCGGGCGGTGGAATTTACCTCCAGCAGCGACGGCGACAGTCCGGTCTTGCCGGACCTGCTGGACCAGATCCCCGAGGGCGAAGACATCGGCACGGTAACCGCCGACGGTGTCTATGACACCCGCCGCTGCCATACCGCCATCATCGATCGGGAGGCCACAGCGATAATCCCGATCCGCAAGAACGGTCGTCCGTGGAAGGAGGATTGCCCGGCTGCAATCGCTAGAAACGAAACCCTGCGTGCTACCCGGCACTATGGCAGGGCGTTCTTGAAGCGGTGGACCGGATACCATGTCCGCAGCAGGATCGAGGCAAAGATGCGCTGCCTGAAGGCCTTCGGCGAACACATCGCCGCAAGAGACCCGGACCGCCAGACCGCTAAAATCCAGATCCGCATCGCACTCATGAACCGCTTCTCGGCCCTCGGCACGGCCGAAATCGTTCGCGTCGGCTGATGCCGTAGGAGAAAGGGACTATAATGCCTCAGGCGTGAGTTACGTAACAACGCCATCCCTCAACGGATTTATAAAAAAGCCGCCAAGTGACGGCACTGAATCAGGGCCATCCTGACTTCCTGCCCCCACCCTAGCGCCCTTGTAGAGCAGTGCCATTCATTCCGTCGACAGGCTGACCCAAATGTTGCAACATAATGGGGGTCAGATCGACAAGGGATGTCGCATCGGCGATCACATCAGAGGCGCTGAAACCGGACCCGACGGCAATCAACACTGGGCTGCTTTCGTACAGACCACGCCCGCCGTGCATGCCGCAGTGCAGAAGGCTGTCCTCATCATCTTGTGAAAACCGCGTGGCGAGGGCCGACAGGCCGGGGATCCCATTAATATTGGCCTCTGGCGATTTGACCATGTCGATGGCCAGCACATTATAGTCATGAATTTGGCCCAGTTCTGCAAGGGCTTCGCCTTGAAACACCGTCCCCACCCAAGCCTGCTGGGATAGCCAGTCGGCCACCTCTGCCCGCCGCCCAAGCGTGGCGCCTGCAAAGTAAATGAACGCAGATCCCCCCTGCGGGACCACCATCAGATCGGGGGCATCGAGTGTGGATTTGAAGCCAGCTTCGAACAAAAGCCGCTCAACCGGGATAACCCCAGAAATAGACTCGTGTCCGTGGTCCGATCCGACCAATAGCAGGACATCATGGCCAGCGTTCCGCAACCGGCCAACGGCCTCATCCACGCGGCCGACAAGGGCATCGGCCTGTCGCAAAGCCTTTAGATGGACTGGGCTGCCAAGCGGTGCGGCGTGCATCGACACATCCGGTTCTGACAGCCAAAGGGGTGCGGTTGAGGGGCGGCGCTCCAGCAGCATGTCGATGAAACGGCTTGTGACGGCCGTATCGCCTTCGATCCCCGGTCCGGCAGGCACCGGCTGCACCGGCTTGCGGCCGGGCGTATAGGACAAGTGGCGGTGGATCATATGAGCATGGCTTTCGCCGTCGTGGAAAAACGCAGCCCCCGGCGACACGTTAGAGCCGATAATGGCGCCGTGCAGCCCCGAGACCCGCTCTGCCAGCGATGGCCGCATCAGGCCGCGTCCGAAATGACTGCGGAAGGTGTCGAAAAATTCGGGCTTGCCTGTGTCATGGAACGCAAACCCTCCTTCTACAGGAAGGGCGACGGCATTGCCGCGTAAGCCGTGCGACAGCGGATAGCAACCTGTCGCAATCGAGGCCGACGAGGCGCGTGTGGCAGATGGAAAAATCCCCTTATGGGCCTCGGCCCAAGTCCCGTCTCGGCGCAGTCTGGCCATATGAGGCGTTGTTTCGTCGTTCACAAAGTCAGGGCGGTTGCCGTCACAGATGACAAGCACGGCGATGGGATGAGGCATAAGTGTCGGTCCTTGGTCAAATAAGTGGGGAGGCAAGCGGGCGCGGTGGCAGGCTGGTCGTGGTTTTCGCAGTTTCGGTCCAGTTTGACATGTCGAAGGATATGAACAGACGCGGGTGGATGACCTCGTGGCGCAAAGCGGTGCCATCAAAGGTCCAGCGCAGATAGCCAGTGCGCACAGGCTCCCGATCAACGGGGGGCTTTGCCGCGACGTTAAAGAACGAGGTGCTGGGCGCGGTCACGATCTTGATGCCGCGATAGTCCTGCACAGAGTGGCGGTGGATATGACCGGCCGCGATAGCAAGAACACCGCCCGCCGCACAGCGATCCAGCAACTAGCGGTTCGGTACGGGCAGAATACAGTGTGTTGTCAGCGCGGTCTCGTCGGGGTCTTTGCCAAACGGCGGCATATGGGTGAACACCATGACGGCGCGACCGTCTCTGTCCGCCAGCGCGGTCTCAAAAAACGCCGCCTGAGCGGCCTCGTCCGGGTGCTCTGACCCCATAAGCGCGGTTTCCAAGCCGATCAAGCGCAGGCGGGTTTCGCCTTTTTCCAGATCATGCACCCACCAGAACGAGCCGACATGCTGACGCCACGCGGCAAGGCGGGCATCGTTGACCGGCTGGTTCAAACGCGAGGCTATGGGGGCCTCGCCGGTATCATGATTTCCGGCAATCGCCCGCCAGGCAACAGGCAGCGCCCGGTGGCACAGGGCGGCAAAGGCCAGATCATCGGGGTTGGACGGGCCCTTGAACGAGAGGTCGCCGGAGGTGATGATCACCTCCGGCAGATCGGCGCGCATGGCATCGACAAAGACCGGCCAGTTGGCCGTGAACCACGCATGGCTTTGCGACAGATGGGTGTCGGACACCTGCACAAGGGTCACGGTCTGGTCGGTCTGTGTCATGAGATCAGCTCTGTGGGAAGGTCAGGTTGTCGGGGCGCAGATCCATGAAATAAAAGGTCGTCGGCCGCCAGCCGATATCCTTGCGGATCGCATAGGCCTCGAACGGTTGATAGAGGATCGTGCCGGGCGCTTGGGTTTCCCATTCGTCCAGCATCTCGACGAACAGATCCTTGCGCGCGCCAGGGTCGGTCTCTGCCTCAAGGGCCTTACCAGCGGCGGTAAAGGCGGCAAGCGACTCTGGCGCCCCGATGTCCTGGACCTGAATCTCTCCGCCCGGACCCCTTGCGATCCATAGAGCGCCCAAGGGGTCGGGCAGACGGGTGGAGTTGGACCAGTTAAAAATCTGTGCCCCGGTATCGCGCATCTGCGCCCCGGTTTCGACAACCTGCAACTGGGCATTGATGCCTACGGCCTTCCACATCTCGACCAGCACCTGTGCTGCTTCCAGCGCATTGGTGTAATAGGCAGGCTGAGTGCGATAGGTGATCGCCTGCCCGTCATAGCCAGCCTCGGCCAGCAGCGCCTTGGCCTTATCCGGATCAAAGGGCAGCGCGCGGTCGGCCACGAACATCTGGCCATATTCGGGATAGTTGTGGCTGCCGGGCACTTCAGCCTTGCCCAGCCACAGCGTGTCCACCAGCTTTTGACGGTCGATTGCGAAGGACAGCGCCTGACGGATGCGGATGTCCGACAGCAGTGCGTCGCGGTTGTCAAACACCAGCACATGGCTGTTGGCCAGCACGACAGAGCGGATTTCGATGTCGTCAAAACTTTCGATCACCTCCACCTGATCTGGTGGCACGTTGGTGATCAGGTCAAACTCGCCCGATACAAGGCCCGCCACGCGCGCGGCAAGTTCCGGCACCGCCTGGAAGGTGACTGTCGCGGCTGTGGGCGTGCCCATAAAATAGTCGTCAAAGGCCTCCAGAACCGTGGCCTGGCTTTGGTCATGCGACACGACCTTGTAGGGGCCGGTGGCGACAGGGGCCTGAGAATAGGCGTCAAAGCCCATCTCTTCATAGGCGCGCTTGTTCACGATCCAGGCGCACCAGGACGCAAAGCGCTGTTCCAGCAGGACATCGGGCACCCTTGTGATGAAACGGACCGTATAACGGTCGACCGGCTCGACCGCTTGCAGGATCCCAAAGTAAGGCTTGCCGCTTGGGATCGTGGCATCCGCCCCATAAAGCCGACCCTCGCGGAAGGTATAGGCCACGTCGTCCGAAGTCAGTTCGTCGCCGTTGTGAAACTTTACGCCCTCGCGCAGGCTGACGATCAGTTCAGAGGCGCTGACGCGCTCCCAAGATGTCGCCAGATGCGGCTTCAACTCGGATCCGCCCCCATCGGACGAGCCCAGAAAATCACGCCGGATCAGCGTGTCAAAGATCGAATAGGTGACGCGGGTGCCGACGTTGGGCAACTCGCGTGCCGGTTCCAGCGTGGCAGGCAGGGCGGCCACGGCCACGGTGAATTCGGGGCGGCTGCCTTGGGCAAAGCCCGGAAAGGCAACGGATGCAAACGGCAGGGCTGCTGCCGTTTGCAATAGGTTTCTGCGGGACAGTTTGATCATGTCAGAACTCCTGATCTGGGGTTGGGGAAAAGCGGGCGGACCGGAGGGTTTTTACCGCCAGTCCGGGGTCATTCAGGATCACGGCCTGCAGGCCGCTGTTCAAAAGCGCATCAAGGGTGTCAGGGTCGATCTGTCCGACCGCTTGCGCGGTTGGTGCGCCCGTCATGACCACGACGTTCAGCCCAAGCGCGCCGAGTTGGACGATCCGATCAGCGCTGGTCTCTGCCTGCCACAGCCGCGCCCAAGTGCCGCCTTGCGCGGCCAATGCGGCGTAATCGGCGGGGTCCGCGAACAGGCCAAGGCGCGGTCAGCCGGTCAGCTTACCCTGCATCGTCTTGACGGCCTCAGGGCTGCGCAGCCCAAGGGCGATCCGCCCTTGGGCCGGGATCGGGTCAAGACAGGCAGCAAGCGCGGTCAGATCCCGCGCTGCCGTCAGCTTAACATCCAGCAGCAGCAAGGCGCGCGGCAGGACCTGCGCCACCACCTCTGCAAGGGTGCATAGGGTTGGGTGCAGCCCCCTCGCTTCAAGAAATGTCACCTCGTCCACACTGCGCGCATCACCACATAGACGCGCGAAATCCCCGTCATGACAGGCCACGGGGACGCCGTCGCGGGTCAGGCGCACATCCGTCTCGATAAAATCCGCGCCCGCCGCGATTGCACTTTCGAACGCGGCATGGCTGTTCTCGGGGCAATGGGTGCTGTCGCCCCGATGCGCGCCAATCAACGGACAACTAGGATGATGATCGGGCCAAGCGGTCCTCATTGCCGCCCCACGGTCGGGTCAAGCCGATCACGCAGCCAGTCGCCAAACAGGCTCATCGCGAGGGTGGTGACAGAGATCACCAGCCCCGGCAGCACAGCGATCCACCACGCGTTCAACAGATAGCGCCGCCCCTCGCCCAGCATCAGGCCCAGCGAAGCATTGGGCGGCTGAATGCCAAGGCCCAGGAATGACAGCGAGGTTTCCAGCAGGATCGTGCCGGGAAAGTTCAGCGTCGCCTGCACCACAAGCGCTGCAATGATATTGGGCAGAAGGTGGCGAAATACCACGCGCCCCGATGTGGCCCCCAACCCCTCGACCGCGCGAATATAGTCAGAGTTTTGTTCCGATAGCACCAAACCACGGGCAAGGCGGGCGTAGCGCTCCCACCCCTCCAGACTGACCAGAATGATGAACATGATCAGGTTGTTGCCAACGAAGGCCAGAAAGGTGATAGCGATGAACAGCGAGGGCAGCGCCGTCTGCACGCCCGTCAGCATCATCGCGACAAGGTCGAAAAACCCGCGCAACCGCCCCGCCGCAAAGCCGATCAGCGTGCCGCACACCGCCCCGATCAGCGTGCCCACGATGGCAATCAGGATCGAGGTGCGCAGGGCATAGATCAGCCGGCTGAGCATGTCGCGGCCCAGATTGTCAGTGCCCAACGGGTGATCCCAGTCACCGCCCCAGCCCAGCGGCGGACGAAAGCGCGCGGTCAGGTCCTGCGTCGTGTAATGCTGCGGGGAAATTACATCGGCCAGCAGCGCAATCACCATCATCGCGCCCAGCCAGATCAGACAGAGCTTGATCATCAGGGGAATGGCATCCACCGCCCCTGTCACAAGCTGGGGTTTCGGGCGGAAATCTGTCGCGCTCATGCACCACCTCCTAAGGTTCGGGCCATGCTGACCTTGGGGTCGATCACGGCGTGCAGAAGATCCACAAGCAGGTTCGACAGCACGATGATCGCGGTGATCATCAGGATGACGCCCTGCACCACCGGCAGGTCCCGCTGCGCCACGGAGTCGACCAGCAGCCGCCCCAGACCCGGCCAGGCAAAGATGGTTTCGGTGACAACAGCGCCCGACAGCACCAACCCGATCTCGATCCCGAAGAACATCAACAAAGGTACCGCAACATTGGGCAAGGCATGTCGCAGGATCACCATCAACCGCCCCACGCCCTTGGCTTTGGCAGTGCGGATAAAGGGACGCCCCATGACCTCCAGCATGGCGGTGCGGGCAAAGCGCGCCACCCGTCCCGCAAGTGGCAGCGCCAAAGTCACGGTCGGCAGGATCAGGTGAGTCAGCGTCTTTGCGCTGGACGAGGGCAGAATGCGCAGTTGCAGGTCAAAGAGCAGGATCAGCAGGATCCCCAGAAAGAACACTGGCATCGAATATCCCAGAACCGCCCCCGCCATCAGCGCCTGGTCGGTAAACGTGCCTCGTCGCAACGCTGCCGCAATGCCAAGTGTCAGGCCCAGTAGGGTCGCCACAAACAGCGCACTGGCCCCCAGCAACAGGGTCCGCGGCATCGTCTCTGTCACAAGGTCAAGGACAGGACGGCGGCTGGCAAAGGACGTGCCGAAATCGCCCCGCGAAACGTTTTCCAGCCAAAGTGCATATTGCAGGAAGATAGGTCGATCCAGCCCCCAGGCCTCGCGGTAGGACTGGATGACGTCGGGCGGGGTTTCGGGCGGCAGCAACTGCTCTGCCGGATCGCCTGCGGTGCGCAGCACGACAAACACCAGCGTGACGCAGAACATCAGCGTAAAGACCGCACGCAGAAAGCGAAAGAAAATGGCGATAAGGCTTTGCATCGTCACGCGGCCCCTTTTGCGGAAACGGGTTGCGCGAGATGGCAGGCAATGCGCCACCCCGGCCCCGCCTGTGTCAGCGCAGGCGGAGCGCCGCTGCGGCAGCGATCCATCACGGCAGGGCAGCGCGGGTGAAAGGCACAACCCGCCGGGCGATTGGCCGGGTTCGGCGGATCCCCCCGCAGCACGATGCGATCCGTGGCGGGCTTGCCCGGGGTCGGTGCTGCCGAAACCAGCGCGCGTGTGTAGGGATGGCCGGGGCGGGCAAACAGATCGTCGGAGTTACCTTCTTCGATGATCCGACCCAGATACATCACAGCAATCCGGTGGCTGACCTGTCGGACCACGCGCAGGTCGTGGCTGATGAATACCATCGTCAGCCCCAGCCGTTTTTGCAGATCGCCCAACAGGTTCAACACCTGCGCCTGCACCGAGACATCCAGCGCTGAGACCGGTTCGTCGCAGACCAGAAGGTCAGGCTCGGTGGCCAGCGCGCGTGCCAGAACTGCCCTTTGCCGCTGCCCTCCCGAGACTTCGTGCGGATAGCGGCGGGACAGATCGCGGCTAAGCCCGACGGACTCCAGCAACTCTTGCACGCGCCGTGCCTGTTCGTGCGCGTCCCCGATTAAATCAATGACCAGCGGCTCGGCGATTTGCGTGGCAATGGGCAGGCGGCGGTCGAGGGCGGCCATCGGATCCTGAAAGATCATCTGCATCCGCATGCGTTGTGCGCGCCAAGCGGGGCTGCCAAGCAACGGCAGAGGCGCGCCGTTGAAGTGCACCGTGCCGCTGTCCGGCGCTTCCAACCCCAAAAGCATCCGGCCCGTGGTGGTTTTGCCCGAACCGGATTCCCCCACGACGCCCAGCGTCTCGCCCTTTGTGACGTTCAGCGAAATGTCATCGACAGCCCGAACCGGCCGGGGCTTGCCCCATAGACCCGTCTTTGCCTCATAAACACGGGACAGGTACTGAGCGACCAGAACGGGACCGGTCATTGCGACATCCCCCTTTGCCCCATGGCCGCGCGCATCACCGGGCATGCCGCTGTGCGGCCAGAGGCTAGGGGCATCGGCGTCGGGATCGCTTCGGTGCAGGTCGGTCTTGCCATTGCGCAGCGCGGGGCAAAGGCGCAGCCCGGTTCTGGCGAGGCGGGATCCGGCAGGGTTCCGGCGATTTCGATCAGCCGCGTGCGCGATCTGCTAACGGTTGGCAGCGCTGAAATCAGCGCCGCCGTATAGGGATGCGCCGGGGCCTCGAAAAGCGCCGCCGCCGGTGCCACTTCGACGATATGGCCCGCGTACATGACCGCCACCCGGTCGCAGGTTTGCGCCACGACGCCCAGATCATGGCTTATCAGCACCATGCTCATGCCCGTTTCTGCCCGGATCAACGCCAAAAGGTCCAGAATCTGCGCCTGAACCGTGACGTCCAGCGCTGTCGTCGGCTCGTCTGCGATCAGCAGGTCAGGCCGCCCGGCCAGCGCCATGGCGATCATCACGCGCTGGCTTTGCCCGCCCGAAAACGCGTGTGGATAGGCCGACAAACGTGCGCCCGCATCGGGAATGCCGACAAGGTCCAGCAGTCTGCGCGCCTCGGCAGTGATCGCACTGCCCGACAGGCCCTGATGCAGCGCCAGAGCCTCGCCCATTTGACGGCGGATCGTCATCATCGGGTTCAGCGCAGAGGCCGGATCCTAAAAGATCATCGCGATCTGCCTGCCCCTGACCTCGGCCATCCGCGCCTCTGGTAGGCGCAACAGATCCCGCCTGTTCAACAACGCCCGCCCGGCGACTGTGGCGCGACCGGACAACAACCCCAACGTGGCGAGCCATGTGACCGATTTGCCAGACCCGCTTTCCCCCACAAGCCCCAATGCCTCTCCCTTAGAGACGCTGAGGGAAATGCCATGGACAGCAGGCGTGCCATTGAACGCGACCGACAGGTTCTCAAGCGTCAGGTACGCAGTGTCGACGTGCGGCGGCGGGTCGCCGAGGGCGGCTGCGTGCAAGCTGTGGGGTGTCTGGACGTTCATGGACGCATCCTCATCAATGGCTGTGCAGCGGCACGCGGGTCTGCATCGCATCGGGCGCCAGTGCGGGGGGATCAAAAGGGGCGATGCCTTGCCCGACCAAGGCCACGAGATGCCCCGGTGAGACTTCGCTCAGCGGGTTCGCGGCAGGCTGCTGGCCTGCAGGATAGGTCAGGTTTGGCGGCGCGACCGACAGCGACAGCGGGCGCGCACGACCCCGGCGGGCGGGGTCGGGCACAGGAACGGCGGACAAAAGACGGCGCGTATAGGGGTGTTGCGGGTTGCGCAGCACCAGATCGGTTGGCCCGGTCTCGACGATCTGGCCGGCGAACATCACCGCAATGCGATGGCTGACCCGCTCGACCACGGCGATGTCATGGCTGATGAACAGGAACGACAGCCCATCGTCGCGCTGCAATTGCGCCATCAAATCGGTGATCTGGCGCGCGATCGAGACATCAAGGGCCGACACGGCCTCATCTGCCACAATCAACTTGGGCGAGACCGACAGCGCACGCGCAATACACAGCCTTTGACGCTGCCCACCGGAAAAATGATGCGCAAAGCGGTCGGCATCGCTAGGGTCCAGCCCGACCTTGGTCAGCAGCGAGGCGGCCAGCGCACGACGGCCAGCCTGTGTCACGCAGCCGTGAATCAGCGCAGGTTCCGTGATCAGATCCAGCACCGGAAGACGCGGGTTCAGACTGGCATAGGGGTCCTGAAACACGATCTGCGCGTGATGACGCTCCCGGCGGAGATCAGCCGCAGACAGCCCCGAGATATCGCGCCCGGCGATCGTGATGCGGCCCGTGTCTGGTTCGACCAAGCGCAAGACCGCGCGGGCAAGCGTCGACTTTCCGGAGCCGGATTCGCCGACCAGCCCCAGCGTTTCGCCCTTGCCGATGGTCAGCGAGACCTTGATCACCGCGTGATAATCCAGAGTGCCGCCGGGCCAAAAGCTGCGCTTGACCGGGAATGCCACGCTGATGTTGTCCGCGTGCAGGATCGGGGCAGGTGCGCACAGTGGCTTTGGTGCGCCGCTGCCTAGCTTAGGTGTGGCGGACATCAGCAGGCGCGTGTAATCGGCGGTGGGCGTGCCAAAAATTTGGGCCACAGGGCCCTGTTCCTCGCAAACCCCCAGACGCAGGACGACCACGCGGTCGGCGATCTCGGCCACCACGCCCATGTCATGGGTGATGAACAGCACGCCCATCCCAAGCTCTGCCTGCAAGGACCGGATCAGCGCCAGGATCTCGGCCTGCGTGGTCACATCAAGGGCGGTCGTCGGCTCGTCACAGATCAGCAGATCGGGCTGACAGGCCAGCGCCATCGCAATCATAACGCGCTGGCGCAGACCGCCGGACATTTCGTGAGGAAACTGCCGCAAACGGCGGGCGGGATCAGGGATCTTGACCCGCTGAAACGCCAGGATTGCCGCTGCTTTCACCTCGCTCTGTGACAGGTTTTGATGCTGGCGCAGCACCTCCATCAACTGCTCGCCCAAAGTAATCACCGGGTTGAGCGCCGTCATCGGCTCCTGGAACACCATTGCGATGCGGTTGCCCCGGATCGTGCGCATCTTTGCCTCGTCCAGTGTCATCAGATCGGTCTGCCCAAGTCTGATTGCGCCGCCGGTGATCGCGCCGCCCTCACGTTCGATCAGCCGCAGAATGGCCAGCGCCGTGGCCGACTTGCCCGACCCGCTCTCGCCCACCAGCGCCACGGTTTCGCCCCGGCCCACAGTGAACGACAGGTCGCGAACTGCCTTGTGCGAACCAAAGGACAGATACAGGTTTTCGACGCTCAGCAGGTCGGACATTGGCCTATTCCGTCGTCGGGCGGCGCAGCCGCAACTCGGGGTGGGCTGCAAAATCGGGCAGCGGCGGTGTCCAGCGGGTGGCGGTGGGGCGGAATTGGCAGGCAAAAGGGTCGGCCCCTTCGACACGCCAGTTCACCGTGTCGCCCAACTCGATGATCCCCATCGCACCACAAGGCGCGCCTTGGGTGGTAAAGCTTTCAGTCAGGGATTGCTGGGTCAGATGGGTGATGCCGTCGACGGTCGTCACGGTGTTCCAATGCACATGGCCAGAGAGGCAAACCACTGGCACGCGGGCCTGTGCCAAGGCCGCGCGGGCACGGTCGGCCATCGGATAGACCGAAGATGCGGGGTTGTTCTGGAAGTAATAGTTGCCGGTCTGCGCAAGGCCAGACACCGGCACATGGCTCATTACCAGCAGGGGGCGGTCGGCGTTTTGCGCGACACGCGACAGCCACAAAAGATCCGCTTCGCGCAGGATGAAACCCGGTTGCGCGATGTCGCGGTAGATCTTGGCATCGGCGCGCCAGATCACCAGCCGCCAGCCGTCGATATCATGGGTCTCATGCCCAAGGGTTTGGTCAAGGATCGTTTCGTTCTCCTCGACACTCAGATGGTCGCGGTCGTGATTGCCGCAGATGTGCCAGATCGGTGCCTTGACGGCGCGAAACGTCTCGGCCACCTCGGCCTCCAAACGCAGGTCGGTTGCATGATTCACATCGGAAATCCGGTCGCCCAGGTCAATGACATGGGTCGCCCCGGCGTCGGCGGTAAAGCGGGCGAATTCGCCCATCATGTCCATCGCCGCGTCACCGCGTTTGGTGGTCGAAGGGGTGCCGTGGTGAATATCAGCCACGATGGCCAGGCGCAGAGTCATGTTGAAATCCTTGGGAAAAGGACCGCCCGCCGCAGGGGTGCAGCGGGCGGGCTGATCTTAGTTGGAGGCGTCGACGGTGATCGCCCCGGCGCGGAAATCGAGGACGTAAGGAATGTGCCCGGCCTGCGGAACCCAGGTCACACCCGTGCGCATCGCCCAGGATTCATAGGGTTGGTACAGCGGCAGAACCGGCGGATCCTGCTGGATACGGTCCATCAACTCGGCATAGGCAGAGCGGCGTGTGTCCACATCCGACGAATAGCGAAAGCGGTCCCACGACGCGGCATAGGCCTCATCGGTGTTGAAGCGGCCTTCGGATTGCGATGGGCCACCGGGTGCCCACATGACGCCAAAGCTGCCAAAGGGGTCGGCGAAATACATCGGGTTGGACCAGTTGCGCGCCATCATCTCTGGATCGTTGCCGGTCCATTTGGGATCGACGTCGATGCGCGAATTGATGCCAACTTCGGCCCACATCTCCTGAATTGCCTGTGCCGCCAGCAGACCGTTGGTGTAATAGACGCCGTCGGTGTCAAAGGTGATCTCGAACCCGTCATAGCCCGCCTCGTCCAGCAGGGCCTTGGCCTTTTCCGGATCGTATTCAAAGGTCTTGAGGTCGGGCATATAAAGCGCGCCGAATTCCTTCATCGTGTGGGTCGAGGGCACGATGGCCTTGCCCAGCCACAGCGCCTCGTCCAGCGCGTCGCGGTCGATGGCCAGCGACATGGCCTGACGGATGCGGGCATCCTTTAGCTTGGGGTGGTTCATGTTCATGATCATGACGTGGAACAGAGCCGTGGCGCTGCCTTCGGCATGCATGTCAGGCTCGGAGGCCACCAGCGCCAGTTGATCAGGGGCGACGTTGGTGATCATGTCGACTTCGCCGGTCTTGAGCGCAGTCAGACGGCTGGCGATTTCGGGCACACGGGTGACGGTGACGCTGTCCAGCGGCGCCTTGTCGCCCCAAAAGCCATTAAAGCGGGTCCAGACCAGTTTCTGGCCGGGAACGAATTCTGAAACCGCATAGGGGCCGGTGCCAACGGGCGCGAGTGAGAACGCCTCATAGTCGCTGTCTTCTGCGACCATCGGATCGCCGGTCAGACCCTTGGTATAGTCTTCTGGGATGATAAAGACCTGTTGCAGGTTCAGCAGAGTTTCCCACAGCGGCTCTGCCCGCTTGGCCATGATGCGAATGGTATATTCATCAACCTTTTCCGCCCCGGCAAAGTTTTCCAGACGGTCGCGCGAGCGCACCTGATAGGGAGCAAAGGTCGCCTGATACATCCGGTTCAGTGAAAACACGACGTCATCGGCGGTCATCGCCTCGCCGTTCTGAAAGGTGACACCTTCACGCAGCTTCAGCTCCATGGTGGTGTCGTCGATCAGGGTCCATTCAGTCGCAAGACCGGGAATCCACCTGGCCTCGGCGGTGGAATAATCCTTGTGGATCAGCGGATCGAAGGTGTTGAAATAGAACTGCGATCCGACGTTGGAATGGTCGCGGCCCGGATCCAGATAGCTGGACACATTGGCAGCGGCGACGTTGAGATCGGTGGCAAAGGCCGGTGCGACCATAAGCGCCGTCAGGGCGGTGGCAGTCAGTAGGCGTTTCATGTGACAGTCTCCAAGGGTTCAAGTTTCGGGGCGCGGGCCTTGTTGGCCCGTCTTGTTGATCGGGTCAGCGTGGGCGCAGACGCACATCGGCGCGGTCGCGCAGCCAGTCGCCAAGGGTCTGGACGGCAAAGGTGACGATCAAGATCAGCACGGCGGGCGCGATCACGATCCAGGGTTGCGTCGGCATGTAGTCGCGCCCTGCCCCCACCATCGCCCCAAGGGTCGCGGTGGGCGGCTGCACGCCAAGGCCAAGGAAGGACAGAGTGCTTTCCAGCAAGATGATGTTGGAAAACGACAAGGTGAACTGCACCACGATGGGCGACATCAGGTTCGGCAGCAGGTGATGGCGGGCAATGCGCAGCGGCGTGGCCCCAGCCGCGCGCGCGGCCTCGATAAACGGCATCTGCATCAGTTTGCGGGTTTCGCCGCGCAGGATGCGGGCGTATTTCTCCCACCCGTCCAGGGCCAGGACAAAGACCATGACTTCGATGGAATGGCCAAGAATCGTCAGCAGAAAGATCGCGATCAGGGTAAAGGGCACGGCGATTTGCGTATCGACCGCAGCCATGATGGCCGTGTCGGTGCGCCCCCCCGCCACACCCGCCAGCACGCCCAGCGTGCCACCGATGCACAGCCCGATCACCGAGCCAAGGGCGGCCAGCGTCAGGGTCAGGCGCAAGCCATAAAGACAGCGCGACAGCATATCGCGCCCCAACTCATCCGTGCCCAGCAGATATCCGGGCTTGGCCCGCTCAAACCCCAGGGGCGGACGCAGCCGCGACAGCAGGCTTTGTCCGTTCGGGTCAAACGGCGCAATCAGCGGCGATGCCACGGCCAGAAGTACTAACACCACCCCAAGGATCAGCGCAAAACGCTGCACCGGCGTTGCATCGGCCCAAAGACTGCGCAGCGCCATGGTCCAGTTCGGGCTCAAGGAACTCTCGATAGCAGCCATGGCCTAGGCCCGCCCTGCTTGACGCAGGCGCGGATCTGCCCAAGCATAGGCCAGATCCACAACTGTGTTGATGGTGATGACGGCAATGGCGACGGTCAGCACGCCGAATTGTAGAACCGGGTAGTCGCGGTTGACCGCCGCCCGCACCAGCATGTCGCCGATGCCCGGCCAGGCAAAAATCGACTCGACCACCACTGACCCCGCCGCCGCCGTCGCGGCGACCTGCAGGCCCAAGACAGACAGCACGGTGATCGACGCATTGCGCAGCCCGTGTTTGAGGATCACCAGACTCTCGGGCAGGCCCTTGGCGCGCGCCGTACGCATATAGTCCTGACCCAGAACGTCCAGCATCGCGTTGCGGGTGAACCGCGTCAGCGCTGCGATCAGCCCGGCAGACAGGGTCAGGGTCGGCATGATGAAATGCAGCGCCGTGCCGTTACCGACAACGGGCAGCCAGTTGAGAACATAGGCGAAAACCAGCACCATGAAGATCGCCAGCACGAAATTGGGCACCGCATAGCCCAGAAAGGCAAACGTCATCACCGCCGAGCCGACCCAGCCTTTGCGATAGATCGCAGCCAGAATGCCCGCTGGGATCGACACGATCATCGTCAGAGCGATCGAAGTCAGCAGCAGTTGGGTCGAAGGCCAGATCCGCTCTGCCACGATCACGGCCACCGGGCGGCGTTCAAGGAAGGACAGGCCAAACTGCCCGTCCGTAAAGGCGCGCAGGAAGGACAAATACTGCGTCCACAACGAGCCATCGAGGCCATAGTATTTGGTCAACAGAACGCGGTCGTCTTCGGTGATGCCCTGACCGATCACGAAATCGATGGGATTGCCCGACAACCGGGTGGCAAAGAACACCAGTGTCACGATTACAAAGAACGTGATCAGCATGCGCAGCAGTGTGATGGCGGTATAGCGCAGCATCACAGGCCCGCCGCCATGACCGGTTGAGGCCGCGCGATTAGGACAAAAGGCATGCCCGATGCAATCGCGGCCCCGCCATCGGTTGCCTGTGTGTCGCCGATGAAAAGCGCCTGATCCGCGCGCACGTCGGCCTGCCTCAGCGCAAGCTCTGGCAGGTAGGGGTTGGGCTTGCCCAGTTGCGTGTAACCAAGACCGGGGATGGCCGCCTTGAGCGCGGCAAACAGCGCGCCGGTTTCCCGCTCGGGCGTGCCATCCGGACCGGGGTGACTAGCATCGCGGTTGGTCAGCCAAAGGGGCAGGCCGTGGTGCAAATGCGCCGTCAACTCGCGCAGATCGCAAAAGGAGAAATCGGGATCGCGGGCAAGGACGGCAAGCTCGGGGTCCTTGCGATCCAGTTGCAGCCCAAGATCGCGGGCCAGATCCTGCAAAGGTGCCGCCGCATAAAGCGCAATCCGCGCGCCGGGGCGGTCCAACGCGATTCGGCGCAATGTCTGTTCTCCGGCCAGAAAAACTCGGGGTGGCGCAATCTCCAACCCCATGCGGGCCAGACGCGCCGACAGGCTGAACGCCGTATCGCTGGAATTATTCGAAACGATCCACAGCAGCGTTCCAAACCGGGAAAACAGCTCTGAAACTCCCGCCAACACCGTTTCGCCAGAGATCAGGCAGCCATCAAGGTCGGCCAGAACGGCAGCCCGCCCGGCCACGCCTGTGGCGAGAAAATCCTGCATCCCGATGGCTTGAATCATGGAAATTCTCCAATGGCAAAACGAGATCGGAACCGAGAAGGCAAAGCCTCGGCTGTGGTTCATAGGCGGCGTCTGTTTGTTGATGGGTGAGATAGGCGACGCCCGATTGCGCACACCAAGCCCTCTGACTGTGACGCGGACGTTACATGTGAAGGCTAAGCTTTCGGACCATGAAACCTTCGCTGTCACGCCCCCTTCAAACGCTTTCTCTCTCACGCCTGCGCGCCCTGACGGCTGTGGCCGAGGCGGGTACTTTTGCCGCTGCCGGGCGCAGCTTGGGGATTTCTCATTCCGCAGTAGCGCAACAGATTCGCGAAATTGAAGCGATGCACGGCGTATCGTTGTTCGAGCGGCGCAACGGCGCGCTCCACCCAACGCCGATCTGTGCAGAATTGTGCGACGTGGGAGCGCGGATGCACGAGGCCGAGCGTGACGCCCTTCGCATCCTTGGCCGACGAGACGCGCGAGGCAACCGCCAGCTTCGGGTCGGTCTTGGCAATTCGATGCCGGGAATTGCGATTGTCGCCAATCTGATCGCAAACTATCCCGGCCTGAACGTGTCGGTGGAAAGCGGATCGCATCAAAGCATCCTCGCCGCCGTACTGCAGCACCGTGTTGATGTGGCGGTTCTGCCGGATATTCCCTCGGACAACCGCTTTCGCCGCTTTCCGGTTTTGTCGCAGGAAGTTGTGGCGATCGTCTCTGCCGACTTTCTCATACCTCCCGGCGGCTCGTTTTCGTTGGACCAGTTGATGGAGTGGCCCTTGATCTTTCGACCGCGCGGATCCTCAACCCAAAAGGTGGTGGATCGCGCCTTTCGACAGGCGGGGCTGGAGCCCACACCCCGTCTTGTCGCCGACACACGAGACGCCGTATACGAGGCAGTGGCCCTTGGAATCGGCGTCGGTTTCATGTGGCGATTTGGAACCTATCGCACGGATTCCGTCCGCAGGATTGCCGTACCCGACATGGCCGCGCCCGTTGACGAGGTCGTCTTTGCCCTCGCGAGCGAGAGCAATGACCTGCTCGACATGTTCCTTAATGCCTCACGCATCTTCTCGAAAATGCATGCCGAAAGCGCTTGACCCCGGCCAAGCTGACCGGTGTCGCGCGGCCCTAGAGATTCATCGCCACCGGAATTGGACAAGACTTGAGGGTCATGAAACGAAATTGCTTGCGTCTCGGGCCCAAGGTCGGGCCGTCACGGCTCTGTTGCACAAATCCGGTGAGAGATTCATCTCGTGAATCCAGTGTGTAGCTGAAGTGCATGAGCATACCCACACCCCCGACCTACAAGACTTCGAACTGGCCCGCCTATACCGACGCGCTCAAGCGCCGGGGCTCATTGACGATCTGGTTCGGTCCCGAGATGTGTTGGGACGCTGCACCCACCGGCAAGCGCTGCCGCCAGCCGACCTACAGCGATGACGCCGTCCAGACATGCCTGACGATGAAAGTGCTGTTCGGCATGGCATTGCGCCAGACGACTGGTTTAGTCGATAGCCTGCTGAGAGTGGTCGGTCCAGACTGGACGGTGCCAGATTTCAGCACGCTATCACGTCGTCAGAAGACACTCGCAGTGAACATCCTCTATCGCGGCTTGCAGGGCCCCCTGCACCTGCTGGTCGACAGCACCGGCATCAAGGTAGAGGGCGAAGGCGAGTGGCACGCGCGCAAGCATGGCGGCTCCAAACGGCGCGTCTGGCGCAAGATCCACCTAGGGATCGACGAACATACGCTGGAGATCCGGGCGCTCGAGATTACCGGCAGCCACATCGGAGACGCCCCGGTGCTGCCCGACCTTCTGGGCCAGATCCCGCCCGACGAGGAGATCGGTAGCGTCACCGCCGACGGTGCCTACCATACGCGCAATTGTCACGATGCCATCCAGCGGCCCGGCAGTGCATGTTTCCCTGCACGAGACGGGCGGATCGAGGTGCCCATGCCGTCATCCCGCCACGCCGAAACGCCATACCCTGGAAGCCCGCCACACCGGGTGCCATAGCGCGCAACGAGGGCCTGTGGGCATCGAAATACCTCGGACGCGCGATCTAGCGAAACTGCTGCGGATACCACCGCCAGAGCCGTGCCCAGACAAAGATGCACTGCATGAAACTTCTGGGCCAGCGGTTCATGGCACGCGACTTCGACCGACAGGTCGCCGAGGTCCACGTCCGTATCGCCATCATGAGCGGCTATACCGCACTCGGCATACCCGTCACGAAAACCGTGGGATAAACGTGTCCAGGGAAAGGGGAAGTCCGGTCAGCAAGAGTTTTGTGCAACAAAGCCTTCATCGTCGCCTGTTTGTGAAGATGGATCAGCGTGGTCGCATCCCGTCCCGCTTGGCGGGAAAACAGTCCCCCGGACTGTTTTCTCCCCCGCCGCACTCCCTCGGAGCCGATCTTGCCATGAAAAACGCAGATCGCCGAGGGTCTATGTGATTATCAGGGACTGAACAGCTAGCCAGTGCTGTCAAAAATTCGTTACCTACAGCCGTTACTGACCTATCATCGGGTCGCCCAAGGCCCTTTGATATTGGAGAATTCTATGCCGCACGTTTGCGCCCGCACCCTTGCCGCTTTGCTGGTGGCCGTTGCCCTGCCCGCATTTGCACAGAACGTTTCCGGCCCGCTTGTCATCTACACCTCGCAGCCCAATGAGGACGCCCAGCAAACCATCGATGCGTTCAGCGCCAAATATCCTGATGTGCAGGTCGAATGGGTGCGCGACGGCACGACCCAGGTCATGGCCAAGCTGGCCGCAGAATTCGAGGCGGGTGCGCCCCAGCCCGATCTTTTGCTGATCGCCGATACAGTCACGATGGAGGGTCTGGCCGCCGAGGGCCGTCTGATGGCCTATCCCGAGGCCGACGTCAGCGCCTATGATCCCGCGATCATGGACGCGGAGTCGATGTACTTCTCGACCAAGCTGATCACGACCGGCATCGCCTACAACACAGCCGCCCCGATGGTGCCCACGTCCTATGCAGATTTGCGGGGCATTGTGGAAAACACCTTTGTCATGCCCTCGCCGCTGACCTCGGGCGCGGCAACTATCCACATGGTCAGCGTGACGGGCAACCCCGATCTGGGCTGGGAGTTCTACGACTACCTGGCCGACAACGGCGCCCTGGCCCAGGGCGGCAACGGCGGCACCCTGCAATCCATCGCGGGCGGGGAAAAACTTTATGGCTTTCTTGTCGACTTTCTGGCGATCCGCAACAAACGCGACGGCGCACCGATCGAGTTTGTCTTTCCGGCCGAAGGGGTATCGGCGGTGACCGAGCCTGTGGCGATCCTGTCGACCGCAAAGAACCCGCCAGCCGCCAAGGCCTTTATCGATTTCCTGCTGTCCCCCGAAGGTCAACAGCTGGCAGCCGATCAAGGCTATTTGCCCGCCCACCCGGCAATCACCCCGCCCGAGGGATTTCCGGCGCGCGACACGATCAAGCTTTTGCCGTTCGATCCGGCAGCCGCACTGGCCAACGACCAGGCGAACAAACTGCGCTTTTCCGAAATCTTTGGTGGCTGACCTGGCCATCACAGGCCGCCTGACCCAAGGCGGCAACACACGGGGGCTGGTCGAAGGACTGGCCCTTTCGCTTGTCGTGGTGTTTGCGGCGGTGCTGCTGCTGCTGCCGCTTGCACTGTTGGCGCGGGTTGCATTCAGCGCTGGCGGAGTGCCGTCACTTGCGCCGATGATGAACGCGCTGAACAGCCGGGCGGTGCAGACGGCGCTGGCCAATTCGCTGTACTCCGCCGGGGCGTCGGCTCTGCTGGCGCTATCTCTGGGGACGGCGTTGGCGCTGATTGTGGCTTTGACGGATGTACGCGCAAAGGGGCGGCTGATCTTTCTTGTGCTGCTGCCAATGATGATCCCGCCCCATGTCACGGCCATCGCCTGGATTCAGACATTCGGCCCGGCCAGCCCGATCTTGGGCGCGGTCGGCCTGGCTCCGCCGCCCGGTACATCGAACCCGCTGTATTCGGCGGGGGGCGTGATCGCGCTGTTGGCGCTGCAACATGCGCCCCTGGTGTTTCTGGTGATGCGCGCCGCCCTGCGCACCCTGCCCCGTGAAATGGTCGAGGCGGCGCGGGTGTCGAGGGCGGGGCCGGGGCGCGTGCTGTTCACGGTTGTGCTGCCCTTGGTGGCGCCCAGCCTGCTAGCCGCCCTGACGCTGGCCTTTGTCGCAGCCTTGGGCAACTTCGGCATTCCGGCCTTGTTGGGCATTCCGGGACGGTTCACGACACTGCCGGTTTTACTGTGGCAACGATTGTCAAGCTTTGGGCCTTCGATGCTGACCGACGTTGCGGTGATCGCGGGGCTGATATCGGCGGTCGCGTTGGTGGCGGTTCTGGTGCAGATGCGCGTCACGTCGCGCGCCCGTTTGGTTTTGGTGGGGTTGCCACAGGCCGCACTGTCGCTGCGGTTGGGTCGGTGGCGGGGGTTGGTCGAGCGGGCGCTTTGGGCGCTGATCGCGCTGACCGTGGTTTTGCCGCTGGCGTCGTTGACGGCGACGGCGCTTGTCCCGGCGTTTGGCGTGCGCCTCAGTGCCGAAACCGCGACGCTGAAGAACTTTGCCGAGGTGCTGTTTCGCCAACAGGCCACCGGGCGGGCCTTTGTCAACTCAACCATTGTGGCGGGGTGTGCTGCGATGCTGCTCGCTGGGATGGCGATGCTGTCGGGGTATTTCGCGGCGGCGGGCGGGCGCGCGGGCCGGGGGTTGGCGCAAGGCGTCGCCGGGCTGGCCGACATGACCTATGCGATCCCCGGCCTTGTCATCTCGATTGCCTTCATCCTGGCGTTCATTCGGCCATTGCCGGTGCTCGGCGTGTCGCTGTACGGCACGCTGAGCATCGTGTTTCTGGCCTATCTCTGCGCCTTCCTGGCCATCGCAATGAAACCCGTCAGCGCTGCCTTTGCCCAGCTTGACCCGGCGCTGGACGATGCGGCGCGGGTGTGCGGCGCGGGGTTTGGCGCACGGATCGGGCGAATCTTTGCACCGTTGACAGCCCCTGCCGCAGCGTCGGGGGCGATTCTTGTGTTCCTGACCGCCTACAACGAAATCACCGTCTCGGCGCTGTTGTGGTCCAGCGGGAATGAGCTGATCGGCACGACGATCTTCAACTATGAGGATGGCGGTTATACGACCCTGGCGGCAGCCATGTCAGTGCTGACTGTGCTGGCCACCGTGGTGCTGATGGCTGTGCTTGACCGGATGGGCCGCCACCTGCCCGCTGGCGTCGTGGCCTGGCGCTAGCCGGGCAAAGCCCAGTGTCCGGTCAAGGCAACGCCAACGGCGGCGCCAAGGGTGGGACGGGTGCGGCTGTGGGTTTCCAGGGGCTGGCCCAGGCCCTCCACGGCCAAAGTTACCTCCCAAGCGCCGCCGCGATAGGTGGCAGCGATGGTGCGGGCCGTGGCGCCGTGGCCCATCGCCACATCCTCGGGTCGGATCAGCGTTTTCACCGGGCCGTCTGGGCCGGGGCACGACAGGGCAAAGGGGCCCACCTGCAATATGCCACCCTGTCGCTGCCCCGCCACGATGGCGCCCCGGCCAATGAACCGCGCAACGGTTTCATTAGCCGGGCACCCATAGACGGTTTCGGGCGGGGCGATCTGCAAGAATCGCCCCTTGTCCATCACCGCCACCACATCGGCCAGCGCCATCGCCTCGCGCTGGTCGTGTGTGATGTACAGGGTCGTGGCATCCGAGGTGGCGTGGAACGCCGCCAACTCGCCCTCCATCCGGTGGCGCAGGTGCGGGTCGAGATTGGCCAGGGGCTCGTCCATCAACACAGTGCGCGCACCGCTGGCCAGACACCGCGCCAGCGCCACCCGCTGACGCTGCCCGCCCGACAGATCGGCGGGCCGGCGCGCCGCCAGATCCTCAAGCGCGACGGTGCGCAGATGCCCCTGGGCGGCGTCGCGCAGCGCCGTGCCGCGCAATCCCGCGCTGCGCAGAGGAAAAGCGACGTTGTCGGCCACGCTCATATGCGGCCAAAGGGCATAGGATTGAAACACCACAGCCACGCCGCGCGCTTCGGGCGGGCGGTGGTGGCCGGGGGCGGCCACCCGCTGACCCTCCAGCGAGATGGTTCCCGCATCCGCCTGTTCAAGCCCGGCAATCAGGCGCAACAAGGTGCTTTTGCCACAGCCCGACGCACCGACGACGACACAAAACGCCCCCTGGGGCACCGACAGCGATACGCCATCGACAGCCGCCTGGCCCGCGAAACGTTTGCTCAGCCCTACGATTTCTATCGACATGGGTGGGATTCTATTCTGTCGCCCGGCGGCTGGAAACCCCGGATCAGGGCAAGGCCACTTCGACGACCAACGCCTCGTGGTCCGACGACGGCGTGCTATCGCCCTGCAGGGCCGGCAAAACGGCGGGCGACGTGGCGGTGAGGCCCCGGGTGAAGATCCAGTCGATCTTGCCCAATGGCCGAAAGCTGCCCTCAGCAAACCGCTGCGTCGGCGCGTCGGGCACGGGGGCGGCGTGCCAATCGAACCCGTAGCGTTCGAACAGCTTGAACAGCGGCTCGAACGGTTGCGGGCGCAAGCGGCGCAAAGGGTCGTCGCTCGGTTGGGCATCGCGAAACCCGTGGACCGTGCGCGCATAGGTCGAGGTGTTGAAATCGCCGCCGATCAGCGCCGGGGCATCCGGGTCATAGAGCGCCAGAATGTCTAGGAGGCGTGCCACCTGCCCGGCACGTTGGGCCGGGTCAGATTGGCTTTCCAGGTGCAATCCGATCAGGGTAACGGGCGTATCGTTCAGCGTGACCTGCCCGCCAATGGCCAACCGCCCGCCCAGGCGCGGTTCGTCGCGGGCCCAACCGAACCACGTGCCCTCGGCCTCAAGCCGGAACAGCGCCGGGCGGTGCAGCGTCAGGCGCGAAACGACGGCGTTGCCGTGAAACCCAAGGGCGTTCTGCGCCTCGCCCGCAGCGGCGCGTTCGCTGGCGGTGCCCCGGTCCAGCTCGACAAACTCGGCGCCATAGGCATAGCTTTGGCCCAAAGCGGCGGCCAGTTCAGCGGTGCGGTGGGTGTTGCCGGTGCGCGCGATGCCCTTGTCGATCTCGCTCAGAAGGGCCACATTGGAGCGCGCGTCGCGCAGGGTGTAGGCAATGGCATCCAGCGGGCGCAACCGCTTAACGTTCCAGGCCACGTGCGCAGGGTGTCGCGGGCGGTTGTAGCGAGTGCGGCGCCACCGGTTTCCACCTCGCGCAGGGCGGGCGTGTTTGCCATCGCGGCGCGGTAGGTTGCCGTGTCGTCGGGGCCATCGCGCAGCTCAGCGCGACGCGCGAATGATATCTCGGTCAGGGCGGCGACAGTGGTGGTGCAGGGGGCAAGCGTCCAAGCGGTCATGGACGTACGTCGGCCACGGTTTGCGCGGCCCAGGCCACGTCATCGCTGGACAGCGTGTCGATCAGCCCCTCTCCCAGCCACTGCTGCAGCAACGGACGGGCGTCCAGCCCCGCCGCCGCCATGCGCGCCGGAACGCCGGGTTTATAGGCGTGACAGCGGATCGCGATACCGGCGTCATACAGGGCGCGGGCGTCGTCGGGGTGAAACACCGCCAGATCGATGCACAATTCATCCAGGCCCGCAGACTGCGCCACGCGCACTGGATCGCCGTGACGGGCATGAACGATGCCGCCCGTGGCCAGCCCCGGGATCCGCGCCTTGAGGTCGCGCAAATACACATGGTCGAACCAAATCGCCATGACGTGCGACAGGTCTTCGGGGTCGGCCAACACCTGGGCCAGACGGTCGGTGTACCCGGGCAGGTCGCGTTTCTCCTTCACCTCGATCTCCAGCCCCAGCCCGATCTCGCCGGCCAGGGTCAGAACCTTGGTTAGGGTGGCAATACGTTCGTCGGCAAAGGCAGGGCCAAACTCGAGCCGGCGTCCAGGGTGAGCAGTTCGTCAAGCGTCATGTCGGCGACAATGCCGGTGCCGTTGGTGGTGCGATCCAAGCTCAGATCGTGGATCACCACGATTTCACCGTCGGCTGTCAGCACGGTGTCGATCTCGGCGGTGGTGCCACCCAGATCGCGGTTGGCCCGCAGGGCGGAAACGGTGTTTTCCGGCGCGCCCACAGAATGGCCACGATGGCCGCAGACATGGACAAAGCCGAATGTCGCCGTGCCCTTTCAGGACCGCGGCAATGGCATCGCCATTCTCAAGGATGATGCGATCCACCTTGGTGTACAGCGGATTGGCGCGGTGGTGCAGCACGGCGATCACCGGCGTCTCAGGCACCTCGGCCAGACGCGGCCAGCCAATCCAGCTGGGCTTCGTCCAACCGTCCGCCATGCTGGCCGGTGACGATCGAATCCAGCAGGATCAACCGCTGACCTTTGCAATCAAACACCTTGTCGATGAACCCTGTGGGGGCTGCAAACCCTGCGCCGAAAACGTCAAGGAACACGCCCCGGTCATCATGATTGCCGATAGTGATGTACAAGGGCACCGTCAGCGCCGACAGACAGTCTTTGAGCCTGTGATAGGCCTCGACTTCGCCCAGATCGGCCAGATCCCCGGCCAGAACACAGAAACCGGCGTCGCCGCGGCGGATGTTAATCGCCTCGATGCCGGCGCGCAGGCGGGCCGTCGTGTCCAGCCCCGTGGGACAGAGCGCCCTTCTTGACAAGATGCAGGTCACTGAGCACAAGGAATTTCAACATGCTCAATGCTCCAGCCCTGCAGCCTTGAGGAACGCCATCGACGTTGCAATGCCCGCTTTGTCGCGCAATTCAAGGATCAAGCGCGGGTTGCTTTCCAGTGAGGACAGCGCGCGGATTACGGCGGTCCAGCGAATGGTGCCTTCGCCGATGGCCCAATGGCGATCCGCATAGCCTTCGGCGTCTGGAATGCGCCCACTGAAGTGGTCCACCTTTTGGGATAGAATTATCCCGTTTTCAGGAGGACGACGAGATGGTTGGCAAGCGAGAGAAGCCCGAGGATATCGTGCTGAAGCTGCGACAAGTTGAAGTGCTACAAGGGCAAGGACGATCGACGGCGGAAGCTGTTCGGCAGATCGGTGTCACG
>JBBQHZ010000047.1:0-25656 GCA_038324445.1 Rhodobacterales bacterium | reverse complement strand
GGCGCTCTCGCCGGGTCCCCCGCGACAGCGCAGCAGAACCCTTGTCCGTCGCAATGGGCTGGCGATGGCGATTGCGACGAGCCCAACGGTCTTGGCCTGTGTGCCTGGGGCACGGACCCCACCGACTGTTCCGACCCCTATGCCAATTTCGGCCCCGGTGCGGGCTTTGCTGCAGGCGTCTATGCGGCGCCCGCTCCCGCACCTGTGCCAACCGGCCTTTACAACCCATGTCCCTATAACGGCGACGGCGATTGCGACGAGCCCAATGGCCTGAACCTGTGCGACTGGGGCACCGATGCTGCGGACTGCTCCAATCCCTATGCGAACTACGGCGTGGGTGCGGGGTTCTCGGCCGGCGTCTATGCGGCGCCCGCTCCCGCACCCGTGCCAACCGGCCTCTACAATCCATGCCCGTATAACGGCGATGGCGATTGCGACGAGCCCAACGGCCTGAACCTGTGCGCCTGGGGCACGGATGCAGTGGATTGCTCCAACCCCTATGCGAACTATGGCGGCGGGGCAGGTTATGCGGCAGGTGTTTACAGCACGCCCGCACCACAGCCGGTTCCGGTGCCCGTGCCGCAGCAGCCCGCCTATGGCGGCGGCAGCACTGGCAGCTTTGTCAGCGCCGGAGGCGGCGGATCCTACGGATGCCCGAACTACTCGATCCAGAACACGGCGTTCGGCGAAGGCACGTTGCAGGCCGGTGGCGCTCTTAATCCGCAGCCGATTCCCCGCATCACGGCGGGTGGACGATATGCCCTGTCGAACTGTTTCCCCGGGACCGGCTGGCGCGGCTATACGATCACGCGACCCGATTACCGTCTGTTCTATCAGGGCAACGCGCCCTATGGACGGCTGACCTTCTCGCTTATTTCCGGCGCGACGGACACGGTGTTGCTGATCAACGCGCCGGACGGTCAGTGGCACTTCAATGACGACAGCAACGGGTCGTTCAACTCGACGCTGACATTTGCGCCCGCGTTGCAGGGGCAATACGACATCTGGGCCGGCAGCTATAACCTGTCGTCCAACAATCCCGCGCAATTGTGGATTTCCGAGCAGTAATCCAGCCGTGTTGTTAAGTGGGTCCCCGCGCTTGCAGGCGCGGGGACCTTTTTGTCAGGGGCAGGGTGGCCCTTCCCTGACATCGTGCTTTTCCTGACAGGGCATTTCCCCGGTCTGACGGCGAGAGCGGTATGGGACAGGTTGCAATAGACCGGTAAACGCCGGTGCCCAATGTTCTGGCCCGGAGCCTGTTGATGCCCGGGTGGAGGCCAGCACTGCGGCGCAGTCCGGGCGCATCGGGCCGCGCCTGCGCTGTTGACCGCTGCGCGCGGGCACGGCAATCGTGTCGCCCATGGCAATCGTTCATTCTCCCCTGACGCTCCCTGACAATCCGCAACTGACGCGCAACATCACCCATTTCGCCCGTGCATTGCGGGTGGCCGGTTTGCCCTCTGGGCCGGGGCGTGTGGGCGACGCGATCCGCGCCGTGGCGGCCGTGGGCTTCAGCGAAAAGGCTGCCTTCTACGACACCCTTCGGGCCTGCTTCACCTCGCGGCCCGAACACGCGGCGGTGTTTGACCAGATATTCCGCCTCTATTGGCGCGATCCTCGCTATCTTGAGCACATGATGTCCCTGCTGACACCCGCGATCCATGGCGTGGCGGAAGAGCGGCGGGCCGAGGCCGCCGAAAAGCGTGCGGCCGAGGCGCTGTTGCATGGCGTCGAGCGCGAGGTGCCCGACCTTCCCGAGGACGAAGAGACCGAGATCGAGATCGACGCCTCGCTGACAATGTCTCGGGAGGAGCGCCTCAAGACGCTCGATTTCGAGCAGATGTCGGTGGCGGAGATGGCCGAGGCCAAGCGGATCATCGCCCGCATGACGCTGGCCGTGCCGCCCTTGGTCAGCCGCCGGATGCAGGCGGCGTCGAACGGCGCGCATCCCGACTGGCGGCGGACGATGCGGCTTGCGGTGGCGCGGGGCGGCGATGTCGGGGCCTTCGCCCGCAAGGCGCGGCGGGAGAGGTGGCCGTCGCTGGTGGCGATCTGCGACATCTCCGGCTCGATGAGCAGCTATTCCCGCGCGGTTCTGCAGTTCCTCCACGCCGTCAGCAACCAGAAGGGCGCGGGCTGGGCCGAGGTGCATGCCTTCACCTTCGGCACGCGGCTGACCAACATCACCCGCCACATGGTCGCGCGGGATGTGGATGCCGCCCTTGCGGCGGCAGGGGCCGAGGCTCAGGATTGGGAGGGGGGCACGCGGATCGGTGCCTGTCTGGAGACGTTCAACCGCGACTGGTCGCGGCGGGTATTGGGCTCGGGCGCGGTGGTGTTGCTGATCACGGACGGGTTGGACCGGGACGAGCCGGCACGGCTGGAGGCGGCGATGATTCGGCTGCGCCTGACCGCGCGGCGGGTGATCTGGGTCAATCCGCTGCTGCGCTGGGATGGCTTTGCGCCGAAGGCGGCAGGCATTCGGGCGATGCTGCCCCATGTGTCCAGCTTCCGGGCCGGCCATAATATCGCGGCTCTGGAAGGCTTGGCGCAAGCGGTGTCCCGGCCCGATGACACCGGCGAAAAGTCGCGGCTTCTGCGGATGATCGCCGACGCCGGGTAAGGCGCGAGAATGTGAGTTGTGGCGGAACCTTTCTCGCCGATATTGAGTTCTACTTGGCAGGCCTCCTGCCCAAACAACCGAGAATCGAGCTCAGACATGAAATCATCCTTCCGCGTCAGCACCGCCCTTGTCACCAGCATGTCGTTGGTCATTTCCCAAGTTCCGCTTGCGGCTTTCGCGCAGGAACCGGCGCTTGAATGTCTGGCGGACGAGTCTGCGGAGGCATGTCTCGCCCGCGCGCTGGAAGCCGGCGCCGCGGCGGAAGCTGCCGCCGCGGCGGCCCAAGCTGCCGCGCAGGCGGAGGCGGATGCTGCCGCACAGGCAGCAGCGCAAGCTGAGGCAGATGCCGCCGCCGCTGCGGCACAAGCGGCAGGGCAGGCCGAGGCGGATGCTGCTGCACAGGCTGCGGCGCAAGCCGAGGCTGATGCCGCCGCTGCTGCGGCTCAAGCCGCGGCTCAGGCGGAAGCAGACGCCGCGGCACAAGCTGCCGCGCAGGCCGAGGCGGATGCTGCGGCACAAGCTGCGGCGCAGGCGGAAGCAGATGCCGCCGCCGCTTCGGCACAGTCTGAAGCAGACGCTGCCGCACAAGCAGCCGCCCAAGCCGAGGCGGACGCGGCTGCCCAAGCAGCCGCCCAAGCTGAGGCTGATGCTGCAGCCCAAGCCGAAACAGATGCCGCTGCCGCGGAAGCAGCAGCCCAGGCCGAAACGGATGCCACTGCGGTAGAAGCAGCGGCTCAGGCCGAGACAGATGCCGCTGCGGCAGATGCCGCCGCTCAGGCGGAAGCGGATGCCGCTGCCCTTGCCGCCGCGTTGGCTGAGGCGGAAGCCGCACAAGCCGAGGCCGATGCTGCCGCTGCGGCGGCTGCTGAAGCCGGGGATGAGCAAGCCGCACAAGCCGCGGCTGAAGCTGCTGCGGCTGCTGCCGAGGCAACTGCTGCCGCTGAAGCCGCCGCTGCCGCTGAGGCCGCTGCCGCGGCAACTGCCGGCGCCACCCCTGCGGAAACGGACGCTGCACCCGGCACCGATGCCGATGCACTGGCTGCGGCATTGGCCGCCGCCAATGGCGAAGAGGGTGAGGCGACGCCAGAACTTCTGACCGTCGAGGAACTGCCTGCCGAGGATGCCGCCGAACTTGCTGCTGCCGCAGCACTTGCCGCTGCTGCCGAAGAGAGTGTCGCCCCCCCGGCTGATCCGACCGTCGAGGCCGAGGCTGAAGCCGTGTCCGAGGCTGCCGATGCCGAAACCCAGATGCAATCGCTGGCCCTTGCGCCCGACGGTGCACCAGTGACGGGCGTGGTGACGGAGATCATCACCGAGGAAACCGCCCGCTCGGTCGACGAGGAATTTTCCCCGATCGTCACCAACGAGGCCAACGCCACCGCAGCGCCCCGCAATAGCGGGCGTGGAAATGGCGGGCTGTCCACGCTGGAAACGGCACTTCTGGCCGGAGCCGCGGGCCTTGTTGTGGGTTCGATCATCGGCGGCAATCGCCAGGTGGTGAACCGCGCCGATGACCGCGTGGTCGTGCTGCGCCCTGAAGGCGACTACCAGGTGATCCGCGACGACGACGTGCTGCTGCGCCAGCCCGGCAACGGCGTGACGACCGAAACCTTCGCCGACGGCTCGTCGCGTTCGATCGTGGTGCAACCCGATGGCACGCAGGTCATCACCGTGCGTGACCGCGATCTGCGGATCATCCAGCGCACCGTTGTGGCGCCCAATGGCCAGCGCACTGTGTTGATCGACGACACGCAGCCGTTCCAGCCTGTCGTCATCTCGCAACTGCCCGCCTTGCAGCCGGTTGCATCCACCACCGGCACCGCGCTGTCGGCCGATGCCGACGCGCTGCGCCGCGCGCTGGAGGGTCAGGCCACGGTTGGCCGCAGCTTCTCGCTTGCTCAGGTCCGCTCGATCCGGGCGGTGCGCGATCTGGCCCCGGTGATCGACCTTGAAGCGCTGACTTTTGCCAGCGGCTCTGCCGCCATCGGCTCGGATCAGGCGCAGCCGCTGTTGGCGTTGGGGCGCTACATGTCGGACGCCATCGCGCGCAATCCGCGCGAGGTGTTTCTGGTCGAGGGGCATACCGACGCCGTCGGTAGTGCCGCCTTCAACCTTGCGCTCTCGGACCGTCGCGCGGAATCGGTGGCGCTTGCGCTGTCGCAATATTTCGGAGTGCCGGCGCAGAACATGGTGATCCAGGGTTATGGCGAGGATTATCTGCGGGTGCCGACGTTGGCCGACGAGCGGTCCAACCGCCGCGTCGCCGTGCGCCGGGTGACCGACCTGTTGCAGGTCGCGTCGAACTGATCGGCAGGCTTTGACAAGGCCTGAAGGCTCCTCCATCCTAGGCGGTGGGGGGGCCTTTTTCATGACCGCTGAGTTGGAGAACATGCCCGAGACTGCGCTGGACTGGCACCGCGCCGGGCGAGGTGCCGTGCTTGCGACGGTGGTGGAAACCTGGGGCTCCGCCCCCCGTCGCGTCGGTGCGCAACTGGTGGTGTCGGGCGACGGCGAGATGGCCGGGTCCGTCTCGGGTGGCTGCGTCGAGGGCGCGGTGGTGGTCGAGGCGATGGAAATGGTCGGCGCGGGCGCTGGCCGGATACTCGAATTTGGCGTCTCCGATGACGAGGCGTTTGCAGTGGGCCTGGCCTGCGGTGGGCGTATCCGCGTCTGGGTCGAGCCGGTGGGCGCGATGGGCGAGGGGCTCTTGGCCGATCTGGTCGCGAAGCGGGCGGCTCGGCAGCCCGTGGCCTATTGCATCAACGTCGAAACGGGAGAGCGGGAGATTGCCCGCCCCGCCGCCTATCCCGAGCGGTTCCGGAAAGACCAGTCGGGGATGGAGGGCGATTTGTTCGTCCACATCCATAATCCGCCGCTTCGCATGATCGTGGTTGGTGCCGTCCATATCGCACAGGCCCTGCTGCCGATGGCGCGACTTGCGGGGTATGATCGCGTGCTGGTCGACCCAAGGCCCGCGTTCGGGGCGCAGGCGCGGTTTCCAGGTGAGACGATTGCCGAGGATTGGCCGGACGAGGCGCTTGACGCCATCGGCCTCGATGCCCGCACCTGTGTGGTCACGTTGACCCATGATCCGAAGCTCGATGACCCGGCCATCACCCGCGCCCTGCGGTCGGAGGTATTCTATCTGGGCTGCCTCGGGTCCAAGCGGACCCATGCCAAGCGGGTCGAGCGATTGGCCGCGGCGGGGTTCTCGGAGACAGAGATCGCGCGCATTCATGCACCGGTCGGCCTTGATCTGGGCGCCATGGGGCCGGGGGAAATAGCGGTGTCCATCATGGCACAGATCACTCAGCGACTGCGGCAGGGATGAAATTCGGTCCGCTGCCGCCGCGCGATGCCTTGGGCTGCATCCTGGCGCATTCGGAGCAGGTTCCGGGGCGGGCGCTGCCTAAGGGCTTGCGGCTTGAGGCGGCGCATATTGCAGCGCTCGAGGCGGCGGGAATCGCCTCGATCGTGGTGGCGGAACTGGAGCCGCAAGACCTGCATGAGGATGCTGCTGCCTCCGATCTGGCGTCGGCGCTTCAAGGGCCGGGGCTGGTTGCGGGCACGGCGACGACAGGTCGCGTGAACCTGCGGGCAGTTGGACCGGGCGTGGTGCAGGTGGATGCGGCGGCGATCGATGCCGTCAACCGGATCAGCCCGGCCATTACCGTGGCGACCGTCGCGCCATGGACAAGGCTTGCTGCGCGGGGACTTGCCGTAACCGTCAAGATCATCCCGTTTGCAGCCGCGCGCGACGATGTTGCGCGGGCCTGTGCGGCGGGCCGACTGGCGGTGCGCCTGCGCGGGGTGTCGATAGCACAGGCAAGCCTGATCGAGACACAGATTTCGGGGGCGGACATATCCGACAAGGGGCGGCGCGCGATCAAGACTCGGCTGGACCGGTTGGGGGTCAATCTGGGCGAGCGCGTGGTCGTTGCGCATGAGGAGGCGGCAATTGCGGCGGCCTTGCGTGAGGCGCCGGGAGAATTGTTGCTGATCCTGACCGGATCGGCCACGTCGGACGCCGCCGACACCGCGCCTGAGGCGGTGCGACAGGCGGGCGGGCAGGTGATCCGCTACGGGATGCCGGTCGATCCGGGAAACCTGCTGTTTCTGGGGCGGATGGGCGCGAAGGTGGTGATCGGGCTGCCCGGTTGCGCCCGCTCTCCCGCGCTGAATGGAGCCGATTGGGTGATGGAGCGGGTGATCTGCGGTGTGCCCCCGGAAGACATCGACATTGCCGGCATGGGGGTTGGCGGGCTGTTGAAGGAGATCCCTTCGCGCCCGCGTCCGAGGGAAAGCTGAGCGGCGCGGCCCAATGCTGCAACCGCGAAAGTTTGCGCCGAAAAATGCTGCGCCTGCAAAGGTGAAAATCCGCGCAAATGCCTGAGAACAGGGCGAAAATTCCTGTTTTCACTGGCCCTGATACATGCTTGGATACCGCCAACTACCTAGGGAGGATTTGATGACCAAGGTCACGATGACGGTGAACGGACGGGCCGTTTCGGGTGACGTCGAAGGACGCACCTTGCTGAGCGAGTTTCTGCGGGAAGGCCAGCGCCTGACCGGAACCCATGTGGGTTGCGACACCAGCCAATGCGGCGCCTGCGTCGTGCACGTGAATGGCGAAGCGGTGAAAAGCTGCACCGCGCTGGCGCTCGATCTGGAAGGCGCGGAAGTGCGCACCATCGAAGGCATGGCCAATGCGGATGGCTCGCTGGGGGTGATCCAGCAGGCTTTTCAGGACCATCACGGGCTGCAATGCGGCTTTTGCACACCCGGCATGGTCATGTCGGCGGCAGCGTTGCTGAAGGACAATCCGAAACCCACCGAGCATGAGGTGCGGGAGTACCTTGAAGGCAATATCTGCCGTTGCACCGGCTACCATAACATCGTGAAGGCCATCATGGCGGCATCGGGGCAGGAGATGCCTGCGGTCGCGGCAGAGTGAGCGATGCTCGGCCCGCTTGGGAGAGCGGGCCAGGGAAGATGAGTATTTATGAAAAGATGAAGGGGCAAATAGCCCCGGCGACCCGGATCGATCCCTATCGTGGTGAGCGGCGGGTTGCCCGAAAGGGAGGATCAAGCGATGCCTAAGGATAGTGGTATTGGCGCAAGCTCCAAGCGGCGCGAGGACGTGCGGTTCCTGAGTGGAACCGGCGTCTACACGGACGACATGGCGATGCACCGGCAGGTCCATGCCGTTATGGTCCGCTCGACCGTCGCCAATGGACGGATCGTGTCGGTGGATACGTCCGCCGCGTTGGCGATGCCGGGCGTGCTGGCGGTGTTCACGGGCGAGGACTTTGCCGCCGTCGGCGGCAATCCGGCGGGCTGGCTGATCAACTCGCGCAATGGCGAGCCGATGAAGGAGCCCAAGCG
This sequence comes from Rhodobacterales bacterium, assembly GCA_038324445.1. Classification (GTDB taxonomy): domain Bacteria; phylum Pseudomonadota; class Alphaproteobacteria; order Rhodobacterales; family Rhodobacteraceae; genus Gymnodinialimonas. Next base: position 17,648 of record JBBQHZ010000047.1, on the reverse strand, counting down.
GCCGGTGTTGGCCCATGGCAAGGTGCGCCATGTGGGCGACGCCTATGCCGCCGTAATCGCCGAGACGCGGGATCAGGCGAAGGACGCGGCAGAGGCTGTTGCGGCGGGCGCGGTGATCGAGGAATTGCCGGCGGTCGTGAATATGGCAGCGGCCTTGGCCGAGGGCAGCGGGTTGGTCCACGACGAGATCGGCACCAACCAGTGCTTCGACTGGGGCTGGATCGAGGCCAACCGCGACGCCGTCGATGCCGCGATGAAGGCAGCACCCCATGTCACGACGCTGGAACTGGTGAACAACCGGCTGGTGCCCAATGCGATGGAGCCGCGCGCCTCCATCGGGGAGTATTTCCCCGGCACAGGCGACTACAAGCTGACGACCACCAGCCAGAACCCGCATCTGACCAAGCTGCTGGTCTGCGCCTTCGTGATGGGCATTCCCGAACACAAGCTGACCGTGGTGGCGCCCGATGTGGGCGGCGGCTTTGGCTCGAAAATCTACCATTACGGCGAAGAGGCGCTGGTATTGGCTGCGGCGAAGAAGCTGGGGCGGCCGGTGCGCTGGACGGCGGAACGCTCGGAATCGTTCCTGACCGACGCCCATGGGCGCGACCATGTCACCACCATCGAGGTGGGCGTGACGCTGGACGGCGAGATCCTTGCGATCCGCACCAACACGTTGGCGAATGTCGGCGCTTATCTGTCGAATTTCTCGACCGCGACGCCGACCTTCCTGCATGGCACGCTGATGGCGGGCCCCTACAAGGTGCCGCATGTCTATGTGAACCTGAAGACGGTGTTCACCAACACGGCCCCCGTCGACGCCTATCGCGGTGCGGGCCGGCCGGAGGCGACTTACAGCCTAGAGCGGGCCATCGACAAGATGGCACGGGAATTGCATCTGGACCCGGTGGCGGTGCGGCGCAAGAACCTGCTGACGCCGGACCAGTTCCCCTACACCACGCCGGTGGCGCTGGTTTACGACACTGGCAACTATCAGGCGACGTTGGACAAGGCATTGGAACTGGCGGACTACGATGGCTTCGAGGGGCGGCGTGCCGCCTCGGCCGCCAAGGGAAAGCTGAGGGGCATCGGCCTGTCCACCTGGATAGAAGCCTGCGGCATCGCACCCTCGCATCTGGTGGGGCAATTAGGTGCGCGGGTTGGCCTTTATGACGCTGCCACCGTGCGGGTCAGCGCCACGGGTACGATTTCTGTGATGGTGGGCGCCCATTCCCACGGGCAGGGGCATGAGACGGTCTTTGCCCAAGTGGTGGCGGACAAGCTGGGCATCCCTGAGGCTTCGGTTGACATCGTCCATGGCGACACGTCGAAAATCCCGTTCGGGATGGGGTCCTATGGCTCTCGCTCACTGGCCGTCTGTGGATCGGCGATGGACCGGGCGCTCGACAAGATCATCGCCAAGGGCAAGAAGATTGCGGCGCATATGCTGGAGGCGGCAGAAGGCGACATCACCTTCGAGAATGGGTCGTTCAGCGTTGCGGGCACCGACAAGGCAAAGTCCTTCGGCGAAATCGCCTTCTCCGCCTATGTCCCGCACAACTACCCGCTCGAAACGCTGGAGCCGGGGCTGGAGGAGACGGCCTTCTATGATCCCAACAACTTCACCTATCCGGCGGGGGCTTACCTCTGCGAGGTCGAAGTCGACCCCGATACCGGCAAGGTGGACGTGCTGGCCTTCACCTGCGCCGACGATTTCGGCAACGTGATGAACCCGATGATCGTGGCGGGGCAGGTTCATGGGGGCGTGGCCCAAGGCATCGGTCAGGCGATGATCGAGAACACCATCTATGACGAGAACGGCCAGTTGTTGAGCGCGTCCTACATGGATTACGCAATGCCACGCGCCGATGACTTCCCGATGTATACGGTCGATCATTCCTGCTCGACGCCATGCACCCATAACCCCTTGGGCGTGAAGGGTTGCGGCGAGGCGGGGGCGATCGGCTCACCCCCCGCGGTGGTCAATGCAGTGATCGATGCCTTGCAGCGGGGTGGCATGACCCATGTGACCCATATCGATATGCCGGTATCGCCGGCGCGGGTCTGGGCCGCGATGCAGGGGTGATTTCGGTCCGACGGTTACTGCGGTTGCTGTCGGATTGAGTTTTTTTTACCAAGATGAAGGGGCAAGAGCCCGTTCGGAGGGAGACGAGATGTACAATTTCGAATTCGCAAAACCCGCGACGATCGCGGATGCGGTGTCGGCGCTCGGGCAGGAGGAGGCTCAGGCGCTGGGTGGGGGGCAGACTCTGCTCCCCACCATGAAACAACGGCTGGCGCAGACCGAAATGCTGGTCAGCCTGACGGGGATCCCCGAGATGAAGGGGATCTGTCGCAACGATGCAGGCGAGATCTGCATCGGCGGGGCCACGACCCACGCGACCGTCGCGCGGGAGGCGAAGGCGCATTACCCGGGGCTGGCGGCGCTCGCCAGTCGGATCGGCGATCCGGCGGTGCGAAACCGGGGGACGATCGGCGGTTCGCTGGCCAATAACGACCCCTCTGCCTGTTATCCGGCAGCCGCACTTGGCTCGGGCGCGACGATCAAGACCAACGCGCGCGACATTGCGGCGGATGATTACTTCCAGGGCATGTTCGCGACAGCGCTGGAGGACGGAGAGATCATCACCGAAGTGAGGTTCCCGGTGCCGATGGTGTCGAATTACCAGAAGTTCGTCCAACCGGCCTCGCGCTTTGCGCTGGTGGGTGTGTTCGTGGCGAAATTCGCGGACGGCGTGCGCGTTGCAGTCACGGGTGCGTCCTCGGACGGAGTGTTCCGTTGGGCAGAGGCGGAGGCGGCGCTGAGCGCCAACTTCTCCAAGGCGGCGGTGGATGCGTTGGCGGTGCCGGGCGGCAACATGATCGCCGACCTGCACGGCACGGCGGAATATCGGGCGCATCTGGTCAAGGTGCTGACCGGGCGCGCGGTGGCCGCCGCAGCCTGACGCAAGTCGGACGGATTTGACATACCGCCGGGGCCAATGCCCTGGCGGTTTGCGTTTTGGGGGCGACGTGCTGAGCGAACAGCAAAAGATGGCAGCGGGCGACTGGTATTGCGCGTTCGACCCGGCGTTGGGGCAGTTGCGCGAAGGTGCACGCCGGGCGTGTTTCGAGCACGCCCATCTGAGCCCCGACGCGCGTGGCGCCATGGCGCCCGCCCTGCGCGCTCTTTTCGCCAGCGTGGGGGAGGGCTGCTGCCTCGAAGCCCCGATCCATTGTTCCTATGGAAAAAACATCAGCCTTGGTCGAAACGTTTACCTGAACGCCGGCTGCGTAATCCTCGATTCTGCACCGGTGACCATTGGCGATGGCACGATGCTGGGGCCGGGCGCGCAAATCTATTGCGCCGATCACCACAGGGATGCCGCCTTGCGCCGACAGGGGATCGAGCGCGCCTTGCCGGTTTGCATCGGCGCGGATGTCTGGATCGGGGGCGGGGCGATCTTGCTACCGGGTGTGTCGGTGGGTGACGGCGCAATTGTGGGCGCGGGCGCGGTCGTGACGCGCGATGTGGCGCCGGGCGCGCGCGTGGTGGGCAATCCGGCGCGCGCATTATAGCGCCGAACGGATGTTATTGGTCGGAAATGCTGATGGACCAGCCGTCCCTTGTGCCCTCGGTGCTGACCGGCAGGGTCAGACCGATGGTCAGTCCACTATCGGTCTCGACGCTGAAGTCGAACCGGACGTCGAGGCCGACGACGGGAGAGACGGACGCGCCGGACGGGCTGTTGCTGCCGATCAACCCCATGGAGACGTTGCCGGAGAAGTCCATCTCGATCGCCTGCGCTGGGGCTGACGCAAGAAGGACTGCTCCGAGAGTTAGGAGCGCAGGTCTCATGAAATGGTTCGGAGTCTGATCATGGGCGAAGCCTACGCCGATGGGTGCATCTTTGCAAAGGCGGCATGGTACCTCCCCCCAATGCAAAAAAGGCGCGACCTTGCGGCGCGCCTTTGGGCTTCAGTCACATCGCGCGGGTTGAAGCGCTGGCGTTTCGGCCCCGGGCCAAACCCGCATTCCGCAGGTCACTTGACCGGGTTGATCATCATGACCATCTGACGGCCTTCCATCTTGGGCATCGACTCGATCTTGCCGGCGCCTTCGATACGCTCCACCACCTTCTCCAGCAACTCTCGCCCGAGGTTCTGGTGTGCCATCTCGCGGCCGCGGAAGCGCAGGGTGACTTTCACCTTGTCGCCCCCTTCGAGGAACTTGACCGCATCGGTCACCTTGCGATCAAAATCGTGGTCGTCAGTGCCCGGGCGCATCTTGATCTCCTTGATCTCGATGACCTTCTGCTTCTTGCGGGCTTCAGCCTCGCGCTTCTGGGTTTCGTATTTGAATTTGCCGAAATCCATGATCTTGCACACGGGCGGTTCGGCGTTGGGCGAAATTTCGACCAGGTCAAGCTCGGCCTCTGCGGCCAGATACATGGCGCGATCCGGTGTCACGACGCCAAGGTTTTCACCTTCTGCGCCAATCAGGCGAACTGTGTCGCACCGGATACGCTCGTTCACGCGGGGGCCGTTTTCTCGTTGCGGCGGGGCGTTATGGGGTCTGCGGGCTATGGCGTGTGTCCTTCTGTAGCCTAAGCATGTTGAAGAGCAAAGGTAACTCTGTTGGGGCATTTCTTCAAGGCAGATAACGGCCTGATCGCAAGACAAGGGGAATGCAGTCACATCTGCGGCATTGCGTGGTTCAGTTGTGCGGGTTAAATGCGCGATACAAATTCCACGACCCACTGGGGGAAACCAACATGAACAGATCCGTCATCATTATCGCCATTCTGGCGGCCTTAGGCGTGGGCGGCTATTTCCTCGTCCAGAACCAGGGCCCGTCCGCTGCTGAATTGGCCGCTGCTGCCGAGGCGGAAGCTGCCGAAGCCGCCGCTGCCGCCGAAGCGGAGGCCGCCGCCATTGCCGCCGCCGCCGCCGAAGAGGCTGCTGCTGCCGAAGCCGCCGCTGCCGAGGCTGCTGCTGCCGCCGAAGCCGAGGCCGCCGCCGTTGCAGAGGCTGCTGAAACCGCCGCCGCCGAAGCCGCCGCAACCGCCGAAGCTGAAGCCGCCGCCCTTGCAGCCGAGGCCGAAGCGGCCGCCGCCGCTGCCGCCGAAGAGGCTGCCGCCGCAACCGAGGAAGTTACCGAGGAAGCCGAAACCGCCGTGGAAGGTGCCGCCGATGCGGCGGCCGAAACCCCCGCGGCCGCCGATCTGGCCACGATCTTCTCGGAAGAAGGCTTCGACTTTGACCAAGCGATTGCCGCATTGGGTGCCGCAGACATCTCTGCCCCCGTTCGTCTGGCTGTAACAAGCGCCCTCGAGGGTGCCCGCGACAACCCGAGTCTGTTGGCTGCCGCCCTTGAGCAGGCCCGCGCGGCGCTCGGCATCGAGTGATTTCTAAGCTGGCATGCAACAAAAAGCCCCGCTCAATTGGCGGGGCTTTTTTCATTCCGGATCAGTCCTGTTTCAGGTCTGCATCCCACGTCTTGTACCGAGGCGTTAATCCAGAAATGCCTTTTCAACCACGTAATGGGCAGGCTTGGAATTGGCACCCTCTTCCAGACCGTAGCTCTCCAGCATTTCCTTGATCTCAAGGTTGAAGGCCAGATTGCCGCAAACCATGGCCCTGTCGGTTTCCGCGCTCAGCACCGGCACGCCCAAATCGGCAAATACCTCGCCAGAGCGCATCAAGTCGGTGATCCGCCCCATTTTCTGGCTCGGCTCGCGGGTGGTGGTGGGATAGTAACGCAGCTTCTTGGCGAAGCCCTCGCCGATCAACTCGGCCAGCATCTCGTCGTGTCGGATCGCCTCGATCAGGGCCGCGCCATAGGTCAACTCGCCTACCTCGCGGCAGGTATGGGTCACGATGACTTCGTCGTAATCTTCGTAGGTCTGCGGTTCGCGGAGCAGGCTGGCAAAGGGCGCGAAACCGGTGCCGGTGGCAAAGAGCCACAGCCGCTTGCCCGGCAAAAGCGCATCATGCACCAGGGTGCCTACGGGCTTGGGCCGCAGGATCAACTGGTCACCCGGCTGGATATGCTGCAGCCGGGATGTAAGCGGGCCGTCCGGCACCTTGATCGAATAGAACTCCAACTCATCGTCCCATGCGGGGGAAGCGATGGAGTAGGCGCGCAACAGCGGCTTTTGCTTGCCCGTCACCGGGTCAGCGTCGCCCATCAGCCCAATCATCACGAACTCGCCCGAGCGGAAGCGCAGGCTGGCAGGCCGCGTGCAGCGAAAGCTGAACAGGCGGTCGGTGTAGTGCGTCACCTGCGTCACGATCTGTGCGTCGGGCAGGGTGGGCGTTGCCTTGACGAGGCTGGCGTCAATGTCGGTCACGGGTCTATGCTCGGTCATCGATTGCCGGATGCCATCTGCACCCGCTCCTTTAGGTTAGTCCTTGATCTCGATAGGGGAAAGGGGCGCTTAGACCGCCGCCCTCAGGCGCGCCTGATAATCATGCGCGCGCCAGTCGGCGCGGGCCAGCCACTGTGCCTCGGGCTGGCGGGCGGCCAGCGCATCGCTGATCTCCACCTCGTCGAAACCTGCGCGTCGCGCCATGGCGTATTGATCGGCCAGGACATGGCCGCGTGCCCGCAGTCGCCCGACATACCCCATCTGCCGCAAGCGTCGCGCCAGCGTGAAGCCGCGTCCATCGGCGGATTTGGGAAAGTCGACCCGGATCATCTGCAGTCGCCCCAGATGAGCCGTCAATGCCGCCACATCATCGCTGGAAGCCACGTCCACCGCCTCGGCATTTGCCGCCAAACCGCCTGAAAGCGGCACGGCACCGCCGGTCCAATCCTCGGGGTGGAACCCGTCGTCGCGGACAATCACAGCCATGGTTTCACCTTTTCAAAAATACTCAATTCTGCCCTTGCCACGCGTCACGACGCCTGCCGCAAAGGCACCCGCACCATCTTGCCATCGACAAAATGGATGCCGCATTCTTCCTTTTCCTGCCCGCGCCACCGGCCCGCGCGCGGATCCTCGCCCGCCGCCACCGGCGAGGTGCAGGGCGCGCAGCCGATCGAGGCATAGCCCTTCGCCACCAGCGGATGACGGGGCAGGCGATTCTCGAGCATGTAGTCCTGCACGTCCTCGGCCCGCCAGTGCGCCAGCGGATTGATCTTGATCCGCGCGGTGCCCTCGGCCTCGAAGAACTCCAGTGCCGCGCGGGTGCCCGCCTGATACCGTTTGCGCCCGGTAATCCACGCATCGAACGGCGCCAGCGCATGGTTCAGCGGCTGCGTCTTGCGCAAGGCGCAGCACGCATCAGGGTCCGATTTGTGCAAGCCGCCTTCCGGATCATGGGCCGCCATCGCGGTGCGCGACGCGCGGATCACCCGCATGTCGCGAAGGCCAAGGTGGCTTGCAAGCTCGCGCTGGTAGGCGAGGGTCTCGGGAAACAGCATCTCTGTATCAATGAACAGGACCGGTGTGGCGCGATCCACCACGCTGACCATATGCAGCAAGACCACCGCTTCCGCACCGAAGGACGACACCATCGCCACCTGTCCGGTGTCGCTGTCTTTCAGGGCGTGTTCCAAAACGGAAATCGCCGAATGGTGCCGATAGCGCGCATTTAGGGCTTCGACCCGCGCCTGAACCGGCGGAAAGGCAATCACCTCAGGCCGCATGGGCTTTCTCCGACGCCGGATAGAGGGCGGCCTTGAAGGGGGCCGCGCCCAGGCGCTTGTAGGTTTCCAGGAACGTCTCCTCTGCGCCTTCGCGGACCGCAAGATAGGCGCGCACCAGCCGTTCGATGGCGTCCACCACCTCGTCATAGGCAAAGCCCGGCCCGGCATGCTCGCCGATCACGGCATCTGGGCCGCCGTCGCCGCCAAGGGTGATCTGGTAATTCTCCACGCCCGCCCGGTCGAGACCGAGGATGCCGATATGCCCGACATGGTGATGCCCGCAGGCATTGATGCAGCCCGAGATCTTGATCTTGAGCGGCCCGACCTCATGCTCCAGCTTCAACGCCTCGAACCGCAGGGCGATCTGCTGCGCCACCGGGATCGACCGAGCCGTGGCCAAGGCGCAATAGTCCATGCCGGGGCAGGCGATGATGTCGGACGCGAGGCCGATATTCGCCGTCGCCAGACCCTCTCCACCCAGTGCATCGAACACAGCCCGCAAATGCCGCTTGGGGAGGTGCGGCAAGATCACGTTCTGCTCGTGCGAAATCCGCAACTCGTCATGCCCGAACCGTTCCGCCAGATCTGCGAGAAGGCGCATCTGCGCCGAGGAGGCGTCGCCGGGCGTCGCCCCATGCGCCTTCAGCGAGACGGTCAGGATGGCGTAGTCCGGGTGCCGGTGCGCGGCCACGTTCGTATCCACGAAGCTGCGGAAGATCGGATCTGCGGCATAGTCCGCCTCGAACTCTCCCGCGCCGCCGACAAAGTCCGGTGCGGCGAAGTCGGCGATGATCTTGTCCAGCAGCGCCATATCGGCGCCGTTGAACGCGGCCTTGCGGGGAGCAAATTCCGCCTCCACCAATTGCCGGATTTCGTCTATGCCGTTTTCGTGCACCGTGATCTTGATCCGCGCCTTGTACTTGTTGTCGCGCCGTCCCAGCAGGTTGTAGACGGCGACAACTGCCTCCAGATAGGGCAGCAGATCGGGCAGCGCGACGAAGTCCGCCAGAACCTTGCCGATCATCGGCGTCCGTCCAAGGCCGCCACCGACCAGGACCGTCGCGCCGATCTCACCGTGGCGCTTGACCAGTCGCAGACCGATGTCGTGGGCCGCCGTGACCGCGCGGTCCTGGGCCGATCCCGTCACTGCGACCTTGAATTTCCGGGGCAGGAACTGGAATTCGGGATGGTCGGTGGACCATTGCCGGATCAATTCCGCCACCGGGCGAGGGTCGGCGACCTCCTCCTCCGCCGCCCCCGCAAAGTGATCCGCCGTTACGTTGCGGATGGTATTCCCCGACGTCTGGATGGCGTGCATTCCGACCTCGCCCAATGCGTCGAGCATGTCCGGCACATCGCGGAGGGCGGGCCAATTATACTGGATGTTCTGGCGCGTGGTGAAATGGCCATAGCCCTTGTCCCAGCGTTCCGCGATCATCGCCAGCTGACGCATCTGGGCGGAATTCAACGTACCGTAGGGAATTGCCACACGCAGCATGTAGGCATGCAGTTGCAGGTAGAGACCGTTCATCAGGCGGAACGGCTTGAACTCGTCCTCGGTCAGCGATCCGTCGATGCGCCGCTCCACTTGCGCGCGGAACTGGGCGTTGCGCTCGGCCAGGAAGTCGCGGTCAAATTCGGTATAGGCGTACATCTCAGAGCGCCTCCTGCTTGCCATGGGCGGCTAGGGTGTCCGCTTGCTTTCCATGGATGTGATTGGATGGGCCGCGGGTGCGGAAAACCTCGCGGAAATGGACGGGTTCGGGGCCCTTGGGCCCGCGGCGTGCGTCGGCGAGGTAGGCGCCGACGGCTTCATGTGCCAGCGCTTGTGCTTCCAGCAGGCGGATATCGGCGGTGGCCTGATCTTCGATCAAGTCGGCCTCGGCGATATGGCGGGTCCAGTCACCAAACGCTGTCAGATAGATGACATCGCCTTCCAGCAGGGCATTGGCGGTGACGACCTTGGGGGTAAATTCGCGGGGCATCAGGCAAACTCCTTGTTGAGTGCGGGCAGGGCGGCCGCGGCGGCACGAGGCGCCAGGCCAAGCATCAAGATCACCGGACCGGTGGTCTTGGCCGCGCCGATATCGGCGGGCAGGCGCGACAGGGTGGTGGCAATCACACGCGAGTCGAGGCGCGAGGCGTTCTCGACGGCGGTCACCGGTGTATCCGGCGCCGCGCCGTGCATCAGCAGGCGGCCCTGCAAGAACCGCGCCCCTTTCGCCCCCATGTAGATCGCGGCCACGGCACCCGGTTTTGCGAGGGTGCGCCAGTCGTGTTCAGCGAAGCCTTCCACATCGTGGCCGGTCAGAAAACGCAGCGCGGAATTGCGGTTACGTTTGGTCAGGCTCTGGCCGATCTGCGCGGCCGCCGCATTTGCGGCGGTGATACCGGGCACGATGGACCAGTCGATCTGTGCTGCATCCAGCGCTTCGATTTCCTCGTCCAGACGTCCATAGATGCCTGGATCGCCAGCCTTCAAACGAACGACATGGGCTCCGTTGGTGGCGTGTTCGACCATCAGACCGCAGATGTCCGTCTGCTTGGCGGAGGGGCCAAAACCCTTCTTGCCGACATCGACCATCAAGGCTTCGCGCCGGGCCAATTCAAGGATTTCCCGGGAAACGAGACGATCGTAGATAACCACATCGGCGCGGTCGAGCAGGGTGCGCGCCTTGAGTGTCAGCAGCTCGGGATCGCCGGGACCTGCGCCGACCAGATCCACACGCCCGCGCGTGGGCGCGGCCTGCAGGTGGTCCATCAGCAACTCGCCAAGGGCCATGGAGGCACCCGATTGACCTTCGGAAGCAAGGGCTTCCGGCCCCTTGTTGAAGTAGAAATCCGACCAGAAATCCCGGCGTTTGCGGCCCATCGGCAGCGCCTCCGCTGCTTTCCGGAAGCCTTGGCCGATACGGGCGAGCACGCCAAGCGACTGCGGCAGAGACGCCTCCAGATCCGCCTTGATCCGGCGTGCCAGAACCGGAGCAGCGCCTTCGGTGCCGATGGCGATCGTCACCGGGTCGCGGTCGACAATAGCGGGAGTGATGAAGGCGGAACCGTCCAGATTGTCGACGATATTGACCAGCGCACCGTCGGCGCGGGCCAAGATCGCCACACGGCGATCCTCGGCATCGTCCTCGGACGCGGCATAGGCCAAAGACGCGCAGAGCGCATCGCCAGGCCCGAAGGCGCGGCGCACAAGGCGCAGCTTGCGCTCGGCGTCCCATGCGACGATTTCGGGCGCCGGGTCGGTGGCGAACACGGTGATATGGGCTTCGGTCTTGAGGATCAGGCGCAGCTTGGCCAAGGCAGCCTCGCCCCCACCGGCCAGCACCACGCGGCGGCCGCGCAAGTCGAGGAAGATGGGAAAGTGGCGCATGGCGGAACCTCGGCGGCTGGTTACCCGTCAAATATAGAATTTTTTCCCGCCGCGTGGCAGTAGGGCCTTGCTGATAGGGACATGCGTTCGGTATGGCGATGTAACGAGAACCCCTGTTCGCAAAACTGAAAGACCTCCGAATGCCTGTTCAGATCGATGCGCTTGACCGGAAAATCCTTGTCGCCTTGCAGGAGGATGCCAGCCGCTCACTCGAAGAAATCGCCAAACATGTGGGCAGTTCGAAGACGCCGGTATGGTCGCGGATTCGCAAACTGAAGGAGGCAGGGATCATCGGCCAACACACCGTCTTGCTCGATGCAGAGGCGCTGGGGCTGGAGGCGTGCTTCTTTGTGCTGATCCGGACTTCAGAGCACGAAGCCGACTGGCAGGCGCGATTCCTGCGCATCCTGCGCGATCGGCCCGAGGTGATGGAGGCGCATCGCCTGGCCGGCGACATCGACTACATCCTCAAGGTCCGCGTCACCAATGCTCGGGCATATGACGTTTTTTATCAAGCACTTATCAGCGAGGTGCGGATCTACAACGTCACCGCTCTTCTCAGCATGGAGGAGATCAAGTCAACACCGCTTCTGCCGCTTGGGTCAATTCCGTCCTGATCGTGGCGCCTGCCTCGAGCGATCGATGGACAGGGCATTTGTCGGCGATCTCCAGAAGGCGCTGGCGCTGCTCTGCATCCAGTCCGCCTTTGAGCGTGATGATCCGCGTGAACTGATCCAGCGGTCCGATATCGACGCCGGCATCCTGGGCGTGAACCCGGTTATGGGTCACGTCCACCGACACGTGTTCCAGCGGCCATTTCTTGCGGCGGGCATACATGCGGATCGTCATCGAGGTGCAGGCACCCAGACCCGCGGCAAGGAATTGGTAGGGCGTCATCCCGCGATCGGTGCCGCCATAGCTTTCGGGCTCGTCCGCCATGACGTGGTGTTTCGGGCCGGCCATGACATCTTGCAGGAAGCCCTTGCGGTCGACCTCGGACACGCGGGTTACACCCTCGGGCGCACCGATGGGGGGCGCGGGATGCTTCAGGGTCAGATATCTGCTTGCCCACGAGGCGATGATGTCGGCAGCGTAATCCGCATCTTGCGGCCGGCTGATCAGGTGGTCGGCATCATCGAGCGTCACGAAGCTTTTGGGATGTTTCGCCGCGATGAAGATCTGTGTCGCGTTTTCAATCCCGACCACGGCGTCGCGGGGCGCGTGAAGGACCAGCAGCGCGCGGCCAAGCCTGGCGATGTCGGGGGCCAACATCTCGGCCTTCACGTCATCGATGAAGCCTTTGCCGATGCGGATCGGCCGCCCCCCGAGGTTGACCTCGGCCACGCCATCCTTGGCGATGAGGTCCAGCGCGTCGCCGAAGTTATGCACCACATGGCCGGGATCGAACGGCGCGCCGATGGTGACGACAGCCTTGAGCGACGGAATATGACGCGCCGCCCGCAGCACGGCCGCGCCGCCCAGCGAGTGGCCGATGATGAGCGAGGGCGCCATGTCGCGCTCTGTCAGGGCCTGCGCGGCGGCGATCAGGTCGCTGACATTGGAGGTGAAGGACGTATTCTCGAACTCGCCCTTGGAATGGCCAAGGCCCGTGAAATCGAACCGCAATACGGCGATGCCTTGCGCGGCAAGGCGGGCCGAGATCCGGCGCGAGGCGGCGATGTCCTTGCCGCAGGTAAAGCAATGCGCCAGCAGCGCCGTCGCCAGATGGGGACCGTCGGGCAGATCGAGCCGGGCGGCAAGGTCGTGGCCGGCATGGCCGGGAAAGGTGAAGCGCGTGGTGGGCATGGGTCAAATCCTTCGGCTGTCCCTACCATTGGGGGGCATTGGCTCACCGGGCAACCGATGTGTCATTGTTCTCACGTCAGCGTGGTCCTACGTTCCCGATGTGTGATCGCGACGGGACAGCTTGGTGCGAAATTTCAGAGGCTTGGTGCGCCTGTGCGCGGGGGTGGGCGTGGCTCTGCTGTTGGGCAGCTACCTTGGGGGCCTGCACCCGTTGGGCGATTCGCTCGCGGTGTTCCGGTTGTGGATTGCAGTTGCCGTGGGCGCGCTCGGACTGATCCTTGCGGCGGCGCGCGATCCGGCATGGGCGGGCTACTTCCTGGCACTCGCCGTTGTTACCGGCTTCACCCCGATCAGTGCGCGGTTTGCAGGGCAGGGGGCGGAGGTTCCGGCAGCGGGATACGCGCTTTACCAGAAGAATCTTCTGTTTCTGGCCCGGGATACTCCGGCCGTTCTGGATGATATCGCCGAGGTCAGCCCGGATTTCGTGACCTTGCAGGAGGTCAGCATTGCCAACGAGGCGGCGATCTTCGCGCGTTTGCCGGAAGAATATGACCGGGCGCTCTGCCCGTTCAGCGGTGTGGGCGGCGTCGCCGTGGCCTCGCGCTATCCGTTCGTGGCGAATTCGGTGCTCTGCGTCGAGGGGTTGGGTATGGTCGCCGTGCAGGTTGCGACGCCCGAGGGCCTGGTCTGGCTCGTCTCGATCCACCTGCATTGGCCGTGGCCCCATGGACAGGCGGCGCAGGTGGATCAGATCCTGCCGCTGATTGCACGGATGGAGGGGCCGGTATTGATTGGTGGTGACTTCAACATGGTGCGATGGAGCCGCTTGATGGGCCGGTTCGAGGCGGCAAGCGGCGCGCGCATGGTGCAACAGGGGCGTCCGACATTTCGCCTGACCCTGTGGGACATGGTGCAGCCGGGATTCGAGATTGACCACATCCTGCTGCCGGGTGGCGGGTCAGCAAGGGCCGAACGGCGGGAATTCCTTGGCTCAGACCATCGGGGTCTGGTCGTGCGGTTTGCGCCTTGAGGCTGGAGGTTGCCCGCCGTTTTGCGCAGTTGCCCGGGCAAACCCCGCCTTAAAGCTGTCCCATCAGCGCCGCATCAAACGGGTAGGTCGTCAGGTTTTCGAACCCGTCTTCCGTGATCAGCACCTGATCCTCCAGCTTGATGCAGAAATCGCCGCCAACCTCGCCCACCAGCGCCTCGACGCAGAACATCATGCCGGGCTGAACCTCGGCCTCGAACGCGCCTTCGTCGTATTTGTCGGGGTAGACGATGATCGGCCATTCGTCGCACAGGCCCACGCCATGGAAGCGGCAGGAATATTTGCGGTCGAAGTATTTCGCATCGAGTTGGTGGCCATCATGGACCAACTCTCGGAAGGTTGTGCCGGGCTTCAGGAGTTCCATGTTGGTCTGGATATGCTCACGCGCGTGTTGCATGGCAGCGATCATGTCGGGGCGGGGCGCGTCGGGGCCGACCCACCACGTGCGGCTGATGTCGACGCACATCCCGTAGGAACCGATAAGGTCGGTATCGAGGGCGCAGACCTCGTTCGGCTGCACGATCCGGGGGCCGCATTCCTGGAACCACGGATTTGTGCGAGGGCCGGACGCGAAGAGGCGGGTTTCGATCCATTCACCGCCGCGCTTGATGTTCTCGGCGTGCAGCACTGACCAGATCTCATCCTCGGACCGGCCCGCCTGAATTGCGGCCTCCATCGCGCCAAGGGCGGTCTGGCAGGCGTGGACGGCACAGCGCATGGCAAGGATTTCGTCCTTGCCCTTTATGGAGCGCGCCTTTTCGGTGCATTCCTCGCCGTCGAGCAACTCGAACCCCTTTGCCTCCAGCGCGCGGGCGCCGTGGAGCAGGATCTTGTCGACGCCAAGGCGCCTGTTGCTTCCGGCGTGCTCGCTGATGATCTCGAAAACGTGGGCGGCGAAACGTTCGGCTGCCTTGTGACCGTTGTCGCCGGTGGCGAAGTAGAACATCGAAGCGCCATCGCGCAGTTCGCGCACCAGCGGGTTGTGATCTGCAAGGAAGGGCGAGTTCTTGTATTCCCACAAGACCATATGCCCGTCGGCGCAGACAAGGCAGGCGCGGAACGGGTTATGGGTGTTCCAGAGCTGCATGTTGGTGGTGTCGGTGGCATAGCGGATGTTGAGCGGATCGAACATCAGGACCCCGCCCCAATCACGCTGATGGAGGTGAGCGACCAGCCGGTTGAGGCGGTATTGCCGCATCGCCGGCAGGTCGGGCAATTGCAGGCCTGCGGCGTGCCATTCATCATAGGCCAGCTTCGTCGGCCCGATCTCGATCCGGTCATTGTCGTTGAGGGTGCCGTCAGGGAGCATCGCGCCCTTTGTAGGGTCGATCTTGCGCACATCTCGGCGATAGGCTTGGTTCATGGGGCCCTCCCTGGCTGGTTTCAGCGTGGCGCCGGGGAAGGGGCGCACGCGCGCCCGATTGCGGCATGGAGGGAGTCGAATATGGCGCATGTGTTTCAGGACAGGCTGCCATCGGCACCGTGGATGGCCGAGGCCACGCGGCGTTTGCCGGGGTTGCAGCCGCTGGAGGGCCCTCACGCGTGGCTGGCGCGGGATGAGGCCTTCGCGGGCCAGATGGCGTTGCGCGACCGCTTGTTGGTGGAGCGGCGGGGTGACGTTATCGCCGCGTGCAAAGGGTCCGAGGCGGCGGTGGCGGAGCTTTACGCCGAAGTGCTCCGTTTCCTGTCGGCATGCGAGGCTTATCAATGGGGCGAGGGCGTTTGCCTGCGCCCTGACGGGATGGAGGTGGCGCTAGATCCCGTCGATCCGCTGGGAACGCTGGCGCGCCTTGTGCAGCAGGATTTATGTGTGCTGGAAAAGCCCGAGGGCGCGGACGAGCATGTTCTGAGCGCGGCGATCCTGTGTTTTCCGGCATCCTGGACCCTGGCCGAGAAGATCGGGCGGCCGCTGACCGGGATCCATGATCCCGTGGCCTCTTATGATGCGGAAATGGCGCGGCGGGTGCAGCGGGTGTTTGACCATCTGCGCGATGACGCGCCGCTCTGGCGGCAAAACGCGATGGTCTATGCGGAGGCGGATCTGTATCACCCGCGCTCGCTTGCGTCACCGCGCAAGCGCAGGAGCGGCGGGGCCTACCTGCGGTCGGAGCGGCAGGTGCTGTTGCGGTTGAGGCAGACCCGTGCGGTGGTGTTTTCGATCCACTCCTACCTGGTACCCGTGACCGCGCTGAGCCCGGAACAGCGGGCCGGGTTGGCGGGTGTGGGGCATGCAAGTTAGAATTGTGGCAGTGGGCTGCGCTTGGCCGGACGGGTGGGCAGCGGGCGCTGCCCCCGTCCTGCGGACTCCCTCGGAATATTTGGGGCACATGGAGGGGGGGGCGTCAGGGTTTGAAGTGTTTGGAGAGTTTCAGGCCCTGACCCTGATAGTTTGACGCGATGCCGGTGCCGTAGAGTTGCGTCGGAAGGGCGGCCATTGCCTCATAGACCAATCGTCCGACGGTCTGGCCATGTTCCAGCACGAAGGGCGATTCGTGGCAGCGGACTTCCAGAACGCCGCGCGCGGGGACGCCGTGGCCGAAGCCGGGATCGAAGAAGCCTGCGTAATGCACGCGGAATTCGCCGACCATCGCAAGGTAGGGCGCCATTTCGGCGGCGCAGTCGGGCGGGATCGTCACCGCCTCGCGGCTGACAAGAATGTAGAAGGCGCCGGGGTCGAGGATGATCCGGCCGCCGTCGTTATGGACCTCTTCCCAGAAATCGCGGGCCGGGTAATGCCCGATCAGGTCGAGGTCAATGACGCCGGTATGCGGTTTCGCCCGGTAGCCGACGAGGGTGCCGGTCACGGGGGCGAGATCGACGGAAAACCCAAGGCCGTTGCTGATGAGGGCGTCGCCGGAGACGAGGGGGCTTTGGCTATGGCGTGCCCGCAGGTCAGCGTCGGAGAGCACGGCCTGACCGTCGCGGAAGCGGATCTGATTGAGCCGCATGCCGGGCCGCACGAGAACGGAGAAGGAGCGGGGGCAAATTTCGGCATAAAGCGGGCCGTGGTAGCCGGCGGGAATCCGGTCGAACTCGACCCCGCCATCGGTGATGGTGCGGGTGAGCAGGTCGAGCCGGCCGGTGGAGGATTTGGCATTGGCCACGGCGGCGAGGTTGGGCGGCAGTGCCAGATGCTCCATCAAGGGCACGACATAGACGCAGCCTTTTTCCAGCACGGCACCGGGGGTGAGGTCCATCTGGTGCATTTCGAACTGCGCGATGCGTGTGGCGACGGTTTGACCCGCACCGGCGAGGAAGGAGGCCCGGACGCGGTAGGCCACGGTGCCGAGCCGCAGGTCGAGGCTGGCGGGTTGGATCTGTGCCTGCGTGATCGCGGGGCTGGCGCGGAGCGCGCCTGTGTCGATGAGCGACCTTATCGCTTGGCTGGGCAGCACGCCGGTCATCAGATTCTCCGCCTTGGCTGTCAGACAGGAAAACGCCCGCCACGGTGATCCGGGCGGGCGGTTTTCTGGTCGGGCTAGCAGGACTTGAACCTGCGACCTTCCGTCCCCCAGACGGACGCGCTACCAGGCTGCGCTATAGCCCGACTGGCGCTGTTCATACTGGTTTGACGCGGAAGGGCAAGACGGAAAACGGCGAATGGGGTGGCACAGATCAAAGTTGCCGGGTGCCGGTTGGTCGTCCTGCTAGTGGCGAGAGGGCTTGTGACTTGGCCGGCGGGATGCTGCGGAGATCTGTGCGGGAGCGTGAAGTATGGGGTGCGTCCGACGGCGCGGGTGTAGCGCGCCTCTCTGGAAGGC
>JBBQHZ010000046.1:0-25956 GCA_038324445.1 Rhodobacterales bacterium | reverse complement strand
CCGCGATGACGTCCGGGCCTCCTAGGCGCGATACGTCGATGATGGTTCCGGTGCCAGCCACAAGCGGTGCGAAGGAATGGCCTGCACCGATCGCGCGAACCGACCCTTCGGCGTTTGCGACGCAGTGTGCGAGTTCGTCGGGTCCGCGCGGTCGCAAGACGCGCGCGGAAGACGTTTGATTGCCGGCCCAATTCGCCCACATTTCAGAATCCTTTTGAGTGTCCAAGGACGGCCCGACAGGGCTCGGAGCCCTTCCGATACCTCGTCGAAGCATCTCGCGAAGTATTCCTGCGGTTTTTCATCCTGCCGTTGTAACAAGCGTTGTGGCCGGCGTTGAAAAATCGTTGTATTCAACGCGCTCCGATTGAAATTTCGTGCTCGAACGGCCTCGGGGTTCGTTTCGTCACGAGTAGAGCGCCAGTTTGGCGTGACCGGCGCGGCAAGGCCGGTCGGCGACAAGGCAGCAATGCACCGCGAACGGCGCCGATGTCAGACGAGATCTTGCCGGTTTTGCGTTGGATTCGCTGGTGCAGCCGTCGGTTCGCGTGCTTTCGTACACGTCAGCTTGTTTTCGTGTCGATAAGGGAGTGGGCGTCGGGAAGGCATCAGCCGGGCACATCGTCCGATCATATTCTTTTTTCGTCGAGGAATTGACCGATGGCGTCGACGCAGACCTTCCAGGCGGGTTCGCTTTCGACCAAGATGTGATTGCGGCTTTCGAGCGGCACGAAATGCGCATTCGGGATTCCGGATGCCAGGGCTCGACCGATGTCGAGCGGGATCCGTTGGTCGTGCCGTGAATGCAGCACAAGCGTGGGCACCTCTACCTGCGCAAGCCGGTGGCGCACGTCGATATGACCGAACGCGTCTTGAAACCGGGCTGCGTTGCGGGGCGACGTCGTCTGGCGCTGGAATTCGTCGAACCAGTCCAGCTCTTCCCGCGTCGCATCGGGCATGAAGGTTTGGCTGAAAATATGCCGGTAGGCCGCATTGTCGGTGCCCCAGCCGAGTTCGGTCAGGGTCAGAACCGCCTCACGCCGTGCCTGTTCCTCGGGATCGGCCAAATGCCGCCATTCGGCGGCATAGCCACCGATCAGGATCAGCCCCGATACACGTTCGGGATGGCGCACGGCATATTCGATGGAGACCGACGCGCCTTGCGAGATCCCGAGCAGAGGAAAACGGTCGAGCGCCAGCTTGTCGGCGACAACTTCGAGATCCTCGACGAAGGCGTCGAAGCTCAGGTCGGCGACGTCCCAATCCGACAGGCCGCAGCCGCGCTCATCGTAGCGGATGAAGGTACGGCTTTGAGCGATCTCCGCGAAGCTGCGCCCCCAGATCGGACTATTCCAGTCGAACTCGAGATGGGTAAGCCAGTTAGCGGCTTTCAGCAGCGGCGGACCGTTCCCAAGCATTGCATAGGCGATCTTGGCACCGTCCCGAACCTCGCAGAAGCCGATCCGCTGGGCGCGCAGGGAGGCGGCCTTGCGGTGGGCGATCCCTTGTTCCGTCTGGGCCGCCGGTCGCACCGTCACGGCCTGCTTTTGACCCCGTTTCCGAGGCGCGGTGTCCTGGTCGCCCGGACCCGCTGCCGCTTGGCCGTCTTGGGGAACGATTGCCGAAGGGTCTGCCTCTTGCCAAAGCCGGAGCCACTTCCGAGCGGCCATCGGCGGAATGTCGGGATGCAGGGCCAGACGCTCGAGGACAGCGACATGCGCAAGACGGACATCCTCGGGCTCAGACATGAGCCACGCATCGAACGCCTCATCGCCAGCCCCGTCCAGACCGTCGAGAAAGACCCGGTCGAGCCGCTTTGCCATCGCTGTCAGCTCCATGATGCTCGGCGTGTCGTCGACGTCGCGCAGCCGCGCGTAGATCGTCTTTGTGTCCACGTCGACGCTCTCGGTGTCGAAATGGACGCGCTCCCGATCCGCGACGATGCGCGAGTCTTCCGCCGCACCGCCCGCGCTGCGCAGCTTGCTCAGCGCCCACCGCAATGCCGCTTTCGGATCGTCGGGTAGATCCCAGAACTGCTCGCAGAGGCGCTCGCGGCGGTGCGGGCGATCGGTGGCCACAAGAAATGCCAGCAGGGCCCGAGCCTTTTTCGACGCAGGCAGTGCGACTTCGCTTCCATCCAACGTGACGCACAGTTCGCCCAATAGCGAGATCTGAAGATCCTTTTGCATGCGTGGCTCCGAAAAATATCAAAAACAACGGTCGGGGGGCGCCGTAACCACGGGCGGCACAACGATCACAACAACGGTCAGGGCTCAATTCAGTGTCAACGGCAGCAACCCAAAGGACGCTGCATGACGCAATTATGGAGCAGAACGATGAACCAGACCAGACATGTTGCCGCCCGGGCCCCGCTGATCGTCGATCCCGCGACCTTGGCCGAAGACCCGCATGCAAGTTTCGCAGAGTTGCGTAAAAATCATGCGCTGATCCACTTGGGCGAGGGGCAGTACATGGCCCTGCGCGCCGAGAATGTCCTGCCGTTGCTGACGGACCCGCGGACCACGCAGATCGAGTGCAAGGACTATGTGCGGGTGCGGGGGATTCCCGAAGGCATCACGGCACGTCTTCTGCGCGATTTCTTTCTGTTCGCGAATGGCGACGCGCACCGAAGTAGGCGAGGTCTCTTTGCCCGCAGCTTTGCGCACAGTGCGATGCGCGACATGAAAACCGAGATCCGGTCGGTCGCCGATGCGATCGTCGCCGATCTGCCGCGCGGAACGTCCTTCGATTTCGTCGCGCGGATGGCGGCACGGGTTCCGGCGGAAATGATCGCGG
The DNA here is from genome assembly GCA_038324445.1 of Rhodobacterales bacterium. Taxonomy (GTDB): domain Bacteria; phylum Pseudomonadota; class Alphaproteobacteria; order Rhodobacterales; family Rhodobacteraceae; genus Gymnodinialimonas. The sequence goes on along the minus strand of JBBQHZ010000046.1, from coordinate 23,163 downwards.
TGATCCTCGGCCTGCCACGCACGGACGCGCCGTACTTCGCGAGCCGCTTATATGAACTCGCCCCCGCAGTCGCGCCGATCTACCCGATCCAAGACCACCAGAGAATCGAGGAAGCGGCGGGCCAGCTCTTCGACTATGTCGGCGATCATCTGGCGGATCGGCTGGCGTCCCCGCAGGGCGACATGTTGTCGTCTCTGGTCGCCAGCTGGCAGCAGGCCAGCCAGGAGATCTCCTTCGACAGTCTCGTGCATCAGGTCCTGGGCATCATCATCGGCGGAACCGACGCGACCCGCGCGGCCTTCGCAATGCTCGTCGCGCTGCTGCTGGACCACCCCGAGCAATGGGCGGCGGTCAAGGCCGATCCGTCTCTGATCCCCGGTGCCGTGTCCGAGGCGATGCGCTTCGACCCCTCCGTCGGCTCGATCCCGCGGTTCACCACGTCCGACCTGGAGATCGGCGACATTACATTGCCGGCAGGCGTGGCAGTGCTGGCCAGCACCATGTCCGCGATGCGCGACCCGGCGCTCTATTTAGATCCCGACCGGTTCGACATCCGCCGCGACCATCCCCGACTGCACCCGGTTTTCGGCAATGGCCCGCATCGCTGCATCGGCGAGTTGCTGGCGCGGTTGGAGATGCAGGAAGGCCTAGCAGCCCTGATCGCCGCCGCCCCGGGCATCGAGATGGAAACGCCGCCCCGCATGACCGGGTTCGGCGGCATCCGCCAGATCACCCCGATGCTGGTCTGCATCCGTGAATTCCAATGAAATCAGAGCCCAGGGCGGAGGGCTTTGCCTTCCGCTTTGCAGCTCTCAAAAGGCAGGTATTTTTTCAATGCAAATTTCAGTCACCACGCGCCGCGATATTCGGATCCTCGAAGTCTCTGGCCGGATCGATCTCTATTCCGCCAGATCATTCTACGATGCACTCGTCGAGGCAGTCGAGGATGCCCAGGCGGATCTCGTCATCGACTTGACCGGGGTCGTCCGCCTGACCAGCGCAGGGCTGCGCGGCCTCGTCGTCGCCGCCAAGCTTCAGCAATCCGCCGGGCACGCGATACGGCTCTGCGGTATGACCGCCGCGATAAAGAAGTTTCTGAGGGGTCGCGGGTATGACCACCTGCTGAAGTTTGAACCAACCGTCGAAGACGCCATCAAGGCGCTCTCGCCAGCACACGGCGAGGGCGTGGCCGTCATGGCTCAGGGTATGGTCGGCGTCCGCACGTCGTCGGCACATCCGTTGGATAAGGCCGATGCGGAGCTGACAATCGATCAGATCCTGCGGATGCTCCACCACGAAAATGCGCAGTTCTTCATCCATTTCGGACGCCTTGCGCAGGAAGGGGACGGGGCGGACCCGCGTCAGACCGATTGTCCGGCCACGGGTGGACATCTGACCCGGGCCTGACCGGAGTATCGCACCGGACGCAAACACCCCGAACACCACAGCCTCAGGTTCCAACACCGCACCTCGGACTTGCGTGTGCGGATGGGGCCTGTCGGCCGACGAACGGGGCCGAAAGCCCTGAGACTTCCATCAATACTAAACACAAAAGGAAACAAGAACATGACCTATTACCCCTACGATACTCCCGAGAGCAGTACTGATGCGAGCCGTCGCGTGATGACCCGGACCGTCGGTATGATTCAGCGCATCGCACGATCGGTCCGCCAGCATTTTCGCAACCGCCGCGACTACCGGTACTTGCAGGAACTCCCGGATTACATGCTCGACGACATCGGGCTGACCCGTGGCGACGTCCGAAGCGCGGCCCGCCGCCTGCCGTTCTAGAGGGCGGCGGCCGCGGCCGCTTTCCTGCCACCATCACATTGAGAAAAGACGACGACCATGAGTATCACCGGCTTTGCCGACCCAATCTGGCTGAACGGCCTACTGCCGCAGGACGCGCCAACGCTGATGTCGGGCATCGCGGCGGCGTTCTTTCTGACGGTTGCACCCGTATTCCGCAACCGGCATACGATTCTGCTGTTTCAACTCGCGGCCGGGCTCAGCTTCGCGGCGCATTACGCCTTCCTAGGTATCACCGTTGCCGCCGTGGCCAACATTCTCGGGGCGGTCCAGACCGGTGCCGCGCTTCTCTCTTCACGAAATGCCGCGATGGGACGGCTGGGATATGCACTGATCGCCCTGGGCACGTTGCTTGGCCTTTGATTCTGGCAGGGGCCTGTTTCTGCGCTCAGCCTGATCGCAATGATCCTCGTCGCTCTGGCGCGCATGCAGCAGAACGATCTGCACTTGCGAGTTCTGTTGCTGGCCGGAGGTGCGTTCTGGACGCTGCATGATTTCGCCGGTGCCGCGTGGATCGCGTTCTCCGCCGATGTCGGTGCTGTTCTGACGGGTGCCGTGGCGCTCCTCGCAACGTTCGTCCGGATCAGGATCGAATGGCGACCGCCCATCAACGCATCGCTACCACTCGCTGCGTGATGCTGCGTGGATCTCACCTCCGACACAATTTCAGTATTTCCCAGGAGCCGGAAGCAGCCGGCAAAACATCCGCAGCAGAAAATGCTGCGGACGTGGAAACGCGACGCGGCATTTGTTTCGATGGGCTCGAAGCTGTCGCTTGCTGCACTCTGCATGAACGACCGCTTCCTACGGGGCTGTTTTGACCTCAGATGACTGACAAATAGCGTCCAGAAAACGATGCCAATTGGTGCCGTAGTCTACAAGCGTTCTAAGAAGATAGCTTATTGTCCGTTCACCGATACCCTTATGAGACGGTAGGTCATGGCTGATGAACGAGACTTGTATTCGACGGACGATCATCAATGTGCGATACAGGTATGATGCGTATCCTGTACCTCTGCTGGTTCGTCTTTGCTACCGCCGTGCCCGGCACTGCACAATCACCAGACCGTGCCGAACGCATTGTTCAAGCCTGGTCTGACTGGATCGAAGCGGGAGGCACCACAACAGCGACTATAGCGATCATCCGAAACGGGGAACTGGTCGCAGCCGAGGGGATCAGTGTGTCGTCAGATGCCGCGCTGCCGCTTGTGAGCCTCTCCAAGGCAATTACAGCTGCCTGCGTCGCCGAGCTTTCAGAAGCCACAGATCTGTTGGTGGACACCACGATCGGCAGCATCATCGATGGTGCCTCGACCGTAAGCGATCGCACTATTGCGCAACTCCTGACGCATAAGAGCGGCATATGGCCGGACGCGACGCAGGGTGACCCCAGCGTGCGCGACGGTTCCTCGCCACAGATCGGTGCGGTGGCGCGCCGTGCCATGGACCGGGACCCGCAGCAGGGGCAGCCCGGGACCTATGCCTACAACAACGAGAACTATGCGATCGCGGGCGAGATGATCGAGACGGCGACTGGGCAACCATATGCCGACGCCTGCATGCAGGCCGTCCTGGAGCCGCTCGACGTTCGCACCGGTGTTCTCGGCGGCGAGTGGGGACCGCAGGGATCCTGGGGCGGCTGGTCCATGTCCGCACCCGACTACGCTCGGTTCGCATGGGCCACGTTCGGTCCCGATGCGGGTATCGGTCAGGCACCCGAGGACTGGCCCGCAGCGGCCCTGGGCAATGGTGCGCACTACTGAATGGGCGTCCTGTGGCGCGAGATCGCGGGACGCCACCTGATCTGGTCGTCGGGCATGCTGTGCTGGGATGGTCGGGGCAACGGCAGCTACTTTGCGAGCTACGGCGGGGAATGGCTTGTGGTTACGCTCTATGCCGAATGTATATATGGGACGGAAAGGCTGCGTGAACTAGACGGTGCGTTGTTTGACGCAGCGATAAAATAGAAATCTAAACAAGTATTATGAAGCTGCCTATCAGTTGAAAGCAACGTGTCATCTCTCTCAGGCCGTTGCAGATCTCAGGGCCGAGGCACGCCTGATGGCCGCTCCGTTCACGAGACCTCGAAACGCCTCTGGACATCTTTGTCAGGAGATCGTCTTCGCGGCGCGGGCGATGTCGGCCAAGGTTGTGGTCGCGTAACGGGTCAGCATCATATCGGTGACGGCATCATCAACTTCGGCCAATGCGACGTTGACCGCTGCCTCGACGGGGCAATCTGGGTGATAGCGCGCAGTGTCGGCAATTTTCAACCCCGGGCGGTCCAGGGCATCGAAGATATCGCGCAGCGTCATGGCATCGAGCGATTTGACGACCCGCCAGCCGCCGCCGGGTCCCTTTGACGTTTCGACAAATCCGCCATCGCGCAAACCTGCCAGCATTCGGCGCACCACGACGGGGTTCGTCGTCAGCATCTGAGCGATTTCGGTCGAGGACATGACCCTGCCGCGCAGGGCCATGTAGATTACGACGTGCAGCACACGCGGAAAACGGCCATCACGATTCACGTTTCATTCCATAACGTAATAGATGCGGTTACATTCTCTGTGCAACCTGTTATAGGTAACTATACATGTTACACACTGGGAGCGCCATGATGAACCGTCGAAATCTTTTCATGCACTTGGCGGCCCTCCCAACCATCACGCTTGGTTTGCCCTCGCGCTCAACCAGCCAGTCAAAGGGGAATGATAAAATGACCGACTTGCAGTATCGCGACGTCGAAGCGAATGGATTGCGGATGCGGATCGCAGACCATGGGACTGGCCCAGTGGTGTTGCTCTGCCACGGCTTTCCAGAGACGGCCTATGCTTGGCGGCACCAGATTGAGGCACTGTCGGCTGAGGGGTATCGCGTCGTCGCACCCGATCTGAGGGGCTTCGGCGGCACCGACGCGCCAGAGGCCGTCGAGGCCTATGCCATCCAGACGCTAGTCGGCGACATGGTCGCCTTGCTCGACGTGCTGGGTGTCCCGACGGCGGTCATTATGGGCAACGACTGGGGTGCCACACTGGCCTGGCAGGCCGCCTTTCTGCGGCCGGACCGCTTTACTGCCATCGCGGCGATCGGCGTGCCTATGATGGGGCAGCCGCCAGTGCCGCCGACCCAGATTTTCCCGGCTACGGACGAAGCGCTCTTCTACACGCTCTATTTCCAGGAGCCCGGCATCGCGGAAGCTGAGTTTGAACGGGATGTACGCACAACCCTTCTGAAGATTTTCCACGCCGCCTCCGGTGAGGCCGGCCCGAGGGTCGCAAGGGATGCAACCCCGAACCCGTTTGCGATGGTTTCACGTCAGGATGGCCTGCTGGCATCTTTGCCGATGCCCACCCGGACCCCGGACTGGCTGACCCCGTCGGATCTGGATGTGTTCGTGGCCAACTACACAAGAAGCGGTTTCAGAGGCCCGCTGAACCTCTACCGCAACCTTGACCGCAACTGGCACCTTCAGAAGGCATTTGCTGGCCGGACCGTGGACGTACCCGCGCTCTACTTGGCGGGAAGCCGCGACCCCGGGCTCGCCATGCCCGGCATGAGAGACATCATCGCCGGACAGCGCGACCTTGCCCCGCAACTGCGCGATCCCGTGTTTCTGGATGGCGTCGGCCATTGGGTGCCGCAAGAACGACCTGATGCGGTGAATGAAGCGTTGGTGACCTTCCTCGCGGATGTCGCACACTGACTGCAACCATTCGCTACGCCGTGAACAAACTGACAAGATGCGGGACTTTCCTGTCATTCTGGGCTTGGCCACTATTGCAGCGAATGGTTGCGCAAGCAGATCGCACCCCGTTCGGCGAAACACTTTCGCGAAATCCCGACCTCCTGCCGGATCTGAACATCATCCATATCAGAGGAGCAAACTCCAGAAAGGCTCCAAGATGACCGGCATTGCATCCCCGAAACCCTCGACTTCACGGATCGAAACGGTCACTCTGCGTGCTCTCGACCCTAACGCGCTCGCCGCGTTTTATGCCAACATAGTCGGACTTGAGCGGATCAAAGGCTCAGAGGACGAGACTGACCTTGGGGTCGACGGGCAGGTCTATTTGCGAATCCTCCCCGCAAAGCAACCTCGGCCCTTGGGCAGAACAGCGGGGTTGTTTCATACGGCCTTCCTGCTTCCAGACAGGCGGGCTCTGGCGTCCTGGGTAAAAATGGCGATCGAACTGCAGATCACCTTGGAAGGTGCGTCGGATCACGCGATCAGCGAAGCCGTCTATCTGACGGATCCCGAGGGCAACGGCGTGGAAATCTATGCCGACCGCCCGTCCGCGGAGTGGAAGCGCGACGGAAAGTCGATCCACATCACAAGCGAAGCGCTCGATCTGCCCGCCCTGATCGGGATGACGGATATACCGAAGTGGTCCGGGATGCCCGCCGGGTCGATCATCGGCCATGTTCATCTGTCCGTCACCAATCTGGAGAACGCGGAAACCTTTTACGTTGATGGGCTCAGGATGGATGTGACCGCACGATATAACGGTGCTGCCTTCCTGTCGTGGGAAGGATATCACCATCACATCGCGATCAACACCTGGGGTCATCGCGGCGTCCCGACCCGCGCTCAGGGCGCTCCGGGATTGGATGAGATCGTTCTGACCCGCTTGTCCGATGGATCAGGTCAGGAGGACGGAAGCGAAAGCGAGATCGACCCGTCGACTGGAGTGCGGTTCACGGTTCTGACCCGACCGTATGACGCATCGCTCCAGTCACCACGCGCGGCGATTTCAGCGGCGATGTGATCGATCATCTTGCGTGTTTTTGTCGGAAGGTGCCGGTCGTCGGGGAAGATGATGTTGATGTCGAGCGAAAGCGACGGATGTTCGGGGACAAGCCGGACGAGTCGCCCGTCCGCAACCATCGGCGCCACCACGAATGTGGGCTCATGCGCGATGCCGACACCGTCGATTGCCAATCGCACGCAGGTACGGGCGCTGTTGACCGTGATCTGCGAATTTATAGCGATACGCCTCATCCTGCCATCGACGAAAAATGGCCAGAACGCGCCGGCCCGCAGATTGGCGTCGCGGATCGCCGGGACATTCTGAAGGTCGTCCGGCGTTCTGAAAGGGCCGTGTTTCTCGATGAAAGCGGGTGATGCCACTGCCCACATCTCGGTCAGGCCCACCTTCTTGGCGATCATGCTGGAATCCAACAGCTCTCCGATGCGCACGGCAAGATCGAACCCTTCCTCGACCAGGTCGACGTATCGGTCGCTGTGATGAAGATCGATCGTGACCTCTGGATGCAACTCACAGAACACACGAGCGATATCCCCCATGTGAAGCTCGCCGAACGTATTTGAGACCGCGATCTTGAGCCGTCCCCTGATCGCGTGCTGGTCGGCCTTCAGGCTTGCCTCCAGCACCTCGACCGCCTCGACCGCCCCGCGCGCGCCTTCAAGGTAGTGATGGCCGGCCTCCGTCAGGCTCAGCTTTCGGGTCGACCGGTTGAAAAGCCGCACACCCAAGGCCTCTTCCAGCGCCGCAACGTATTTGCTCACCCCTTTGTTGGTCAGCCGAACCCTGTCCGCAGCGGCGGAAAACGATCCGGCGTCTGCGGCGGCGATGAAAGTGCGCATCATTTCGAGGCGATCCATATTCTCTCCAAATTGGCGAATACCGGCGGCTCATTATTCACCGATCCGGGGACGACGGGCAAGGGCGCCAGTCCGGCGGTTCGCGGCATGACTCTGATTATCCATATGTCGGATCATACACGCGGCATCGACCTTCGCCATTATAGCGAAAGTTGGTCGTTCATTTGGTACCTACTGGGAGACGATGTGCTGGTCCATCTTAATCTCACGAACCCGATAGAGCCTCTCAGTACAGCGCGGATCAAGCGGAGCTGTCAGGCAACACCAACCAACGTCAACTCAGGAGAGCATTATTATGAAATACCTCACCCGTGCGACTGGTATCGCGGCCATCACTGCTGCCAGCCTGTTTTCAACCCTTGCCTCGGCCGAGAGCCCCTGGCTCAACCCGACGAACCCGCCCCCTGCGCCGGAAGCCCAGGCCCCGGAGGTCGAGAAAAATCTCCAACTGTTCGATACGCTCGATTTCGACGTCTTTTCGGGTCAGAAATGGGATCGCCTGAGCGAAAGCCATGCTGACGATATCGTCGTCACGTGGCCTGATGGCCACGAAACCGTTGGCATCGAGAAGCACATCGAAGACCTGAAGGCCATGTTTGCTTATGCGCCGGATATCGCGATCAAGGAACACCCGATCCGCTTTGGCTCGGGATCATGGACCACGGCAACCGGCGTCATGACCGGCACATTTTCAGAACCGATGCCAATCGGAGAAGGCAAGACCATTGATCCCACGGGTCAGAAGTTTGCGCTCGGCATGGTGACCGTTGCCCATTGGACAGACGGAAAAATGGATCACGAGTGGCTGTTCTGGGACAGCGCCGACTTCATGAAACAACTCGGCCTCGCAAACTGATCCGCCAGACTGGTCCAGTTACGGACTCTGTTTGCAGAAGTTCTGAAACAGCGCCGATCCTGACATCAGGATCAGAAATGTGTTCGCAATCGTCAACTTGCGCACATTCGGGGACGGCACATGCCCGTGCCGTCCCTCTCCACCAACCCATCCATTGACAGGAAAGCCCATGTCCAAGTTCATCGAAAGCAAACCTGACGCCGCCGCTGCACTCCTGCGAGTAACACTCGGCGTCCTGTTCATCGCCCATGTCGGCCTGAAGATCTTTGTCTTCACGCCCGCCGGAACGGCCGGATACTTCCAGTCGCTCGGTCTGCCCGGTTTTCTGGGCTATCTGACCATCCTCGTCGAACTTCTGGGCGCGGTCGCCCTGATCGTCGGGTTTCAGGTCCGACTGGTCAGCCTCGCGCTGGTGCCGGTCCTGATCGGATCCATCGTCTTTGCACACGGTGCGAACGGCTGGCTCTTCACCAACGCGGGCGGCGGCTGGGAATTCCCCGCCTTCTGGGCCGCGGCTCTGGTCGTCCAGTCCATCCTCGGGGCCGGTGCGTTCGCCATCGGGTCGGACAACGCACTGAACCGCTCCCGGACATACGCGGCATGAAGATCCTCGACCTCCTGCAACACTGGCTGCGCCCCGACCGGCTTTCGGGCGCAGCCGCCCAACCCGTCTCACATGCAAATCAAAGGAATGATCAAATGAAAATCGCAGTTATCGGAACCGGCAATGTCGGATCGGGCTTCGCCACCCGGCTTGCCGCCTCGGGCCATGATGTCGTCACCGTCGGAAGCTCTGTCGCGAAAGGCCAGGACCTGGCCGACAAGATCGTCGCGGCGGGCCATTCAGCATCGGCCGCCTCTCTTGCCGACGCCGTGGCAGTGTCCGACGTCATCGCCCTCGCGGTCCCCTACGGAGTCGCTGCCGATCTGGTCGGCAAAGCCGCGCTGGACGCCAAGATCGTCATCGATCTGACCAACCCCGTAGAAGAGGATTTCTCCGGCCTGAGCGTGGGGCATACCACCTCCGCCGCCGAAGAAATCGCGGCAGCCGCGCCCACAGCGCGGGTCGTGAAGGCGTTTAACACAATCTTCGCGGAGATCTACACCGACGGTCCCGAGCTTTCGGGGCGCGCGGCACCGACTTTCATCGCATCTGATGATGACGAGGCCAAGAAAGTGGTCTCCGGTCTGGCCACCGACATGGGCTTCGATCCCGTGGACGCGGGCGGCCTGACCAACGCACGCTACATCGAACCGCTGGCCTATCTGAACATTCAGTTCGGCTACATGCTGGGCCACGGCACCAAGGTTGCCCCCGCCTGGTTGTCGCGCTGAGCCGCACACCCTGACGCAGAGACTGCGATGGGCCGCCAAAAGTCGCCCATCGTGTCATTGTCCCGAACGCCGGGATCGTCGCACTGCTCCGGCCCACGGACATCCCTGACCCTCATCAACCCGCAAAAGGAACACAGAGCATGACACCGCAAGACACTGTATCGCGCGACTATAAAGTCGCCGTCCTGATTGGCAGCACCCGCGAGGGGTCTCTGAACCAGCGGCTGGCAAAAGCCGTCATCGCGCTGGCCCCGTCGTCGTTGACGTTCGAAACTGTCCGGATGGACCACCTGCCGTTTTATGACCCCGACCGGGAAGGCGACAAGCGCCCAGCCGAGGTCGTGGCGTTCACCGAAGCGGTCGCAGCCGCCGACGCGGTTCTGATCGTGACGCCGGAATACAACCGGTCGATCCCCGCGGTGCTGAAGAACGCCATCGACTGGGGCTCCAAGCCGATGGAGGCTAATGTCTGGCGCAACAAGGTCGTGGCGATGACGGGCACATCCCCCGGAGGCATCGGAACGGCAATCGGCCAGCAACATCTGCGCCAGATCCTGTCCATTCTGGGTAGCTACGTTTTGCCGGGTGAGGTCTACATCACTTTCAGGAACCCGGACTTCATCACGGAGGGTGGTGAGGTGAGCGACGAGAGGTCCCGGAAGTTCATCGCCGATTTTGCGGCGCGCTTTGCAAAGCTCGTTCAGCCGCTCGCTTGAAAAGCCAACCGAACCGCCGTCGACATCGTGAGACACTTGAAGACAGCGATGCGGCGGTGGCTCAGGCTGCCTATGGCCTCGAATGGGGATATCCGCAGGCAGGGCGAAACGGCAGTCACACCCGAAGCGGTGGCGACATTACCAAGGTGGAAAACCACTTACAAAACGCCCGGAACCTGTTCAGATAAACCGAACCGCCTCTTCATCGGACCGGCCCTCCGCTGCGTCCCGCACGAACGGCCGCGTCCGTATTGCGCACGCACACTGAACCGCTTGTGACAGCCTGCTGGACCTATCTGTAAAGGCCGACAGGGAGCTTCATAATCAAATCGGCCAGAAGCGTGCCAAGATCATCGACGCTTCGTCTGAGGGTTTAAGCGCTACTAATCCGCTGATTTTTAGTAAATGGCTCTGGGCGGCCAGAACGGGCCCTCATTGGCATTAACTGCCATATATAACCCGACGCTGCTGTCTCACATGATCGACCAGAGCGCGGAGCTTTGGTGCCATGTTTTGACATTGTGGAAAGTACAGAAAGAACCCCGGAAAGGACGGCAGATAGTCTTGAAAGACTGGGACAAGCTGGCCGGTCTGAACGTAGGGCCGGAACGTTTCCTCCATCGCGAAGGTAATACCGGCTCCTGCCAGGGCAGAGCGAATCATGAACCTCAGATCGTTTGTCGTGATCTGAGGGTTCACCGAGATATCAAAGGGCTTGCCGTCGTCCTCGAACTCCCATCGGTAGGGAGCAGATTGCGTCGCCGGTCGCCAGCCGATGCAGCGGTGATGCATCAAGTCTTTCGGATGATTGGGCGATCCATGCTCTGCAATATAATCTGGGGATGCGACCACCATCTCACGCTGTTCGTTGGTGACCGGGATGGCGATCATGTCCTGTTCGATTACCTCGCCGAGACGCACCCCGGCGTCAAATCCTGCTGCGACGATATCGAAGACAGCGTCAGTGACGGTGATGTCGATCACCACGTCGGGATGTGCCTCTGCAAAAGACGCGATCAAGGGACCCGACAGGAAGCTTTCCGCGATCGAGGTCACGGCAATCCGCAATAGCCCCCGTGGTGCCTGATCGTCCGCACCTCGCTCCAACGCGTTGGCGATGTCCGACATTGGCGCCGATAGTGCCTGCTTTAGCCTCTCGCCCGCTTCGGTCAGATGCACGGCCCGGGTCGTCCGGGCGACGAGGGTTACCCCGTAGCTGTCTTCGAGCCGACGGACCCCCTGACTCACTGCTGATCGCGAAACCCCCAGACGGTCCGCAGCGGCGCGAAAGTTCGCCTCCTCGGCGACGGCTAGGAAGAGCGGAAGGAGGTTCATATCCATAGCCATTGTCCAGCACTGCTTACCACGATGATAATGATTGGATGGCTAAACAAGACATCGAGGAAAGTCCATCTTCAAGGTCGTGAATCAACAACAGGACCGAGACTATGAAAATAATCACATAAACAGCCGGCCTTGTTCTGGCCGCCTTGCCTGCCCTCGCGCAGGAGTGTCCCCAGACCGGCGAGAACGCTCCGGCCGCCCTGCACCGAACCTGGATGATGGAGGGGTGGGAGCGCGCGGAGGGCGACCCGGAGTTCGTCTTCGCCACGAAGATGGAGCGCTACTACGATCTGGACGATCCTATGGGTGTCTTCTACGACAACTTCGCCCCCGGCGAGACCCAACTGTTCGACAATGGCGCGATCTACGGTGCGAAGTGGGAAGATCTACAGAACGCCGCGCGGTCCGTTCGGCATGCTCTCACCGGAGGCAACGACGCGATCGTCGATGATGATGTTGCGTCCACGACGCTGGGGTTTGTCGGGCGCATCGACAGGCTCGACGGGCAGGTCATTGCATTTGACGGTCGCTCTCAGCTGGGTTGGAAGTGCGTTGGCGGTATCTGGAAGATCCGTCAGGAACTCAACTACGCCGCTGTCGTGGATCCAGCCGAGATTGAGCGTTTTTACAATGAGCCCGGGGGCAACCAAATGACTGACGTCGTCGCCAACCATCCCTATGTTGGCCTATGGGTCACGGCGGATTGCAATATAAGGCATGAGCTGCGGGCCGATGGGCGATACGTCGAAGCTCGCGGGCATCGCGAACGCGCTTATGAGGGCCGATACGAGGTGATCGGCAACCAGATCGACTACTGGGACGACACCGGCTTTACGGCCGATGGCACGTTCCGGGACGATGTTCTGTATCATGCGGGTATGATCCTTACCCGCCATTGAAATCTGGTGAGGCGCATTCAGCGCGCCTCGTTTTAATTAAAGCACAGCAACAATACCGAAAACCCAATCAATCAATGGAGAGCATCGTGAGCGTCACTGTGAAAGAGCCTCTGCCAACGCGAACGCTCGGAACGGTGGATGGTGGGCTGCGCGTTTCCGCGCTTGGCCTGGGCTGCATGGGAATGAGCGAGTTCTACGGCCCCCGCGACGACGAGCGGTCTATGGCGACGCTGAACCGCGCCCTCGATCTGGGCATAACCCTTCTGGACGGCGCGGATACCTATGGCCTCGGGCACAACGAGACGCTCGTCGGTCAGCTGATCGCCGAGCGGGGGCGTGGCGCGGCAACTATAGCCACCAAGTTCGGCATCCAGCGTGAAGAGGGAGCCTACGCACGCGGCATCAACAATGATCCCGCCTATGTCCGGGCCGCTTGCGAAGCGTCGCTGAAGCGGCTCGGCATCGAGACGATCGACCTCTACTACATTCACCGCATCGACGCGGACCGCCCGATAGAAGAACCGATGGAGGCGCTGTCAGCCTTGGTGCGTGAGGGCAAGGTGCGGCATGTCGGCCTCTGCGAGGCGAGCCCGGCCACAATACGACGCGCCCATGCGGTGCATTCCCTCACCGCGGTTCAAAGCGAATATTCCCTGTGGAGTCGTGGCGTCGAGGGGACAGACGGTGCGCTGGCCACTTGCCGGGACCTCGGCATTGGGTTCGTGCCCTATTCGCCGCTCGGTCGTGGGTTCCTGACGGGAACAATGACCTCGACCGACGATCTGGCCGAAGATGATTTTCGCCGGGCCAACCCGCGATTTCAGGGCGATAACCTGACCGCCAACCTCACCATTGTGCGTGCGATGGAGGGATTGGCATCGCAGAAAGGTTGCACAATTGCACAGCTCGCTCTTGCCTGGGTTCTGGCGCAAGGCACGGACATCGTTCCGATCCCGGGAACGAAATAGTCAAAATATGTCGAGCAGAACGCGGTAGCGCTGGCCGTCGACCTGACCGACGACGACCTCGGAGTGCTGGAGGGCCTGATCCCTGCCGATGCCTTCGTCGGCGAACGCTATACGCAGGAAGGGATGAAAGGCGTAGATGTCTGAATGTTGAGCAATCTTCGGAGTGCGTAGCGCCAGATTCTATCCAAGAAATGGGTCGCACCTTATCTTGCCTTGATGAGATCGACGAAGGCACGCAGCGGCGGTGGCATGAAGCGGCTGGAAAAGTAGAGCTGTGGACCCTCAAAAGACATCCACCATTCCGGCAGGACGGGCACAAGCGTGCCGCGCTCGAAGTCGGCTTCGAGCCAGTTCCGGAAGGTTGCGATGATGCCACCCCCGGATCGCGCGAAGCCGATCGCACTGTCGACCGCATCAACCCCGACGGTCAGCCTTGCGACGGGATCGACTGTCAACGTTCGACCCTCCCGTTCCATTTCCCAGCGGATCAGGCTGCCATTTGAGAATTTCAGGCGGATGCAATTATGCTGCAGAATCTCTTTCGGATGCAAAGGGAACCCGTGCACGGCCAGATAGCCGGGCGAGGCCGCAAATGCCAGTTGCTGCACGCGTGGCCCGATTGGAACCGCAATTACATCCAGCGCCAGATCCTCACCATAGCGGACACCTGCATCAAAGCCGAGCGCTGTGACATCGACAAGCCGGTCCTCGACCGCGATTTCGACGCGAACCTCAGGGTGACGCGCGAGATAGGCCTCGATCAAGGGAGGCAGTATGTCGGGCATGACAGCGCCGGGTACATTGAGCCGCAGCGTTCCACGTACGACTTTCCGTGAATTCGCCGCGTCAAGCAGGGCTGCGTCCATCTCTTCGAGGAGAGGCGCAACTCGGTTTGCCAACACGCGGCCAGCATCCGTCGGGCTGACGCTTCGCGTCGTGCGAAACAGCAAGGGAACACCCAAATGCGCCTCAAGTCGGGAGACAGTCTCGCTGACCTTCGCGGGTGAAAGTCCAAGATGTTTGGCAGCTGCGCGAAAGCCACTCCGCTCCAGAACGCTGATAAAAATCTTAAGGTCGCCGGTGGGCGGCTGATACGCATTGTTCGCCATGGCAAACAGCCTGTTTGGATAAGAGCGGATTATCAAACGATATGCAGGGGATATATTGCTGGCATACGGCGTAAGGATTGGCCTGACGCCGATGTAAGGAGCAAGATATGTCCACAACGATCCATGAAGCTGCCGTAGGCAGCACACCTTTCAGCGATTTGCGTCCCGATCATACCGGGCTGCGCGTGAACCATCGTGACGATGCGATTGCATGGTATACTCGCATATTGGGATTGAAGGTCGTCAAGACCATCGAGATCGGCGGCGATATCAGCTATGTTTATCTTGCGACGCCCGCTGGTGACGCGTTCCGGATTGAACTTGTGGCGGGGCCTGGTGCTGCAAACCGCCCGGCTCCAGACGTCCTTGCCGACAGTTTAGGCCTCTCAGGCTGGCACCACTTCTGCTTTCGTGTGGATGACGTCGATGCTTCGATCGATGAGCTGCGGCGTCGCGGCGTGACCATTCTGGGGGAGCCGTTTGATGTCGCCCCAATCCAGTCGCGGATCGCGTTCTTTGTCGATCCCTGGGGCAATGTCTTCGAACTGATGCAGGTTCAGTCGGCATGAGCCGGCTGGATCAGTCAGCCTATGGAGGGGCGACAATGAAACCGGCCTTGCGGACAAATCTACTGACGTCAGCCTTCACCTCGCTGGTGATGTCGCTCTTCTTCTCGGGGTTCTTCTCCGGGCTCGCAATGAAGTTGACGACCGACTGGCTTGGGGCGTGGGTTCGAAACTTTGCCTTGGCTTGGCCGCTTGCGTTTCTACTTTCCGCCCTCGTTGCTACTCCGCTGCGGCGGCTGGCCATGCGGCTGACGCGCGAAAGTCCCGCCCCAATAGATAGCTGAGGTGCAGATTTGTGGCTGTGTAGCACTGAAGTGGAGTCACCAATGGATGACGGCATTGGGGTCGGGCGTGGCCTTCAGAAATTCGTGCGCAAGCTGTAGCGTCCCGAGGTGTCAGCGGGCAGCCAGCAACCCTTCAGCGAGCAAGCGAAACGCCACTTGAGCCTTGGGCAAACTCTGCGATGGATCCTCGGAGGCGGCAACCCAGAGTGCAGCGTTCAGCGCCGCACCGTTAAGAAGCCGCGATGCCGCCTCGATATCTACAGGCCGCAAGATGCCATCGGCCAGCAGCTGTGTAACTGCCTCGCGCGTCGCATCGAGACAGCGGTTCTGGCTGGGCCATTGCGATGGATCACCGAGGACAGCGGGGCCGTCGAGCAGCACGATGCGCTGCACTTCCGGGTCCAGCGCCATCTCGATATAGGCCTTGCCCTCGGCCAGAAGCCCGTCCCAGAGCGTTTCGGCTGTACCCGCTTGGGCATGGGCGCGCGCAGCCATTTCCGCGTCGATCTGATCGACGACGGCCGCCAGCAACCCGCTCTTATCCCCGAAGTTGTGGTAAAGCGCGCCGCGCGTCAGACCGGCGGCGGCCGTCAGATCATCCATCGAGGTCGCGGAAAATCCCTTCTTGGCAAAGGATGTACGGGCCGATGCCAGCAGTTTTGCTCGGGTTTCCTCCATCATCGCTGAGCGTGTTTTTGCGACCATTGGTGTCTCCCGTTGATATACGCAACGTATGCGTGTTGACATACGATCCGTATGCAAGTAGATATCACATACGACATGTATGTCAACTACTACTCATCAGGGGAAGTCCGATGCGACGCGCATTGGCACCTTACCCTTTTCGTAACCGCCCGGACCCTCCGGGCAGAAAGGACCACATCATGGCACAGAGCCAACCCATCTTCCCCGAAAACCGCCACGCCCTTTACGAGAGGGACGGATATTCCGCCGCGATCAAGTCCGGTGACCTTCTGTTCGTATCCGGACAGGTCGGCAGCCGCGAGGACGGCACACCCGAACCGACCTTCGCAGCACAGGTTTCGCGCGCCTTCGCCAACCTCTCAGCCGTGTTGGCCGCCGCAGGGTGCAGTTTCGACGACATCATCGACGTTATCAGTTTTCACACGGACCCCGAGGCGCAGTTCGCTGAATTGATGGTCGAGAAACAGCGTGCTTTCCCGAAGGCCCCCTATCCCAACTGGACCGCCGTCGGCGTTAATTGGCTTGCGGGATTTGATTTCGAGATCAAGGTCATCGCCCGCATTCCCTTGTGATCAATATATAACCGGGCGTGATGAATCGCGCCCGGCTGCACCACTTGGGTGGCCCTTGGTATATGCGCTGTCGGGGGCAATTTTCCTCATGAGTGTGGCGTTCTCGATAAACGAAATCAGAGCTGGATTGTTTTGTTCAGCAGCTCGTAGGTTCCACTATCGGTGCGTGCTTTTGTTGATTTCTTGAAATGACGTTTCAGGATCTGTGAGAGTTGGGCTCAAGCAGATTTAGGTAGTCGACTGACCATGCTGCTCTCTCTTGAAGGGCTGACACAGAAGAAGCGCTTATATTCCCGGCTGAACTGAGAAGGACTCTCGTAGCCGACTGAATAAGCGGTTTGCGCAACATCGATATTTTCAAGCAGCAATCGCCGGGCGGTCTGAAGCCGCACAGCTTTTTGATACTGCAACGGGGTCATGGCTGTTGCGGCCTTAAAATGGCGGTGGAACGACGGGGTGCTCATGCTGGCCATGTCTGCAAGGTGGTGGGTGGGCAGGCGCTGATCGAAATGCGCGTTGATCCAGTCCACTGCCTGCTTGACCCGCATAAACCTGCTTTGCTGTTGGGCAAATTGCCAAAGCATCGGGCCGTGGGCGCTTTGCAACAGTCGATAGATCACTTCCCGTTCGCGCGACTGCGCAAGAACAGCGATGTCGTCCGGCGTGTCGAGAAGGGCCACGAGTTGATCAAGCGCCTCCAGCAAATGGCCGGAAGCTGGGTTAGCGGCGAACGTCGTCGCTTCATCTGATACCGTTGGCTGGGGCAGGGTGACCAACAGGTCCACAAGCGTGCCCTGTTCGAGATACATGCTGATGGCGACATAGGGTTTCTGCGGCGATGCGGTGACGATGCACCCACTACTATAGACAGGGATAGTCGCGCAAAAGCACGCACCGGCCTCGTACTGCAGCTGCC
This sequence comes from Rhodobacterales bacterium, assembly GCA_038324445.1. GTDB lineage: Bacteria > Pseudomonadota > Alphaproteobacteria > Rhodobacterales > Rhodobacteraceae > Gymnodinialimonas. The sequence continues at coordinate 5,461 of JBBQHZ010000046.1, read as the reverse complement.
TGTCGCCGATCACGAGTTCCTTGGCACCTTGCAGCACCACGCTGATCAGTAGCCCGAACGCTCCCGTTTCGGGGTCACTTTGCTTGTTTATGACGGCCAAGCCGAGGCGCGGCACCAGGGTTTCGGGTTGAAACCCCACGGCGTTGCGCATGACACGTTGGGTCATTGATGAGATCAGGTGCTGCATGATCGATTTATATGGATAAATCGATCAGACTTCAAACAGATTGATAGGATCAGGCAAAGTTTGGATTGAAACAGGCGCACATTTCGGCGGGCAAGGCGCTATCTCATTGGCATGCAATAGCGAGAGGCTAACAGCACGAACAAAGCGCGCGAGGCCGCTCCATATCTTATCAATTAAGCACCGGAGGGCTCAATGTCCGAGATCGATACACCAACAATCACCGATGATACTGACACGACACTGAACATGATAGCGCAAGGACTGGCGTATGGCCAACGGTCGCCCGTGCTTCGATCGCCCCGCGATGCGCGCCTCGCGTTCGAAGACGTACACTTTCCGTCCGCTGATGACACGCCCCTGGAACGATGGTTCATCCCCTGCGCGGGCTCCGACAAGCTGATCATCTGCGCACATCCGATTAATTTCAACCGGGCAGGCTTTCCGTCGCACATAGAGCCCTGGAAGTCGGCCTTCGGCCCGGGCAACGATTATGAGATCGACTTTATCCCAGACTACAGGATCTTGCACGATCACGGGTACAATGTGCTTGCCTATGATTTCCGCAACTTCGGGCACAGCAGCGCTGCCAATGGCGGCCTGCAATCCAACAATCGGTTCGAGGCGCGCGATGTCGTCGGCTCACTGTCCTATGTGCAATCGCGGGCTGACCTGGCGGGCATGACAATCGGCCTTTTCAGCCGGTGCATGGGTGCCAATGCAACCTTCCGCGCAATCGCCGCCGATCCACTATTGTTCGCGGACGTCCGCTGCCTCGTCGCGCCGCTGCTGCTGTCGGCAGATGTGGCACTGAACTGCATGCTGGAAGGGGCAGGGATCGCCGACCGGGCAGTCGAGGCCGATCGCAGGCTACAGCAAATCATCGGTATTTCGCTGTCCGAGGCTTCACCGGTCGATTGGGCACCGTCGGTGACGCTGCCGACGCTGACCTGGGGCGTTCGCGACGATGCGATTACACTTCCGTCCGATCTCGAAGCGATTTTTGACGCGATCGGCACCGATGAGAAATCCATGTTCTGGGGTGAGGGGGCGAAGAGCCGATGGGACGGCTATACATCGTTCCAGCGCAATCCCGATCGTGCCCTGAGTTGGTTCGAGAAATTCATGAAGTAACAGTAATCCAGCAGAACAATAGGGTCTGGCCGAGACGACACACTCGTCGTCTCGGCCAGATGACTGCAATGATGATGCGCCAACATAGCCACGTGTGGCTGGTTCACCCATCAGTACACCACACCTTAGATCGTGCGCTGCACAATTGGGTCATGGACGCTGGCAAACACCGCCTCAATCTCCGATAGGTCGCCGGCGATCTGCATCTCGTTGCTTTCGAGATAGCTGTTTAAAGCAGCTGAATACTCCGGGTCGTCGCTGCGGAACGTATTCAGCGCACGCGCCGCGTTGGCGGTCACTTCGATTACCACATCTGCCACTTCATCGGGGAATACGCCCACCCTGAAGGATGGCGTGCCGCCCGATATGTCGAGACGCAGACCCTGAATGAGGCCACCCGGCAACGCGATCCCGTCGGTATAGCGCTCGACCAGCGACAGATTCAGGTTTGGCGAAAGCCCGGCCTTCACGGCGGCGTCACAAAGCAGTTCGCCCACCATCTCAAACCATGCTGCCGTGCCTTGACGCAATTTTGCGTTTGCACCGGATGAAGTATCGCTCTCTCGTGAATACCTTGTCATCGGACGCTCAGCACGATCTTGCCTTGGATATGCCCCTTGGCAGCCCGCTCATGGAATTTCCGCGCATCGGCAAATGGGAAGGTGCTGTCAATCACAACACGCAAAGTGCCGTCATCAAGTAATTCTGCAAGCTGCGCGAGTTGCGCGCCGTTCGAGCGGACCTGAGTCGCAGAAACGGTCACACCCAATGCTTCAGCCTCATCGGCACTTGCAAAACCCAAGGGGAAAATCGGAAACAGCGCCCCGCCCCGTTTGAGTGTTTTCAGAAAACGCCGCGTGGTCGGACCGCCCACTGCATCGATAACAAGGTCGATGTCCTGAACGGCGTCCTCGGCCGCGGTCTTGGTGTAATCAATCACCTCGTCGGCTCCCAGTTCTCGCAGCAAAGCCTCGTGCTTACCGGACGCCACTGCGATCACGTGCGCACCCTTCCACTTGGCAATCTGGACTGCGAAATGCCCGACGCCACCCACAGCACCGTTGACGAGCACGGTCTTTCCCGCGAGCGGCACAGTGGTATGTTGGGTTGCCTGAAGCGGGTTTGTCTCTTCATGCCCGACGTCGACCAAATATTGCCAGGCGGTCAGCAGCGACATGGGTGCACCAGCAGCATGGACGTGGTCGATGCGGACCGGCTTATGCCCGACATCCGATGCCGGCGCGCTTACATATTCAGCATACCCTTTGCTGTTTCCGGCCATACCCATGGGGAAACGCACCATCGCGTAGACCTCGTCGCCGACGGAAAAACTATCGACATCTTCGGCAACCGCCTCGACGATCCCCGAGACGTCTGTCCCGACAATGACGGGAAATGAGACTTGCGGCTGCCATTCGGGCGGCAACATCTTGTAGCCGTCACGCAAATACCAGTCCGGCGGGTTGAGGCCGATTGCATGGACGCGGATGCGGACTTCTCCCGTCTTCACCTCGGGCATCGGCGCGTCTTCGTAGCGCAGGACTGCGGGGCCGCCGAACTCATGCTGCCGGATTGCTTTCATTGTGTCGCTCACTTGTCTTCTCCATTGGTTCATCTCGTTGGGAGACACATAGCAATACCGATTGAGGTTGATAATTGAGCTTATATTCACTTTAGTAGTGCCATGACGGAACAAATCGGATTAGAGCGACTGACCGGGCTGATCGCATTTGCGCGCGCGGGTTCCTTGGGCAGCTTCACAGCTGCGGCGAAGTCCCTGTCGATTTCACCGTCTGCCATCAGCAAGAGTGTGCAGCGGCTGGAAGGACAGCTTGGGGTGTCGCTTTTCACCCGGACCACGCGGTCGCTGACGCTCACACCGGAGGGGCAGGCGCTTCATGAACGCGCGCTTGCACTGCTGCGGGCGGCGGAAGAGATCGAGCAGATGGCAATGACGGCCCGTGCGGAGCCTGCCGGCACATTGCGGGTAACGGCACCTCTGCCCATCGGCATCCACCTGATCGCACCCGCGCTTCCGGCCTTTCGCAAGCTTTGCCCCAAGGTGACGGTCGATCTGCGGCTGGACGATCATACAGTCGATCTGATCGCAGAGGGGATCGACGTCGCGGTCCGCATCGGCGATCTGGCGGATTCGCGATTGCTGTCACGCAAACTTGCGCCCCATCGGCTCTGCTGTTTTGCGTCACCCGATTATCTTGTGGCGCGGAGTGCGCCAATGCATCCGGATGATCTGGAGGGGCATGAGACTGTCAATCTGCGCTATCAGAACACGGGGCAGGTGATGCGCTGGCCCTTCAGAATCGGTCAGCGGGAGGTCGAAATCGTGCCGCCCTCAGAACTTCTCGTGGATGCGAGCGAGGCATTGATTGCGATGCTGGTCGCTGGCGGTGGCATTGGTATCGCCGCGACCTTCATCGCACAGCCTTATGTGGCGCGGGGCGAACTGGTTCCAGTGCTTGCCGATTTCGCGGTCGAGCGGCACAACGTCACGGCGCTCTGGCCGGAAAGCCGCCGCGCCAACCCTGCAGTGCGCGCCTTCCTGAGCCATCTGCAAGAAACCTATAAGGCGCGGATGAGGGCGGCACCTATTATATCAGATTGACGGTCTACTAGCATGCGATCCCGGGCCATCGACGTGGGCGAGTAAAAAGGATTTTAACTAGAGTGTTATATCGGGGATCATCGCCCCGTTTGTCTACCAGGCGAATACTACCGGCGTGCTGCCAGTTACCCTAAGCTTGCAAACCAGCGTTAGCTTTCCCTCCTTGATCAGATCTTCCATGCTGGGGTTTTCCCGTGTTGCTGCAATCCTTCGACAAGCCCGTCGAATACGGCCCTGCATACGGTGCTCGTTTCCAGGTCCTCATGCATAACGACCCATAGTCCAAGATCGATCGAGACTTCATGTGATAAAATTCTGACAAGGTTTTCGTCTCGTTGGGCGATCGCGACCTGACACATTCCAATGCCAAACCCGGATCGGATCGCCGCCAGTTGCGCGACGTCGCTGTCCGTGCGCAAAGCGAAAACAGACCGATCGAGCGCCGGATGATTTCGAACGAGATCACGAAGAGCAGGGGTCTCGTGATCAAAGCCGATGACATCGTGGTGCCGAAGGTCCGCGAGGGTTTCAGGAGCCCGCCTGCGCACGAGATAGTCCGCGTGTGCAAACAGCCCCAGAGGAACCGGCTTCAGACGTCGCAATATCAGGGCGTCCTGCGCGGGTTCAGTCATTCGGACCGCAATATCGGCTTCGCGCTGCAGTAGGTCGTCGACGGCGTTGGACAATACAAGCTCCATGACAAGCTCTGGGTGTCGACGGCGGAGAGCTGACAGGATCGGGGGCAGGACTTCTGTCCCCATCATCTGACTGGCACTTATCCGGATCGTACCCCGCACTTCCCCTGCGGTTTCCGTCACGACCCGGGTCATCGCGGCCGATGTCGCGGCAATGGACTGCGCCAGCGGCAGAAGACGAAGGGCCAACTCAGTAGGTCCAAGGCCGCGCTGTGTCCGCACAAACAGCGCAGCACCGCAGGCCGCTTCCAACGCGTCCATGTGGCGGGAAACCGTAGGCTGCGTCAGGGCGAGATGACGCGCCGCGCCCGAGAGCGACCTGGTCTGAACGACGGCGATGAACGTGCGGTAGTGGTTCCAGTCTGGTTCTGAGTTCATTGATTTGCGTATACCGGATGCAGATTGTTATCCGTATTCATTTAGCCGCCTTGCGACTACCTCTGCAACAGACGATGAGCCGCTGCGCACCGGTTCTTCATCTCACTAAGCCTGGGCACGCCCTATGGTGTTCAACTTCTTCACGCAACGATCCCGCCAGGGATCATCCTGAAAGGACAGAAAATGAACCGGAATGTCACCCTTGCGGCTGCAGCAGCCATCGCAATCGCCCCCGGCTTCGCGGCCGGACAGCCTGTCGAAGACACCCAGCTTTGGACAAATTGGATCGCGCTTTGGAACGGCGACTACAGTGTCGCGTCCGAGGTCGTCGCACCCAGCTTCGCTCTTCACGCGAGCCTTCTGGGTGGTCAGGACCCGAGCGCGTTCAACACCCCGGACGGTCTGGTAAGGCTGATCGATCAAATCCGCACTGCGATCCCGGATCTC
>JBBQHZ010000045.1:0-26594 GCA_038324445.1 Rhodobacterales bacterium | reverse complement strand
GACCGATTTCTTTACTTTGTGCACCGCCTGGATCGACAAGCGCGGGGAGTCCCCAGACGGGGTTTACCGGGTGGTGGGGCGGGTGCCGCGCGTTGGCGGCGGCACCCGTCCGGTTCGGCGCTGGATCAGTTCAGCGCTTCTTCAGGCCAGCGCTTCTTCAGGCCAGCGCTTCCATCGTGCCGCCGGTCGGAATGTCGGGCGCCGTGGTGTTATCGACCACCACCAGATCGAACGTCCCGTCTTCCTTGCGCCGCCACTGGCCGCCGACCAGCGCCGTCTTGCACACGTTCTGCGCCGCGAAGGGCGGCAGCCCTGCGCCGTCCCACGCGATCCGTCCGACCATGGAGTTGAGGTCAGTGGCGCGGATCGCCTCGACAACGCCTTCGCGGTCGGTCGGATCATCGCTGCGCGCGATGACGTCGGCCGCCATCTCGAACAGCGAGTGGATGAAGCCGATGGGCTGCGTCCATGGCCGGCCCGTGGCCTCGGTGAAGCTGGCGCCCAGATCGGCGGCGCTTTCGCCCGTCAGCGACGAGGTGAAGGGGTGGCTGGTGGACCACCAGACCTCGGACGACAGGTTGTGCCCCGCCTCGCCCAGCGTCTCGACCGATTGCGGGAACAAGATCGCCTTGGCCACCGTGATCGCCTTAGGGCTGAAACCCTGCTGGATCGCCTGATTGCGGAAGGTGGTGAAGTCCGGCGGGATCACCACGCCGGTTACGATCTCGGCATTTGCGGCCTTGAAGGCGTTGATCTGCGCGGTGAAATCGTCGGTCAGGTTCTGGTAGCGACCCGGATCGGTGGTGGCATATCCCGCCGCGGCAAAGCCCGGCGCCACGCCCACGGCCGGATCGCCCCAGGCGTTGCCGTCCGCGTCGTTGGGGAACAGTCCGCCGACCTGCTTGTTGGTGTCGAGCTGGTTCCACATGTTGGTGAACACGGCGATCACGTCCTCCAGCCCCCAGAAGTAGTGATAGGCAAAGTTGAACGGCTGCCAGCTGGCCGGATCGCCGGGATTGCCCTGCTGGCCGATGAAGAACGGCTGCCACGGCGCCATGGTCGAGATCACCGGGATCTCCTCGCCCTCGCAGACCGTTGCCACGGGGTTCGTGGTTTCGGGGGTGGAGGCCACCAGCATCAGGTCGATCTCGTCGTCGATGATCAGGTCCTGCGCCACCTGCGCGGCGCGGTTCGGGTTGGACTGGCTGTCCTTCACGATCACCTCGACCGCGATGCCGCGTTCTGCCATCACGCGGTTGAACATGTCGAGCGTGAAGCTGTCGGCCTCGGCGAAACCGGCCAACGGGCCGGTTTGCGGGCTGACATAGCCCACGCGCACCGCACGCGGTTGCGCGATGGCGGGCATGGCAAGCCCCGAGACACCAACGACAAGGCCGCTGGCCGCCGAGGTCTTGAGCAGTTTACGTCTTGAAATCATGATATATTCCTCCCAGAATTGATGAGTCTTGTCAGGTTGTCGGCCGGTCCCCGCGCCATGCCTGTCCCAGGAGCGCCCTCAGATCTTCCCGATCGAAAGGGCGCGGGTTGGCATAGGGCTGGCGTGTCGCAATCTCCGCAGCGCGGTCCAGATCGTCCTCGATCAGGCCCAGATCCGCCAGCCGAAGCGGGGCCCCGTTCGCCTTGGCGAAATCCCACAGGCCGCCGCCGACGCTGCCGCCGAAGATGTCGGCCACGGGCGCCAGTTTGTCGGGCACCGCCACCGCGTTGAAGCCCGCCGTGTGGGGCAGCATGATGGCATGGGTTTCGGCGTGGGGCAGCCCGAAGCTGCCGCCCAGCACGTGGCAGAGCTTGTGGTGCAGCGCCATCGAGACATAGCCAAGCGCCGTCGAACACATCCAAGCCCCATACAGAACCTGCGCCCGTGCTCCCGTGTCGCCCGGCGCCGCGACGACCTTGGGCAACCCGTCCCGAAACGCGCGCATCGCGCCCAGCGACATCAGGTCGGTGATCGGGTTCGCGTCCGTGGCATAGAGCGCCTCGACCCCATGGGCGATGGCGTTGAGCGCCGAGGTGACGGTCATCGCAACCGGCAGCGACAGGGTCAGATCGACGTCGTAGACCACCACCTCGGGCCGGATCGACGGATCGCGCCGCGTCGTCTTGGCGCCGTCTGCCGTTTCCCCCAGAATGTCCGTCATCTCGGACCCGGCATAGGTTGTGGGGATCACCACCTGATCGGCACCGGTGCGTGTGGCGATGGCCTTGGCCAGCCCGATGGTCGAGCCACCGCCGATCGCCACGACGCACCCCGCCCCCGAGGCCTTGAAGGCGGCCACGGCACGCTCGGTCACGTCCACAGGCGTGTGCATGGTGGCCTCGGCAAAGATGCCCCTTGCGACCTTGCCGAGGCTGTCGGCAACGCCCCTTGCCTGATCGACCTGTTGCGGCGTCGACAGGCACAAAGCCGCGTCGTGCCCGAGGGCCGCAACCTCGGACGCCACGCTTGCCACCGTCCCGCTTCCAAAGACGACGCGGGTGTGGATGCCCGGAAAGACAAAGCTGCCTAGAGGGGTCATCGTGCTCCTCCCCAGATCGGTTGCCCGGCGCCAAGCGCCGACAGCATCCCCGACAGGACCGCGATTTCCGCGTCCGCGATCTCGTGCGGGCGGCCCGGCAACATGTCGGTCCGGATGCGGGCGCCGGCGCGCGTCAGATGCCCCAGCATCACGTGGTGGGCGGGTGCCGGGATCCACGGATCGTTGTCGCCGCAACTGGCATAGACCGGCAGCGATGGCAGGGCTCGCAGGGCCAGATCCGATCCCGCATCCCCCACGCGACAGCCGGTGAAGAGGCACGCCGCCGCCACTGGCACCGCCTGCGCCATCAGCAATTCCACCGCCATGCAGGCGCCTTGGGAAAAGCCGCACAAGAGCAAGGGACGCCCCGGTGCCGCCGCCATCTCCGCCGCGATCAGATCGGCGATCTGGCGCAGGCCCGAGGCCATCTGGTCGCGGGTCAGCTGCGTCAGCGGGTCGATGGCGCGCGCCTCGTACCAGCCCGGACCGTCGGATTTCGGCAAGGCGAACCTTGTTCCGGGCAGGTCCAGACGCGACACGATCATCTCCATCATGTCGGCCTGAGTCTGGCCACGGCCATGCAAAACGATGCACAGAACCTCTGCATCCTCGGGGCTGGCACCGCTATGGATCGGGTCCCCCATCGCCCGGCTCAGAAATTCGCCGGCTCAAGACCCGCTTCCATCTCCGCGCGGCGGTCCTCGAACCAGGGCGGGAACACCAGCGTCTTTCCGATGGCATCGGCAGGCTCGTCCTTGGCCCAGCCGCCCGGCACCGTCCATGCCAGTTCGAACAGCGCGCCGCCGGGGCTGCGCACGTAGCAGGACTTGAAATACATCCGGTCCTTCTGTTCCGAGATGTCGGTGAAACCCAAGCCCTCGATATGGGCGCGCAGCGACATCTGGTTCTCCTCGTCGCCGGTATTCAACGCCAGATGATGGATCGTGCCGCCCGACAGCGTCCAGGTGCCTTGCGCCACGCCCGGTTCGTGCAGAACCTCGACGATGGACTTCGCGCCGTCATTCGTGGGCACGGCAAAGGCCAGCCCCTCGTGGTTGTCGGCGATCTTTTCCATCGGCAGCGCGATAGTCAGGAAATCGTCCATGGCGCTGCGGTCCATCACCGAGATCGCGCCCCCGTAGATGCCCTTGATCCCGTGCTCGGCACTGACGGCCTGCGCCTCGTTGGCGATGGGGGTGCGGTTGTCGCTGGGGTTCTCGACCAGTTCATGCGGGATGCCGCAGGGATGCTCGAACACCACGCGGTCGGCCCCGAAGCGGGTGGTCTTGCTGGCAGCCACCCCCTTTTCGTTCAGGCGGTTGATCCAGTAATCGGCCGATCCCACCGGGATCGCCTGCATCACCACCTTGGACTGGTTCGATCCGCGCCGCCCGAAGATGCCGGGCTTGGCGAAGGGGAAGGTCGTGATGATGGTCGAGGCATCGCCGTTCTTGGCCCCGTAATAAAGGTGATAGACCGGCAAGACCCCGTCGAACAGAACCGTGCGCTTCACGGAATAGAGGCCGAGCGTCTTGGTATAAAAATTGTAATCCTCCTGCACGCCGTGAGTGCTGAGCGTCAGGTGATGGTAACCGCTGATCTTCGACATGATGTTCTCTCCTCCTTAAGTCGTGTCTCATCGGGCCCGATACCGGACCCGGCCAAGCGTCAAAGTGATGTCCTTTGGGTGTCTCCCGCCATCTCCCCCGGCTTGAAAGCAAGAGTAGAGCGTGCAAGACGTAATTGCATGAGTTTCCTTCACCACAACATCACCAATTGCTATGAAGATTGAACCAAAACACCTCGCGCAACTGGCGGCCGTGGTCGAGGCCGGTGGCGTGACGGAAGGCGCCAACCTGCTTGGCCTGACCCAGCCCGCCGTGTCCCGCACGCTGTCCGCGCTGGAAAAGCGCCTGGGCGAGCGGCTGTTCCTGCCCGGCCGTCGCCCGCTTGTGCCGACCCTTATCGGTCGCCAGCTGGCGGCCCATGGCAAGGTGATCCTCGATGCCGGCACCAAGGCGTCCGATACCGTGCGCAACTTTCAGGCGGGCTCTGCCGGGACAGTGCGGATCGGCGGCGTGCCGTTCTTCATGGATGCCTTCATCTCGCAGATGATCGGGCAGTTTCAGGTCCGCTCGCCCGATATCTCGGTCGACCAGTCCTATGGCAACATGCCCGAGTTGCAGGCCGGTCTGCATTCAGGGCAGCTGGACCTTGCCATCTGTCCCTTGGGCGTTGTCGAGCAGGGCTCGGACCTTGCCTTCACCGAGATCCTTCCGGGCCGCAACGTCATTGCCGCCCGCGTCCGCCATCCGCTGTTCCGCAAGAAGACCATCACCACCAACGATCTGTTGCGCTATCCCTGGATCGCCCCCCTGCCCGGATCGCCGCTGCTGGCTGACCTCCATGCCATCTTGCTCTCGATCGGGATGAGCGAGCTGAACATCCGCTATTCCGGCGGCTCGCTGATGAGCGTGATGAACTACCTCGGCGAAACCGACGCCATGACGGTTCTGCCGCAAAGCGTGCTGTTCGCCTTCCGCAAGGAAGGCAGGTTCAAGACGCTGCCGATCAAGATCCCCCAGCCCGAGCGGTCGTTGGGCATCCTGAAAATGAAGGACGCGCCGAAATTGCCCGCGACCGAGCAGTTGACGAAGTTCATCATCGCGGCCTTCGATGACCTGCGCGCCATCATCCTGAAGCATGAGAACTCGGTCATCTGGGGCGCGTGACCCCGGCCTGACGGTTTACACTTGTCGGCCCGAGGCCCGACGCGCCCGCTTGCCAGCCCTTTTACTACGCGCCGCCTCAAGGCCAATCGGCATAGGTCCGCGACTGCACCAGTTCCGCCGCGTTGTCCCGGCGCCGGATCGCCCGGCGAAACGCGCCGGGCGAAAAGCCGGTATGCGTCTTGAAGAATGCGCTGAATTGCGGCGTGCTGCGAAAGCCGAGGTAGTCCGCGATCTGATCGAGCGTCTGGGGCGAGCGTTGCAGCAGCGCCTGCGCCTCGACCGTCAGCCGATCAAGCACAAGGCGTTGCGGCGGGATGCCCAGCGTGCGGGTGCAGATGTCATGCAGCCGGTCGGGCGAGATCCCCAACTGCGTCGCAAAGCGCTGCACCGGCCATCGGTCGCGCAGATGCGATTCGACCAGATGGCGAAAACTCTCAAGGATGATGTTGGGCTGGTTCTTGTCGGCGTCCTTGCTGACCAGACGCACACCCGCCCGCCAGAGCGAGACCATCATGATCCTGATCTGCGCCTCGATGACCGTCTCCATGCCGGTCTCGTTCATCTCCAACTCCTGGAAGATGGCGGAATAACTGGCGTCGAGGCTGCGCTCGATCTCGGGTTTGGACGCCAGATCGAGGGTGAATTCCCGCGCCGACATCAACCGCATGGCGGCGGCTTCCGGTTTGTGGCCGATGGCGTTGGCAAGCGTCGCCTCGCTGACCACCATCACGATGCCATGGCTGCCCGCCTTGGCGCGCAGGCGCGTGCCCGTTTCTTTCGGCGACCAGATGATGGCGGGCGCGGCGATGATATCCTCGCCCTCCGGATGCAACCGCGTGATCGTGCCCGAGGTCAGCTTGATGCAATGCGACGTCCGCCCCGGAAATTCGATCAGCCCACCCAGAATCCGATCATAGAGGCCGCTGCGAAACGTCTCGGCATGAACGGTGGCATGGACGGTTGCTTGCGGGCTGAAAGGCATGGATCGGGCGGCACCAAGGGTCAGGGTTTCCCGGAAAATGACATCACTATCCCGAAGATCAACATTTTTCTCCCGATCAACTGGGCATAGCGTCGGTTCCACTGGCCGAGGCCGGTGTCCGTGGCGTCGTCGGGAGAACGGCGTCCGGTCAGGGGGAGGGAAATCTGCGTGAACCTTGCACGGTCCAAGATCGGCTTGCCGTCGCCCGACGGCATCCCTGCCTCGGCGGATGCGATGCGCGCTGCGGGCGCCGCAGTGGACGCGGCGGCGGCGGCCTTCGCCGGCTGGTCGCAGACCCCGGTGGCCGTGCGGGCGCGCCTGATCGGCGCCATGGCCGACCTGCTGGAAACGCGCCGCGACGATCTGTGCGCGCTGGCCGCGCAAGAAGTCGGCGCAGATCGGTCATGGATCGATTTCAACATCGATCTGGCAAAGGGCATCTTGCGCCATGTGGCGGGGCTTGGCCCGGCACTCGAGGATCGCATCGTCGACGACGCGGCCAGCGGTCGCCGCTCCATCATCCGGCGACAGGCGGCGGGCGTTGTTCTGGGGATGGTGCCGTGGAACGCCCCCATCACGCTTGGCGTGCGCGCCATCGCCTGCCCGTTGATGTGCGGCAACACCGTGGTGATGAAGGGCTCCGAGCTCTGCCCGCAGACCCACAAGCTGCTGGTCGACATCCTGAATTCCGCCGGTCTGCCCGAGGGCACCCTGACCTGCGTGGTCAGCGCCGCCGACGCCGCCCATGACACCATGGTCGAGTTGATCGCGCATCCCTGCATCAGGCGCGTCAACTTCACCGGATCGACCCGCGTCGGTCGCGCCGTCGCGATGGAGGCCGCCCGTCACCTCAAACCCTGCCTGCTGGAACTGTCGGGCAAGGCCCCCCTGATCGTCCTGCACGATGCCGATCTCGATGCGGCGGTCGAGGCGGCGTGTTTCGGCGCCTATTTCAATCAGGGCCAGATCTGCATGTCGACCGAGTGGATCATCGTCGTGGATGAGATCGCGGATGCGTTCGTCGCCCGGTTGCAGGCCCGCGTGGCGCTGCTGGGCGCGGCGGATGGGCCGGGCTGGGGCCGGATGATCTCGGCCGATGCCGTGCAGCGGGTGCGCGGGTTGGTGGACGATGCCGTGGCCAAGGGCGCGCGCCTGCTGGCCGGTGGCGAGATGCGCGGCTCGACCATGCAGCCGACGTTGCTCGATGGCATCTCGTCGAACATGCGGGTGTTCCGGGAAGAGACATTCGGCCCCTTGGCAAGCGTCATGCGGGTGCGCGACGTGGAGGAAGCTATCTCAATCGCCAACGCCTCCGAATTCGGCCTGAACGCGGCCGTGTTCACCCGAGACCTCGCCTTGGCCGAAACCCTTGCGGGCGTGCTGGAATATGGCGTGGTGCAGATCAACGGCCCCACCGTCCACGATGACCCCGCCATGCCGTTCGGCGGCATGAAGCTCAGCGGCCATGGCCGCTTTGGTGGCGATCTGGCCATCGCGGAATTCACCGAAGCGCGCTGGATCGCCATTCACGAACCCGCCCGGACCCCAAGACTGTGACCCTGACCAAGACCCACGGCCGACACGCCGGAACGAGACGAAAATTGCAAACGGAGGATATGCAATGAACCGCAGACCATTCCTGAAACTGACTACCGCGCTGGCCGTCGCCGGGGCCCTTGCCGGCACCGCTGCCGCAGCCGACACCATCCGCATCGGCGCCGTGGCGCCGCGCACCGGCGGCCTTGCCGGCGGCGCGATCGTGACCCAGTGGCCCTCGATCGAACTGTGGGTGAACCAGGTGAACGCCGCAGGCGGCCTCAATGTCGATGGCGAGATGATGCTGATCGAGTTGATCGAATATGACGACCAGACCAATCCCGGCGAGACGATCCGCGCGGTGCAGCGTCTGGCCACCCAGGACAACGCGCATTTCATCATCGCACCCTATGGCACCGGTTTGAACCTTGCCGCCGCGCCGATCTTCGACCGCTACGGCTATCCGCAGATCGCGGTGTCGGCCATCACCGACCAGCAGCCCGAATTGTCCGAGCAGTTCCCGAACATGTTCTTCACGCTGGGCACCACCACGGCGCTGGCCGAGGATCTGGTGGGCGTGTTGTCCGATATGCGCGATGCCGGTGATCTGGGCAACCGGGTTGCCATGGTGAACGTCGCCGATGCCTTCGGGATCGAGCTTGCCACCGCTGCGCGCCCGGTATTCGAGGCGGCGGGCTTCGAGATCGTCTACGAGACGTCCTATCCCCTCGGCACGCAGGATCTGTCGCCCGTCATCAACGGCGCGGCGGCGGCTGAACCCGATGCCTTCGTCGCGTGGTCCTATCCGCCCGACACCTTCGGGCTGACCGAACAGGCGATGATCGCGGGCCTTGACGTGGACGCGTTCTACACCGCCGTCGCCACACCGTTCCCCGGCTACGGCGCGCGCTTCGGCGCGGCGGCTGAAGGCGTGCTGGGTGCCGGTGGCGTGAACCCCGACAGCGAGGCCTTCCAGGCCTATGCGGCGGCGCATCTGGAAGTGACCGGCGCCGAGCCGGACTATTGGGCATCCGCCACCACCTATGCCTCGCTGGAAATTCTGGCGCAGGCGATCGAGGCCGTCGGCCTCGACCGGGCGGCAGTCTCCGACTACCTGCGCGAGGCCACGTTCGAAACCGTGCTTGGCCCGATCAGCTTCGACGAGAACAACTCCAACGCGGCTTTCTGGACCGTGGGCCAATGGCAGGGCGGCGTGTTCCGGGGCGTGGCGTCGCGCGGTCGCGACGGCGCGGTTCCGGTGATCCTGAAAGACGGCTGGGAGTGATCCCCGTCGCCGGGGCGGCCCCGCGCCGCCCCGGCATTTCCTCTGAACGTCAAGGACTGACCTTTTGGATATCCTGATAACAGGGCTGTTGCTGGGCGGCACCTACGCGTTGATCGCGATGGGGCTGAACCTGCAATACGGCGTGGCGCGGATCATGAACCTTGCCAATGGCGAGATTCTGGTCGCGGGCGGCTATTTCGCCTTCATCGCCTACACCTCGGTCCTGCTCAGCCCGCTGCTGACCATCTTCTTGTTGGCCCCGCTGGCCTTTGCCGCGAACTGGCTGATCTACCGGATCATGCTGCAACCGCTGGTGAACCGCGCCAAGACGCGCGGCCAGTTGGAGACCGACAGCATCCTTGCCACTTTCGGGCTGTCCTTCGTCGGCGTCGGTCTGATGCTGAGCTTCTTTGGCGGCGACTATTTCTCCTACAGCTTCATGGCCGTCCCGGTCGAGATTGTGGGTGGCACCTATGGCGCCAACCGGGTGATTTCCTTCGCCATGGCCTTCGTGATCTGCGGCGCGCTCTATCTGTGGCTGAACCGGTCCCGCTCGGGTCTGGCGATCCGGGCAATCGCTACCGCGCCCGCCTCGGCGCGGCTGGTGGGCATCGACGTCAAGCGCCTGTCGG
The DNA here is from genome assembly GCA_038324445.1 of Rhodobacterales bacterium. Lineage (GTDB taxonomy): Bacteria > Pseudomonadota > Alphaproteobacteria > Rhodobacterales > Rhodobacteraceae > Gymnodinialimonas. Next base: position 16,890 of record JBBQHZ010000045.1, on the reverse strand, counting down.
CGCTGGCCTTCGCACTTGGCGGAGCAGTCACGGCGGTAGGCGGCGCGCTGATCTCGACCTATCTGACGCTCGACGCGTCGGTGGGCGTGGTCTTCACCCTCAAGGCGCTGATCATCGTCATCATGGGCGGCGTCGGCGACGTGCGCGGCACGATCATCGCCGCACTTCTGCTGGGGGTGGTCGAAACCGCCGTGGCCACCCTGATCGACCCCGGCCTGACGCTGGCCGCGGCCTATGTGATGTTCCTGGGCATCTTGCTGTTCCGCCCTCAGGGCCTCTTCGGAAAGAAAACCACGTGAGCCTGACTGGAACCGATCTGCGCAACCTGCTGCTGGCGGGCCTGGCGCTCGGCCTGTGCGCCCTGCTGCCGCTGGCCGATGGCGGCTATTGGCTGGGTCTTGGGGTGACGGTGACGATGTTCACCGTTCTGGCTACGTCCTGGGCCCTCTTTTCCGGCCCGACCCATTACATCAGCCTGGCGACGGCGGCCTTCTTCGGGATCGGCACCTATGTGACGGGGCTCGGGTTCGAGACGCTGCCGTTCTGGTCGCTGGTGGGCATCGCGGGCGTCATCGGTGCGGCGCTGGCGGCCCTTGTGGGTCTTGCTACCTTGCGCCTCTCAGGCGTCTATTTCGTGATCTTCACGCTGGGGCTGGCGGAACTGGTGCGGCAGGTCATCACCTGGGTGCAGAATTCGACCGGCCAGCGCGGCCTCTATGTCCTGACCGATCTGCAGGAAGCGGGCATCTACTGGTGGCTTCTGGGGCTTGCCACGGCGGTGTTCCTGACCGGCTGGCTGGTCGGACGTTCGCGCCTTGGCTTTGCGCTGCGGATCATCGGCGATGACGAGGTCGTCGCCGCCCATTCCGGCATCAACACCGCGCGTGCCAAGGTGCTGCTGTTCATGGTCCCCGGTGCCGTCGCCGCCATGACCGGCGCGATCCTTGCCCCCCGCTATGTCTATATCGAGCCGTCGTTGGCCTTCGCCCCGATCCTGTCGTTTCAGGTCGTCATCATGGCGCTTCTTGGCGGCGCCTCGCGGCTTTGGGGGCCGCTTCTGGGCGTGATCCCGTTCACGATCATACTGGAGGTCGTGTCCTCCAACTTTCCCAACCAGACCACGCTGGTCATCGGCATCGCGTTCCTGCTGATCGTCTATGTCCTGCCGGGCGGCTTCGTAGCCCTGCCCGACCGCCTTCTGGCGCGGATCAACCGGCCGGGCGGGGGGGCCTGAGCCATGACGCAATCCGTTCTGTCCCTGCGCAATGTCACCAAACGCTTCGGCGGTCTGGTGGCCGTCAGCGCGATGGATTTCGACGTCGCCGAGCATGAGGTGATGGGGCTTCTGGGCCCCAACGGCTCGGGCAAATCCACGACGCTGAACCTCATTTCCGGTGCCCTGCCCCTGTCCGAGGGGCATGTCAGCCTGCGGGGCAACCGCATCTCGGGCCTGCCGGCGCAAACCATCACCCGCAAGGGGATCAGCCGCACGTTCCAGTTGGTGCGCCTTCTGCCGTCGATGACGGTGCGCGAAAACGTGGTGGCGGGGGCGGTGTTCGGCCATCGCCGCCGCTGGGGCCAGGACGCGCACGACCATGCCGAGATGCTGCTCGACAAGGTGGGTCTGGCCGACAAGGGCGATCAGCGGATCGGTCAGTTGACCTATATCGACACCAAGCGGGTGGAACTGGCGCGGACATTGGCCAGCGATCCCACGGTGTTGCTGCTGGATGAATGGCTGGCCGGACTGAACCCGACCGAGTTGCAGATCGGCATAACGCTGATCCGGTCGCTCCGGGCCGAGGGGCGGACGATCATTCTGGTGGAGCATGTGATGGACGCGATCCGTTCGCTTTGCGACCGCTGCGTGGTGATGGCGGCAGGGGCCAAGATCGCCGAGGGAACGCCTGTGCAGGTGCTGTCGGACCGCGAAGTGATCCGCGCCTATCTGGGGGATGACGATGCTTGAAATGTCCGGTGTCAACGTGCGCTATGGCCAGCACCGCGCGCTGGAAGGCGCCTCGGTCAAGGTCGCCAAGGGCGAGATCGTGGTGATCCTGGGCGCGAACGGCGCGGGCAAGTCGTCACTTCTGAAGGCCGCCAGCGGCATCTGCGAGGGCGTGGTCGAGGGGCGCATAACGCTCGACGGCACCGACCTGACGCGGCTGCCTGCCAACCGCATCGTCGATGCGGGACTTGCGCTGGTGCCCGAGGGGCGCGGCGTCTTTGCCGATCTGACCGTGCGCGAGAACCTGTCGCTCGGCGCCTATTCGGCGCGCGCCCGCGATGACGAGGCGGTGGCGCTCGACCGCGTCCATGCGCTCTTCCCGAAGCTGCGCGAACGGGCGAAACAGGTCGTGCGCACCATGTCGGGGGGCGAACAGCAGATGGTGGCCATTGGCCGCGCCATGATGTCAAACCCGACGATCCTGACGCTGGACGAGCCGTCGCTGGGCCTGTCGCCGCTCCTGTCCAAGGAGCTGTTCCAGAACCTCACCCGGGTGCGGGATCTGGGGATCGGCGTCCTGATGGTCGAACAGAACGCCAAGCAATCGCTGGCGATCGCCGATCGCGGCTACCTGATCGAGAATGCCCATGTGGTGCACGAGGACAGCGCCGGCAACCTGATGCGCGACCCCGCCGTGCAGGCCGCCTATCTGGGCGCGTCGAAGGATGCGGCACCCGTCGCCACCGTGGTCGATGACGCCCCCGTTTCCCGACCCGAGGCTTTCGCCGTCAAGCCGCGCAGCCAGCAGACGCAGTCTGCCGACACGGTTCTGGGGCGGTCGATCTCCGATCTGGTGGCCGCCGCAAGCCGGCAGAGCGTGGCTGCAACCGCGGCCCAGCGCTCCGCTGCGGGGCAATCGGTTCAGGTGCCCGGCGACCGGATGGCCGGTGCAATGGCCGATATCGCGCGGGCGGCGCAGGCGGCGCGCAACCGGCCCCGGACCGCCGCCCCCCTGCGGCAGAGCGCGTCCTATGGCGCGACCGCCGCCCCGCCGCCGCCTTCGCCTTCGCCCCTGACCCGGCCGGATCAGCCGGCCAAACCCGCCCCCGTGATCGAGGTCTACCGCGCGCCGCGCGTGGAAGTGTATCGCCGCCAGCCCGATGGCTCCGGCTTCGAGAGGACATGACATGTTAGACACCCATCCCAGCGCCCCCCGCATTAAAGGCATGTTCATCGGTGGCGACTGGACCCCCGGCACAAGGGATTTCGACGACATCAACCCCTCCACCGGCGCTGTCTGGGCCCGCGTCCCCGATGGTGGCCGCGCCGAGACGCGCGCCGCCATCACCGCCGCGCAGGCCGCCTTCCCGGCATGGGCCGCGCTGCATTTCCAGGACCGCGCGCGCATCCTGCTCAGGGCCGCCGACATCTGGGACCGTCGCAAGATGGATTTCGTCGCCGCCGCCCAGGCGGAAGGCGGCGGCTGGTTCGGCAAGGGCATGTTCGAAGCGGGCTACGTGCCCGAGGTGTTCCGCGCGGCCGCCGCCATGTGCTACAACGCCGTGGGCGAGATGCTGCCCTCGCAGCATGGCAAGGTCTCGATGGTCGAGCGGGTGCCGATGGGCGTGATCTCGGTCATCAGCCCGTGGAACATGCCCGGCATCTTGACCGCGCGCGGCTTTGCCTTCCCCCTCGCGGCGGGCAACACCATCGTGCTCAAGCCGTCCGAGGACACGCCCTATGCCGGCGGCCTCTATTTCGCCGAGATCATGGAGGAGACGGGGATCCCCAAGGGCGTGTTCAACGTCGTCACCTGCTCGCGCGACCGCGTGTCCGAGATGGGCGACGAGTTGGTCGAAAACCCGCTGGTCAAGGGCATCTCCTTCACCGGATCGACACCTGTCGGCCGCCAGATCGCGGCCAAGGCGGGTGCGCATCTCAAGAAGGCCTGTGTGGAACTGGGCGGCAAGGACAGCCTGATCGTGCTGGAGGATGCCGACATGGACCGCGCCACCTCGGCCGCCAGTTTCGGCGCCTTCATGCATCAGGGGCAGATCTGCATGTCGGTGGAAAAGGTGCTGGTGCACGAAAGCATCTACGCCGATTTCCTGCGCCAGTTCGTGGCCCGCGCGGCCAAGCTCAAGACCGGCGACACCGCCGACAAGGGCAACACCATCGGCCCGCTGATCAACGAGCGGCAGGTGGCGCGGGTGAAATTCCAGATCGAGGACGCGCTGGCCAAAGGTGCGAAGGCCGTGCTGGGGGGCCGCGTGTGGGACCGGTTCGTGGAACCCACGATCCTGACCAATGTGACGCCCGACATGGCGGTGTGGCAGGATGAAACCTTCGGCCCGGTCGCCGTGGTCGTGCCCTTCCGCACCGATGCGGAAGCCGTCGCGCTGAACAACGATACCGAATACGGCCTCAGTTCCGGGATAATCACCCGCGACGAGAACCGCGCGCTGGCCATGTCGCGCCTGCTCGAAACCGGCATGTGCCACGTCAACTGCTCGTCCGTGAACGACGAACCGCATGTACCCTTCGGCGGCAGCAAGGCGTCGGGCGTCGGGCGGCATGGCGGCAAATGGTCGATGGAAACCTTCACCGAGACGCGCTGGATCACGCTTGACCGGGGCGGTCGTCCCTTCCCGCCGGTGTTCTGATGGCCCACACAAATTCCCCCTTCGAACGCGCACAGATCCTTGCGGGCAAGACGATCCTCGTCACCGGATCGGCCTCGGGCATCGGGCTGGAAACGGCTCGGGTCTGCACCGCGATGGGGGCGCGGGTTCTGGGCGTGGACCTGACAAAACGCTTCGATCATGTAGAAGAATTCTACCGCGCCGACCTTTCGGACGGGGCCACGATCGACGCGCTGGTCGATGTGCTTCCAAAAGGCATCGACGGCATCGCCAATATCGCCGGCCTGCCACCCACCGCCCCCGCGCACAAGGTGCTTGCGGTCAACCTCTTCGGTCTCAAGCACCTGACCCTCGGGCTGATCCCCAAGCTGAACGCCGGGGCCAGCATCGTGAACCTCGCCTCGCTTGCGGGGTTCGGCTGGCAAGGGTCCATCCCTGCCATCCGCGCCTCCGAAACCGTCCATGTCGATGACGCCGCCCACTTTGCCGAGCGGCATCAGATCACCAATGCCGGCGGGCGCAGTTACTTCTTCTCGAAGGAGGCGCTGATCGCCTGGACAATGCAGAACCGCTGGACATGGCGTGATAGGAGCATCCGCATGAACAGCCTCAGCCCCGGCCCGGTGGATACGCCGATCCTGGGCGATTTCCTTGAAACGCTGGGCGCACGCGCCGAAGAGGATGCGCGCGTGATGGACCGGCCAGGCACGCCCCAGGACCTCGCCCCCATCGTCGCCTTCCTGCTGTCCGACATGACGTCCTGGATCCGCGGCACCAACATTCCTGCCGATGGCGGCATGTCATCGAACATCCTGTGCGAAATGCACGGGCTGTCCCATTAACGGAGCACCCCCCCATGACCGCACTGGCCTGGATCATCATCATACTGGTCGCCCTCGCGATCCTCGTGGCACTTGCTGCGACCTTCTACCAGCGCGCCACGAACGAGGTGGCGCTGGTGCGCACCGGCCTTGGCGGCAGGCGCGTCGTGATCGACGGCGGCGTGCTGGCGATCCCGTTCTTCCACGAGATCACGCGGGTAAACATGCAGACGCTCCGCATGGATGTGGCGCGCTCGGGCGAGGCGTCGCTGATCACCAAGGACAGGCTGCGCGTGGATGTCGGGGCCGAATTCTATGCCAGCGTCACGCCCAACGACGACGCGGTCACGCGCGCGGCACAGACGCTGGGCAAGCGGGTGTTCCAGCCAGATCAACTCAAAAGCCTGATCGACGGCATGATGATCGACGCGCTCCGCTCGGTCGCGGCGCAGATGACGATGGACGAATTGCACGAGAACCGCTCCGTTTTCGTGCGGCAGGTACGGGACGCGCTGAAGGATACGCTGGGCAATTACGGGCTCCAGCTTGACAGCGTCTCGCTGACGGCGCTGGACCAGACGCCGTTCGGGGCGCTGGACGAGAACAACGCTTTCAACGCGGTCGGCATGCGCAAACTCGCCGAAGTCATCGCCAAATCCAAGAAGGAACGCGCCGAGATCGAGGGCGACAGTCAGGTGTCGGTGGCCCGCGCCGCGATGGAGGCCGAACGGCGCAAGCTGGAAATCAACCTCGACCAGCGCCGCGCCGAAATCGCCCAGACGCAAGAGATCGAGACGCTGATCGCCGCGCAACTGGCCGAGATCGCCGCCCGCAAGGCCGACAGCGAACGCGCCGCCGCGCGCTCCCGCATCCAGATGGAGCAGGACATAGCCAGCGCCGACATCGCCAAGGAACTGGTGCTGCGCGAGGCCGAGATCGCGCAAGCCCTCGCCCTTGAAATGGCCGAGCAGAACCGGGCGATTTCCTTTGCCGCCAACTCGCGCGAGGAAAGCCGCGCCCATGCCGATGCCGATACGGCCCGGATCGACGCGGTGCGCGCGGCGGAGGCCGTGCTGACCGCCCGCCAGATGGCCGAGGCGGAACGGCGCAAGGCGCTGGCCCTGATCGCGGCGCAGGAACAGGCCGAAGCGGCGGCGGAACGCGCGCGCATCACGGCCGCCAGCGACAAGGCCACCGCCGCCGACAAGACCGCCGCGAAGCGCGAGGAGGCAGAGGCAATCAAGGCCATGCGCATGGCCGACGCCGAGGCCAACCGCGCCCAGATCGACGCCGAGAATGCCCGCTCCGAGGCTCAGGTCGCGATGGAGCTGGAACTGGCGCGCCTCAAGGCGCTGCCGCTGGTGGTGGCGGAAATGGTCAGGCCCGCCGAGAAGATCGACGGCATCTCCATCCATCATTTCAACGGGTTCGGTCGGACCGGGACGGAGGGGAGACAAGGCGGGTCGCCCGTCAACCAGACGGTCGACGCCATCCTCGACATGGCGGTGTCGCTGCCCGCGATGCAGAAGTTGGGCGAGGCGGTCGGCGTCGATCTGGACAAGGCGCTGTCGCCCAAGCGCCGCAAGGACGCCGACTAGCCGCGCGACGATCGGGAAACGATCGAATGGCAAAGGCCCGCCTTGTGCGTCCATCCGGCGGACATGTTCAGCATCCCTGTTGGCGGGATGCGCGGTGCAAGTCGCTGCCGATACGGACCTCGGACAGTCGCCTGTCCGGGGCGGGTTCATTCAGGCAGCGCGTCGCCGCCTATTCGAATATCACGTCGGCCACCGGCGTGCCGTGGTAGAACACCTTGTAGACGCCCGGCGCCGCGTTGCCCGCGAAGTAGAAGCGCACCGTGCTGGGGTTGGGCAGGCTGCCCAGATCCCAGCGGTTGGAATAGGAGTAATTGTCGGCAAACGACCCTTCCACAATACCGATGCTGCGCAGGGGGGCGTTGTCAGGGCCGACAAGGGCGAAATCGTTGTTGAGGAAAAAGTGCTCATTATCCCCCTCCACATCGTTGGACAGCAAGGCCTGAACCTGCAGGTCCAGCTGCAACATGTCGCCCAATGTCGGCGCAAGACGTCCGATCATCTGCTGGCGGCCGGATGATTCTTCGGTCACCACTTCATCCACGCGGGCCAGTCCTAGCACGTTGATCTGCACCATCGAGGCGGGAACAGGGAACTCGGTCACTTCCGCTGCCAGCGAGATTTCCTGCGAATAACCGGTTTCATCGAACACCAGCGTCCCCGTCGTGACGGTATCGGGCACCAGGAACACCGCGTTCAGATAGGCCTGCTCGGTCGAGGCAGGCCAATCGCGTGGACGGCTGGCGTGCAGCGAGTTGCCGCCCAGGTCGAACTGGCCCACGCGCGACACGCGCCCGACCATCTGGCGCGGCTCGGTGTCACCGGGCAGAAGGATCCCGATATCGGACGAGGACACGTTGATGCGGTCCAGCGTATCGCTCCACGCCACGTCATAGATCGCTTGCACATAGACGAAATGGTGGCCGGGCTGGCTCAGCACCAGGGGCGCGCAGCAGGCGACGCCGCCTTCGGTCCCGTTCTCGATCAACTCGGCATAGCGCTCGACCGTGACGCTCGACAGGGTGATCGGCAAGGCAGCCGCGTCCTGCGCAAAGGCCAGACTGGCAGAGCAAAAGCTCAGGGCCGCGCCCAGCGCAGCGGATTTCAAGAATGTCATGTCTACTCCCAAATATGTGATCAATTGTGAACCGCGACCGTGGCGCATCCCGGCCGACATGCCAACGCGGGATTTCCCGCACCCCTGTGCGTGCCAGACGGAGCCCTTGGTTGAGGAGAAAACTTCAATCCGCGCGCCGCGGCGTTTCGCGCAAGACATGCGCGCGGCTTCCGCGTAATGTGGATACCAACCTTCCCGCCACCCGCCGATCCCCGGCGCAAGTGCCAAGGCCGCCGACAGGAGCGTTTGCCATAACCGACCTTTTCCGCCTGATCTATTCCTCCCAGCCCTTCGGCTATGACAGTGCCACGCTCAGCAACATCCTGCTCGACGCGCGGCGCTGCAATGAACGCGACGACGTCACCGGCGCGCTGGTCTGCCGCCATGACATCTATCTGCAACTGCTCGAAGGCCCGCGCCCGATGGTCGAGGCCGCCTTCGCGCGCGTCCGCCGCGACGACCGCCATATCGATATCCGCACCCATGTGTCCGAGACGGTCGAAGACCGGTTGTTCGCCGATTGGGCCATGCTGCACGACCCGGCCAATTCCCTGATCTGGACCGCGGCCGAGATCGAGGACGGCGCCCTTGAACGCGCCAGCCCCGACGACGTGACCAAGATGTTCCGCGAGTTGGAGGCCAAGGCCCGCGCCAACCCGGAATAGGCCTCGTTACAGGCATTGGCCTCAGTGCAAGCGCACTCCCTGCCGCCTCAACTCGGCCTGCACGGCGCCGATATCGACTGCCGCCACGCCAATGCCCGCCTTCACCGACAGGGCCGCCGCCACCCCCGCGCCCTGCCCCGCCACCGCGCAACAGGCCATGTTGCGCGTAGCGGCGTGCGCGATCCGGTCGCCCCCGATTGCGCGGCCCGTCACCAGCAATCCCTCGACGCCCTTGGGCAGCATGGCGCGATAGGGCACCTGCATGTAGCGCCCCGTCGTCGGCAGGATCAGCACCCCATAGCCGTCGATGAATTCCGGGTAGATGCCGATACTGTCCTCGAACCGCCCCTCCTCGCGCACATCGCCCTCGGTCAGGTTGTAGGCCGCGTCGATCTTGCGGCTGTCGCGAATGCCGATGCTCATCCCGAAATTGCGCAGCCGCATGTCGGCGCAGCCAGGCGTGTAGCGGCGCAAGGCCTCGATCGCGTGCATCGCCTGCGCCCGGCCCTCAATCTCGAAGCGGGTCATGCTGTCGGGGTCGGTGCCATCGCACCCGGCCAGATGCACAAGGTTCATGTAGGTCATCTCGCCCGTTTCGTGCACCGCGCCCCAGGTGCCGCCCAGCGTCGTCAGATGCGCCGGGATCACGCCGTCGCGGATCGCCTTGGCAAAGGGTTTGGCCAGAAACGGCGAGAACATCGCGTCCTCCTTGCCGTCGGTTTCCACCTGCCACTCGCCCGTCGACCAATCGGCATAGGTCTGCGGATCTTCCCGCACGCCCACCAGAAATGCTGCCTTGTCTACGCCCGCGACATGGAACATGACCGAGGCCGCCTGCATCGCCTCGACCGGGGTTTTCCGTGTCAGGGCCCCGGCCCGCTCGGCGATATCTGCATCACCCGTGGCGTCGATCACGCAGGCCGCCATGATCGCCTCACGCCCGGCCTTCGACTCGACGATGATCCCGGTCACCCGCCGCCCCTCCATGATCGGGGCGACAAAGGCGCGGTGCAGCATCGGGTGGATGCCCGCCTCGGCCACCAGCCGGTCCGCGACCAGCTTGAACCCCTCGGCGTCGATCTCGTGGCTCAGCGACTGGCTTTCCGGCACCGCGACGCCCGCCGCCTTGGCGCGCTCCTCGAACTCCCAGCCGATGCCGCCCGCCTCCACCGTCGCCTCGTGGCGATACCAGGCGAACCCCTCGACGCCGACGACCGTGATATTGCCGCCAAAGCAGCCGAACCGCTCCACCAGCGCCACCCGCACACCCGCGCGCGCCGCCGCCAGTGCCGCCGCCAGCCCGCTGGGGCCCGAGCCCACGACCAGCACGTCCGTCTCGTGGATCACCGGCACCTGCCGAGCGGGCTCCGTTATCGTCTTCATGCGCTCTCTCCCCGCGATCGCACCACCCTAAACAATTCGCCCCGGCGCGCCAGTCCTTCCGCTGCTGCCCCGATCCGGCCTTCCCAGCGCCCCGCCCCGCCCCTATAAACAGCCGCGAAACCGAAGGAAAATGCCGATGCGTCAGGCCCAGATCACCCGGAAAACCGCCGAGACCGACATCACCGTCACCCTCAACCTCGACGGCTCCGGCGCGTATGAGAACGATACCGGCGTGGGCTTCTTCGACCACATGCTCGACCAGTTGGCCCGCCACAGCCTGATCGACATGAAGATCACCTGCACCGGCGATCTGCATATCGACGACCACCACAGCGTCGAGGATGTGGGGATTGCGCTCGGTCAGGCGCTGTCGCAGGCGATGGCCGACAAGCGCGGCATCCGCCGCTATGGCGAATGCCACCTGCCGATGGACGACACCCTTGTGCGCGCCGCGCTGGACCTCAGCGGGCGGCCCTATCTGGTTTGGGACGTGGCGCTGCCGACGCCGAAGATCGGCACCTTCGATACCGAACTGGTGCGCGAATTCTTTCAGGCCTTCGCCACCCATGGCGGCATCACGCTCCATGTCTCCAGACTGGCGGGCTTCAACAGCCACCACATCGCCGAGGCGACGTTCAAGGCCGTCGCCCGCGCCTTGCGTGATGCTCTGGAAGTCGATCCGCGCAAGGCCGACGCGATCCCGTCGACCAAGGGCAGCCTGTAGGCGCATTCCGGAACGCGGGCCCCGGCTCTTGTCGGAACCCGTTGCGCGACAAAGGAAAAACATGACCACGGTTCTGATCGACTACGACGCAGGCAACCTGCATTCCGCTGAGAAGGCCTTTCAGCGCATGGCGTCCGAGACGGGATCAGGCGCGCTGATCGTCACCGCCGACCCGGCCCTTGTGGCGAAGGCAGACCGCCTTGTTCTGCCCGGCGACGGCGCGTTTCCCGCCTGCCGCCGGGGTCTGCAAGCCATCGACGGGCTGGAGGAGGCGATACTCGAGGCCGTCGAGGCCCGCGCCGTGCCCTTCCTCGGCATCTGCGTCGGCATGCAGATGATGGCGCGCCTCGGGCTGGAATACGAGGCGGTCGCGGGCTTTGGCTGGATCGACGGCACCGTCGACCGCATCACGCCCTCGGACCCGGCGCTGAAGGTCCCGCATATGGGCTGGAACGATCTGGTGATCGACCATCCCCACCCCGTTCTGCAAGGCATCGCCACCGGCGATCACGCCTATTTCGTGCACTCCTACGCCATGGCGGTGGCCATCCCCTCGCAACGTCTGGCGCATGTCAATTACGGCGGCGACGTCACCGCCATCGTCGGGCGCGACACGATGGTGGGCACCCAGTTCCACCCGGAAAAGAGCCAGACAGCAGGCCTGCGCCTGATCGCCAATTTCCTGACATGGCGGCCCTGACGTTGGGGAATGTCACAAACCTTATAAATGCTTTAGGTCAATCTGTTACATTCGACCGGTAAGGCCAAGGTATGGTCCATGGTCGGCGTGACCTTCGCTGCCATGGGCGCTGCTAACTGGAAGCATCTTCCGCAACCGCCCCCCAGGCCTCAATCCGGCCCAGGGGTGCCACGCCCTAGATCAAGGTAACATCATGTCCAAACTTTCTGCCATCATCCTTGCCGCTGCTATTGCGGTGCCGACTTTCGCCAGTGCGACGACCCTCGATTTCGAGGAGTTCACAACATTCACTCAACTCGGGACGTCCTTCACCGTTCAGGATTACCAGTTCACCGCAACATCGGGCGACGTGCTGGCCTACCCCGTAGGCGCGGTAATCAACGTGCCGGAAAGCGGCTCCACCAGCATCGCGATGAGCAATAATCCCAACGCGCCGATCCCGGTCAATTCCTCGCTCACGCTCAGCCGCATCGACGGAACAGCTTTCTCGCTGTCGTCCTTCCGCGCGGCCGAGGGCCGGAATCAAGGCCAGTTCTTCGCCGCCTTCGCATCGACCGGCCTGAACCTGCTGGCAACCTTCATGGATAACAGCACATCCCTGACGTCGATCACCTTCGACGGTATCGCCTCAGACAATGGTGCCACCGACTTCGAGCTGTTCAGCTTCAGCGGATTTGACAATCTGGCCAGTCTCACCTTCACCGGAGTTGGCGGAACACGCGGCGGGTATTCGTTCTCTCTCGACGACATCGCCGTCAGCGTGCCCGCCCCGATCCCGTTGCCGGCCGGCCTTCCGCTGCTGCTGAGCGGTCTGGGCAGCGTGCTGGTGCTGCGCCGCGCGCGCCGCAAGTCCTGACACCCAACCGGCGCCCTCTCGTTGACCAACAGCCAGGCAAGGTGGGTCGCGACGCAGTCCACAAAAGCGTGGTCCGTTAACCGGTAAATCCTGCAACCGGACATGGCGTCCTCGGTGTGACCAAAAGAAAGGGGCGGCCCGCCAAGGACCGCCCCTCCCTTGTTCCGAACCTCATTCGTCCGGCTTTCCGGCCGAGCCAAAGGTCTCAGTTCACCCGCTGCCAGACGCCGCCTTCGCGGCACATGCCCAGCACGCAACCCGACACCGACAGCGCGTTGCCGCTCAGCACCAGCGACGAGCGGTATTCGCGGTCGCGGTCCGGCGAATACAGCCGTCCGGCATATTCACCGGGATTGCCCGTGGGCGCGGTGTCCCAGATGATCTGGCGTCCGATGTTTGCGGATTCCATCGGGGCACCGGAACTATTGAACGATTGGGTCAACGTTCCGCACAACGCCGCGCCGCATTGCACCACGGCGATGATGCCGGTGTTGCCGTTGTCGTCGGGCGCCGTGCGCCAGTTGCCGACCAGATCGTCCGCCATCGCCATGCCGGTCATGCCCAGCACCAGTGCGATCGCACCAAAAACAGATTTCTTCATTGGGTCTCTCCTCCCTTGGCTCCTCTGGCGCGCACGGTGTGGCTAAATTTCTCAACCTGGCAAGCGTGACGTGACGGCCAATCGTCCGAAGGGCGCGCGGCGCCCTGCACCAGCCCTTGCACCCCCGCCAAACATGGACGAAAACCCCGAGAGCCCTGCGAACGGACCCGTGCCCGCCATGATCCTCTACCCCGCCATCGACCTCAAGGACGGCAACGCCGTCCGCCTTCTGCGTGGCGAGATGTCGGAGGCGACCGTGTTCAACACCGACCCCGCCGCGCAGGCCCTCGCCTTCCAGAGCGCGGGCTGCCAGTGGCTGCACCTTGTCGATCTGAACGGCGCCTTCGCAGGCACGCCCGTGAATGGTGCGGCGGTCGAGGCGATCCTTGCAGCCACTTCCGTCCCTACCCAACTCGGCGGCGGCATCCGCGACATGGCCACGATCGAGATGTGGCTGACGCGCGGCATCGCCCGTGTCATCCTCGGCACCGTTGCCGTGGAAAACCCGGCACTGGTGCGCGAGGCCGCGAAAACCTTTCCCGGCCAGATCGCCGTCGGCATCGACGCCCGTAAGGGCCGCGTCGCGACCAAAGGCTGGGCCGAGGAAACCGACGTGATGGTCACCGACCTCGCGAAATCCTTCGAGGATGCGGGCGTGGCCGCCATCATCTACACCGATATCGACCGCGACGGCGCCATGGGCGGCCCGAATGTCGCGGCGACCGCAGCGCTCGCCCGCGCCACCTCCATCCCCGTCATCGCCTCTGGCGGTGTCTCATCCCTCGCCGACCTCACCGCCCTCAAGGCTACCGGCGTGATCGCCGGTGCAATTTCGGGCCGCGCGCTCTATGATGGCGCGCTGGATCTGGCCGAGGCGCTAAAGGTTCTGGCAGACTGATTGAAGGAGGCCCGACATGGCGAAATGGAGTCTTCTCGCGCTGTTCGCCCTTGGGATCGGACTGATCTGGCTTGGCCTTGAACCCCTGCTGGACTTGCGGCGGGCGCAGGCGCTGGGGGTCGCGCATGGGTGCATCGTCAACGCCGCCGGAACCGCCCCCTGCATTGTCGACGGCGTCGACATCGGCCCGGACCTCGCCGCGCGCTCGGTGGGCAGCATTGCGATCTTGCTGACGGTGTGGTGGGCAGCCTTGGGCGCCGCGCTCGCTATCGGCGCGGTGCTGGGCGGCGTCGTTCTCGCCCTGCGGCGCCCGCGCTGAGCATCGCGCTTTCCCTGCAGCCCCGCTTGGGCTATGCCCTCGGCCATGCTGAAAACGCGCATCATCCCCTGCCTCGACGTCGCCGAGGGCCGCACCGTCAAGGGCGTCAACTTCGTCGACCTGATCGACGCGGGCGATCCGGTGGAACAGGCCCGCGCCTATGACCTTGCCGGCGCGGACGAGCTCTGTTTCCTCGACATCAAGGCCACGCACGAGAATCGCGGCACGATGTATGATCTTGCCACCCGCACGGCCGAGCAGTGCTTCATGCCGCTCACCATCGGCGGCGGCGTCCGCACGGTCGAGGATGTCCGCAAGCTCCTGCTGGCGGGCGCCGACAAAGTCAGCTTCAACTCCGCCGCCGTCGCCGACCCCGACGTTGTCGCCCGCGCCGCCGACAGGTTCGGCAGCCAGTGCATCGTGGTGGCCATCGACGCGAAAACCGTCGTTCCGGAGGAACGCGAAAAGGGAATCGTCGGCAAGTGGGAGATCTTCACCCATGGTGGCCGCAAGGCTACCGGCATCGACGCCGTCGAATTTGCCCGCACGGTCGTGGCCAAGGGCGCGGGCGAGATCCTGCTGACCTCCATGGACCGCGACGGTACGAAACAGGGCTTCAACCTCGCCCTCACCCGCGCTGTGTCCGACGCGGTGCATGTCCCCGTCATCGCCAGCGGCGGCGTGGGCACGCTCGATCACCTTGTCGAGGGGGTGACGCTGGGCGGCGCTTCCGCCGTCCTTGCCGCCTCCATCTTCCACTTCGGCACCTTCACCATCGGGCAAGCCAAGGCCCACATGGCCGCCGCCGGCATCCCCGTGAGGCTGACATGACCCCGCTAGAACGCCTCGCCGCCACGATTGAAAGCCGCAAGGGTGCCGATCCCGACACGTCTTGGACCGCCAAGCTGCTGTCCAAGGGCCCCGAGAAATGTGCCGAGAAATTCGGCGAAGAGGCGGTGGAAGCCATCATCGAAGCCGTCAAGGGCGACCGCGCCAAACTGACCTCCGAGGCCGCCGACGCCCTCTACCACCTGCTGGTCATGTGCGCCGCCCGCGACGTCACGCTGGCCGATATCGAGGCCGAGTTGTCGCGCCGCCACGGCACATCGGGCCTCGACGAAAAGGCCAACCGCTAGGCGCGCCTGCGCGCCGCACGCACCATCGCCCAGCACCACAGCAGGGTCGAGGCCACAACCGTGACCACCGCAACCGGCACGTTGAAGTTGCTCAACCACGGCGCATCCCTCACAAGGGCGTCAACCGGGATCGCCACCGCCGGCAGGGCCAGCAATGCAAGGTATCTGCGGGGCGCTACCCGGCCAAAGCCCGCAGGTCCGTCAGGCCCGCCCAACCGCAGGATGGCCAGAAAACTGACGCCCCCCAGAACCGGCACACAAAGCGACAGCGGAAAGAACGGCCCCGCCCACGCCGCTGCCCACAGACCCAGAGCCATCGCGGCCAGGATCGTCAAAAGCCAGCGTGGCGCAGGCGCGTCCGGAACCCGGTCCAGCACGTTGTGCCCCGCCGCGATCATCGCCGTCGCCACCAGCATCTGCGCGGCGAACGGCAGCGTCGACGCGGCGCGCCCCTCTTCCTGCAGGAAGCCTGTCCACCCATACCCGGCCCACAGCGCCGCAAAGAGGCCGATCGCCGCCGAAACGGCCACGCCGGGACGCATCGTCGGCGCGCAAAGCGCCATCCGCAGGCCCACCAGCGCCACGCCGACACTCAGCAACGCGTGCCAGGCAAGGGGCGTCCAGACCAGCGAGAACGGCAGATGCAGATAGACCTGCTGGACGATCACCCCCTCGATCGTCAGCCCGAAGATCCCGCCCGCAACGATCATCGCGGCCAGACCACGGGCACCCGCCCGCTCCACCATCAGGAACGCCAGCAGGCCCGCCAGTCCATAAACGCCCGCCAGCGGCCCGATTTCGCGCATGGGCACGGGCCAGAACATCAACTCGGACGCGGCCGCAAGGATCAGCCCCAGACCGATCCAGAGGCCAAACGCGCGTCTCACAGCTTCGAACTGATGATGCCGGTGGCGAAACCGCCCATCCGCAACTCGCCAAACAGCCGCTGATACTCGATCTTGAGGCAGCGGTCCTGGATCACCACCAACCCCTCCGCTTCGGCCAGCGCCGCCGCCTCGGCATGGACCACGCCGATCTGCATCCAGATCACCGTCGGGCGCGGCTCCATCGCCAGCGCCTGTTCGACAATCTCGGGCACCGCATCGGACCGGCGGAAGATGTCCACCACATCGACCTGCCCCGCCTCCGACAACTCCGCCACCACCCGCTCGCCAAAGAGCATCTCACCAGCGCAGACGGGATTCACCGGCACCACGCGGTATCCCTTCAACTTCAGGTAGCGCGCTACATAATGTGACGGTCGCACCGGATTGGGCGACACGCCCACGCAGGCGAAACTCTTCGCCTCGCGCAACACGCGCCGCAGCAGGTCGTCGGAGGGGGCGGAGGGGGTCGGGGTCATGGCCAATCTCTAGCCAGCGCCGAGCGCCAAGACCACAAAAAAGGCGCCCGCAACGGGTTGAACCGGCGGGCGCAAGTTCGGAACGAGGGACAGTGATGGGTGAGCAGGGTTCCGGCCTGCCA
>JBBQHZ010000044.1:0-26805 GCA_038324445.1 Rhodobacterales bacterium | reverse complement strand
CGTATTTATCCGGCCTTCCGCCATGACGAACCGCCCCAACGAGTGAAACGCTGCGATCAGGGCGAAGTCCGGAAGGTCGTCGCCTGTCGCGGTCGCGTCCGTATATCCCGAAAGCGTCGTGCCGAGGATGTCCGCATCTGCCGCGCGTATTCCATCAGCTAAACAGGCGCAGTCTGCCATCGCCGCCGTACCGCCCGCCTTGATGGCGGCAAGGATCGCGGCGGCTGGCTCGGGCCGTACCCGGTCTGTCGCGTCATAGCCGACGATATCGGCGCCCGATGCGATGAGGTCATGGACGTCGCTGATAAAGGGCGTGATGCGGACAGGACTGCCCGGCAGATCCCGTTTCACGATCCCGATGATCGGCACCGATACGGCGGCGCGTGCCGCGCGCAGGTTGGCAATCCCCTCGATCCGCACGCCCGCAGCGCCGCCCGCAACAGCCGCCGCCGTCATCGCGGCAACAATCTCGGGTCGGTCCATCGGGCCGCCGTCGACCGGCTGGCAGGATACCACCAGACCACCTCGCAACCGCGCCAGGATATCGACACTCATCGCATCAGGCTCGGCAATCCGGTGGCAAGGATGGGGAAGGTACAGACAAGGATCAGCACGATGATCGGCGGTATAAGCCAGGGGATGATTGCGCGGGCAAGTTTTTGGTAAGGGATGTTGCCGACCTGAGATACCACAAACAAGGCCATCCCCATCGGCGGCGTCATGATGGAGATCATCAGGTTCAGCACCACGATGATCCCGAAATGTACCGGATCGATCCCGAAGCCCATGGCGACGGGCACAAGGATCGGCACGATCACCAGCAAGATCACCAGCGCCTCGATGAAGCAACCGAGGATGAAGATCATCAGGTTTACGGCGATGAGGAACATCAAAGGACCGTCGGCAATGGCCAGAAACATCTGCGCGATCTGCTGCGGCGCCTGTTCGCGCGCGAAGATGAAGCTGAACAGCGAGACACCGGCCACGATCGTCGCAATGGAGGCCGAGGTGACGGTCGTCTCGTAGGCCGCGTCCCACAACCTACGGAACGTCAACTCGCGGTAGAACACGAGGTCGATCAGGATCGCGTAGATCACGGTAACAGCGGCCGCTTCCGTGGGCGAGAAATAGCCCGAAAAGATTCCACCGATGATGACCATGGGTGTCAAAAGCGCGGGGAGGGATTTCCAGAACAGCGTGTTCACCTCACCCCAACTGCGACGCGGATCGCGGGGATAGTTGCGGCGGCCCGCCACGATATAGACCATGATCATCAGCGCCACAGCGCACAGAACGCCCGGCACGACACCGCCCAGAAACAACTGCCCGATGGAGACGTTGGCAATCACACCATAAAGGACCATCGTGATCGACGGTGGCACCAGCGGCCCGATCAGCGACGAGGCGGCAGTGATGGCACCGGAGAATTCATCGTCATATCCCGCCTCGCGCATGGCAGCGATTTCCATCTTTCCCAGCCCGCCCGCATCTGCAAGGGCGGAGCCGGACATGCCGGAAAAAAACAGTGATGCCAACACGTTAACATGGCCTAATCCGCCACGCACATGGCCGACGAGCGAGCGCGCGAAGGCAAAGAGGTGATTGGTGATGCCGGCCGAGTTCAGGATCGCCGCGGCGAAAATGAACAGCGGCACCGCCAGCAGCGGAAAGCTGTTGAGCCCATCCACCATGCGCTGCGTGGCGAACATCACGCCACGATCCATGTAATAGAAATAGCCCATCGAGACAAAGATCATGGCGATCCCGATGGGCACGCCACCCAGCACCAGAAAAAGCCAGAGGCCACCGACGATAAGCAAGGTCATAGTACTTGGGTCCCGTCGGTTTCACCGCTGCGCCCTGCGGCTATTCTGCGGATGATGCGGTAAAGGATGAAGAAGGACGCGACGAAGGCGGATGCATAAAGCGCCGCATTCGGAACCGGCAACGTGACGGAGCTATGCGACCAGGTGCGCTCGACCTGCGTGTAACCGATCCAGCAGAGATGGCCCATGATGCCCAGATAGACCAGATCGATGCCGGTGAAGAGGATCTTGCGCAGGCGGCCCGGCAGCATTTCAGCCAGAAATGCCATGCGCAGATGCTTGTTCTGACGCTCGACCTCGCCGATGGCGATGAACGCCATCCAGACCCAGCTCCAGCGCGCGGCCTCCTCGGTCCAAACCGGGCCTTGGATCAGCGGAGTGCGACCAAGGATCTGAAGCATCACGATCACGATCAGGGTCAGAAACAGGATCGTCGCGATCACGCCTTCGACGCTGTATTTTGGCTGGTCTTGCATCGGTGCGATCCCACAATGAGGACAAGGGCCGGTCAGGTGAAGGGACGGGCGCGCGGGGGAGAGCCACGCGCCCGTGGGACTTGAAGCGATCAGTCGCCGCGAACGCGCGCGATGGCGCCTTCGCCAAACTCGGCTTCAAGGGTGTCATAGTAGGGTTGCATCGCTGCCCGGAACGGCCCCAGATCCGGGCGCGTTATGGTCAGGCCACGCTCCTCGAAGGTTGTAAGCAGGGCAGCTTCCGCCTCGATAGTCAGCGTATCGTTGACCTCCCCACCTGCCTGCACCGCTGCCATGATCCAGCCCTGCTCTTCCTCGGACAACTCCGCCCACAACTCGGCACCGATCTGGACCGCGATGGACGCGACGAAGTGATTGGTTATCGCGATGTGGCTTTGCACCTCGTCGAAGCGCATGGCCTCGATGGTCGGCAGCGGGTTCTCCTGGGCGTCGACCTGGTTGGTCTGCAGGGCCAGATAGACCTCCGCAAAGGCTACGGGGGCCGCCGTGGCACCCGTATTCTCGGCATAGGCGATCAGGAAAGGCACGTTCGGCGTGCGCATGCGCAAACCAGCCATGTCGGCCATGGTCTCGATGGCCCGGTTCGAGGTGGTCTGGCGCGTGCCGTAATACCACAGGTCGAGCATGCGGATGCCTTGCGCCTCAAAGGCGGCGGCCATTTCTTGACCCCATTCACCGGCGACGATCTGCTCCAGATGCGCGAAATCGCGGGCGACGTAGGGCGCACCGATCAGGTTCAGCTCGGGGATGACATAGCTCATGTCCGGATAGCCGGTGGTGACCATGTCCAACTCACCGGCCTGCACCTGCGCAACCATGGCGCGGAAATCGCCGAGGGTCGATGACGGGAAAATCGTCATCGTCAATTCGCCGCCAGACACCTCGGCGAGGGTTGCGGCCATCGCCTGGGCACCGGCGTAGAGGTTCGAGACCTCGTTGTCCTGCATGCCAAGGGTCAGTTCGCGTTCGGCGGCAGCCGGAGCGACAAGCGCAAGGACTGCGGCACCGGATAGTAGGATGGTCTTCATGGTTTTCTCCTCCAGGTTGTTGTTTTGTTTGTTTGATTGTCGCCCGCGCGGGTCTAGGCCGGCATTTGCGCTGCGTCGGACTGGGCCGCGGCCTTCAGGCGATTGCGGAAAGACCGCGCAAGGTGGCTTGCCATCACTTCGGTCGCCTGCGCCACGTCCCCATCCAGAATGGCGTTATGGATCGCGCGGTGCTCGTCATGGGATCTCCGATCATGCCCAGCTGGATCATTGGTCGGGGGCCGTTGCGCGATCAGACGGCTGACAAACATGTCGTGGAGCATCAGAAGCAGCGGGTTGCCGACGACAGACACCAGCGCGCGGTGAAAGGCGATGTCGGTGGCCGCGAATTCGGGGGTGCCAATCGCGGCACCATTGCGAGCGAGCGCCTCTTGCAGCTTGGCCAGTTGCACCGAGTCGGCGCGGGTCGCGGCCTCTCGGGCGGCACCCATCTCGATGAATTGCCGCATTTGTTCCAGATGCGCGCCGGCCTCGGCATCGCCCAGCAGATCACGGATCAGATCACCTGCCCCGCGCAGAATCCCGTCTAGCGACGGCTTGGCGGCAATGGGGCGGTGACCAGCCTGGGCAACGACATAACCCTGCATCTGCATCTGTCCCAACGCTTCGCGCACCGTCGGCCTGGACGAGGCGAACCGGTCGCAAAGCTGGCGTTCCGTGGGAAGCGGCGCATCGACGGGCAAAACGCCTGCCTTGATCTCGGCAATCAAGATCCCGGCAATCGCCGCACTGCTGATGCGTGCCTCGGATTGAGGCCTTGGCTGGATTGTCATGGCCGGTTCGCTCGCCAATCTGCTGTGTGTCGGCCATTTTGGTAAGTGCAAAACTTTTTTATGTCAAACCAAAACTATAATGTGGACAGTTTTGCTATATCCAAATACGAAATCTGCAGCTTTATTTGCCCTTCACATCAACAGGATCTCCCGATGACCAAACCCCTCGCCGGAATGTACGCAGCCTTGATGACGGGCCTGACGGATGACGGCGATTTCGATCCCGTCCGCCAGAGCGCCCTGACCGCTTATGTCCTGCGACAAGGGCTGACCGGCCTCTATGTGGGTGGCAGCAGCGGGGAATCGGGGCTTCTGGAAAGCGATGCACTTCTGGCGCAGCAGGCTGTCGTGGCAAAGGACGCCAAAGGCTCCGGCGCGGTCATGATCGCCCATGTCGGCGTGCCATCTCTGTCCGCCTCGATCGCATTGGCCAAGCAGGCCGCGAAACTGGGCTATCACGGTTTGTCGGCCCTTCCGCCGCATTCCTATCCCTTCGGCGATGGCGAAATTCTGGCCTATTACAAGGCGCTGGCCGCCGCTACGGATCTGCCGCTGATCGTCTACGAGGTCCCGATCCGCACCGGACGCCCCCTGCCGCTGGAGTTGCTGGTGGACTTGCTCGACCTGCCCAACGTGGCTGGGATCAAGTTCACATCGACCGACCTGTTCAAACTCTCGATGTTGCGTGCCAAGCGCCCCGACAGCACATATTTTTTCGGCTTTGACGAGATTTATCTGGCGGGGGGCGCGCTTGGGGCAGATGGCGGCATCGGCACGACCTACAACATCCTGGGCCGCCTTTACGCCGCGCTGAACACGTCGATCCGCGCGGGCGACCTGCCGCGCGCGCAGGAACTTCAAGCGGTTTCCGCCGAGTTCGTCACTGGCCTTCTTGATGTCGGCGTTTTGCCCGGCATGAAATCCGCCCTGCGCGCCTGCGGAATCGAGTGTGGCCCGACCCGCGCGCCGATGATCGCTCGCATCCCGGATGCCGATGCGAAAATGGCGGAGCTGGTTGGGCGAAAGGCGATCAGGGAGTGGCTGGTTTAAGAGAGCGGGGCGTCTCAGACGTAGATGTCAGGCGGCGTTAACAGGCTGCGTTCCTGATTGAAGTGGGTGTAGACGTTTCGTGAACGGTGGCGAATTTTGCAAACTCCGCATGCGCCGGAAACGAAACATCGCCCGTTCTCGTCGTCGTAATGGCAGGTTCGCAGTCTGCGCTCATCGCGCAGGGGATGGGCCTGATATCGAACCTTCTCCGCCAATCAAGCTATTGTATTTGAACATATTTTACGCCGCTCTTATTCCTGCGGCCTGAACTTCACATGGCGGCTTTACGCCCATCAAGCGCAGATATCCGAAACGAAACGGTATCTGGAGGTTTGATACATGGGCTTTGATCTCGTGCTCGGCGGCCTGGTTGCCGCAGCGCTTCTTGTCTACCTGCTGGCCGTGCTCCTGCGGCCGGAACGGTTCTGAGGGGCGTGGCATGGCACAACACCAAAACACATCGATCTTTTCCGCCGACCTCGTCGGGCCGGCGATCCGGGACAGCTTCACCAAGCTCGACCCGCGCCGGCTGATCCGCAACCCGGTGATGTTCACCACCGCGACCGTCGCCCTGTTGGCGACGGTTCTGCTGATGCGCTCGATCGCATCCGGCGGCGACATCGCATTCGAGGCGCAGATCGTCTTCTGGCTCTGGCTGACGGTGCTGTTTGGCAACTTCGCCGAAGCGCTGGCCGAGGGCCGCGGCAAGGCGCAAGCGGCCTCGCTCCGCTCCACCAAGGCCGAGCTGAAAGGCAAGCGGGTCAAGGGCGATACCGTCAAGGTCGTTCCGGCCAGCGAACTGCGTGCGGGCGACATCGTGCTGGTCGAGACCGGCGATCAGATCCCGGCCGACGGCGAAGTCGTGGAAGGCGTGGCGTCCGTCAACGAAGCCGCAATCACCGGGGAATCCGCACCTGTCATCCGTGAGTCGGGCGGTGACCGATCCGCCGTCACGGCCGGCACGCGGGTCATTTCCGACTGGATCAAGGTGCGGGTAACCGCCGAACCTGGCGAGGGCTTCCTCGACCGGATGATCAGCCTTGTCGAAGGCGCAAGCCGCGCAAAGACACCGAACGAGGTTGCTCTGACGGTGCTATTGACGGGGCTGACGCTGATCTTCCTGATCGCGGTCGGCACGCTGCCCACTTTCGCCGCTTATGCGGGCGGGTCGATTTCGGTGCCGATCCTTGTGGCGCTCTTCGTGGCGCTGATCCCCACGACCATTTCGGCGCTGCTGTCGGCGATCGGCATCGCGGGCATGGATCGGCTGATCCGCTTCAACGTCCTGGCCAAGTCCGGTCGCGCGGTCGAGGCGGCGGGCGACATCGACACGCTCCTTCTGGACAAGACCGGGACGATCACGCTTGGCGACCGGCAGGCGACCGATTTCCTGCCGCTGTCGGACGTGGGCGAAGGTGAACTGATCGAGGCGGCGCGCCTTGCGTCCCTCGGGGACGAGACCCCCGAAGGTCGCTCCATCGTCGAACTGGCGGGCGCTGGCGGTACGGCACCCTCGGGCAAGGAAATGGTGGCTTTCACCGCACAGACGCGCGTCAGCGGGATCGACATCGGCGAGCGCAAGATCCGCAAGGGAGCCGTCGACGCAATCCTGAAGCTGCATGATTTCGATGCAGCTGCCGTCAGGCAGATCCGTAGCCTTACCGAAAGGATCGCGCGCGCCGGCGGCACGCCGCTGGCGGTGGCGGACGGCACCCGGCTTCTGGGGGCCATCGCGCTGAAGGACATCGTCAAGGCAGGCATCAAGGAACGTTTTGCCGAACTGCGCCGCATGGGCATCCGCACCGTGATGATTACCGGTGACAACCCGCTGACCGCTGCGGCCATCTCTGCGGAAACCGGTGTCGACGACTTCCTCGCCGAGGCGACCCCGGAGGACAAGCTGGAGTTGATCCGAAAGGAGCAATCCGGCGGCAAGCTGGTTGCCATGTGCGGTGACGGAACGAACGATGCGCCCACGCTGGCGCAATCCGATGTCGGCGTCGCCATGAACACCGGAACGCAGGCCGCGCGCGAGGCCGGCAACATGGTCGATCTCGACAACAACCCCACCAAGCTCATCGAGATCGTGGGGATCGGCAAGCAACTGCTTATGACGCGGGGCGCGTTGACCACGTTCTCGATCTCGAACGACGTGGCCAAGTATTTCGCCATCCTGCCGGCGATCTTCGTGGCGCTTTATCCGGGCCTCGATGCGCTGAACGTCATGGGGCTATCCAGTCCTCAAAGCGCGATCCTGTCGGCGATCATCTTCAACGCCGTCATCATCCCGCTACTGGTTCCACTGGCTCTGCGCGGGGTCACCTACCGCCCGCAGAGCGCGTCGCGCCAGCTTGTCCGCAACCTCGGCATCTACGGCCTCGGCGGCCTGATCGTCCCCTTCGTCGGCATCAAGCTGATCGACGTGGTCGTATCCGGCCTCGGCCTCGCGTGAAGGGAGACGCGCATGATCATTCTTACCTACGCACTCGGGATTGCGATCTTCGCCGCGCTGATCGGCGTCGTGACCCGACTTTTCGAGGACTGAACAGATGGAACACGTCTTTATCGTCGCCCTGATCGTCGGCGGAACGGCACTCTTGTCGCTGCCGCTAGGTGCCTGGATGAAATTGGCCATGGACCCGGCCTCAGACCGGATGACGCGCTGGACCAGCCTCTTCGCGCGGATCTGTGGCACCACCGAGGAACAGGGCTGGAAGCGCTATCTCGTCACCATGCTGATCTTCAACGCGATCATGTTTACCGTGACCTTCCTGATCCTCGCGTTGCAGCAAGTCCTGCCACTCAACCCGGATGGCATGGGCCCGCACGATCCGACGCTGGTGTTCAACACCGCCGCGTCCTTTACCACCAATACGAACCTGCAGCATTATTCGGGTGAGGCGTCGATGAGCTATTTCAGCCAGTTGGCGGGGCTGATGTGGCTGCAATTCGTCTCGGCGGCGACCGGTATCGCGGCGCTGGCGGCACTGGCGCGCGGCCTTGCCGGGCGGGCGACGCTGGGCAACTTCCTGATCGACCTGCAGCGCGCCAGCTTCCTCGTGCTGTTGCCGCTGGCGCTGGTCGTCGCGGTGTTGATGGTTTTGTTGGGCATTCCGATGACGCTGCAAGGCTCTGCAGTGGCCACAACGCTGGAGGGCGTGACGCAGACCATCGCGCGCGGCCCGGTCGCGGCCTTCCTGACGATCAAGCAGCTAGGCACCAACGGCGGCGGCTTCTTTGGCCCCAATGCCACGCATCCGCTGGAGAATCCCAGCTTCTGGACCAACGGGCTGGCGATGATCGCGATCATGCTGATCCCGATGGCCTGTGTCTGGATGTTCGGCGGGATTCTGGGCCGGATGAAGCACGCCACGGTCATCTTCTCGGTCATGGCCGTGTTCATCCTGATCAAGATTGCCGGCTCGGTGGCGTTCGAATCCGCGCCGACATCGGCCTTCGCCGAACTGCCCGTGTCCACAGAGACCGGCAACCTCGAAGGCAAGGAACTGCGCTTTGGCGCCACCGGTGGGCCGCTCTGGGCTGTGCTGACCACCTCGACCTCGAACGGGTCGGTCGGGGCGATGCATGATAGCCTCAACCCGCTGACCGGACTGATGCCGATGGCGGGCATGTGGCTGAACGCGACCTTCGGCGGCGTAGGCGTGGGGATGATCAACATGTTCCTCTACATCGTCGTCGCGGTCTTCGTCGCGGGGATGATGGTCGGGCGCACGCCGGAATATCTGGGCCACCGGATCGAGGCCAAGGAGGTTCGGCTTGCGGTGCTGGCGCTCTTCTTCCACGCCATCCTGATCCTTGGTGGCACGGCGCTTTTTGCCGCGACCTCGCTGGGTCAGGCGACGGTGCAGGACCCGGGCGCGCACGGCTTCTCCGAGATCCTCTACGAATTCTCGTCGGCTGCCGCCAACAACGGCTCGGGCTTCGAGGGTCTGGGCGATGGCACGGGGCCGTGGAACATCGCCACCGGCATCGTGATGCTGTTGGGTCGTTTCCTGCCGATCATCCTGCCGCTCGCCATCGTCGGCAGCCTCATGTCCAAGCGCCGCGCAGCGGAAAGTGCGGGCACGCTCGGGGTCGAGGACGCCACCTTCGGCACCATGCTGGCGATCACTGTCGTGATCTTCGGCGCGCTTACCTTCCTTCCGGCGGCGGCGCTTGGCCCGCTGGCCGAACACTTCTCGCTGCCCTGAGGGGCGCTGACAGGAGACAGAACCATGAACGACATCCTCTCGGGACTGCGCGTCACGGTCGCCACCATGGCGATCTGCGTCGCGGGCTACACCGCCGCGATCCTCGGCTTCGCGCAGGCGGTGACGCCGGCCACCGCCAATGGGTCATTGATCCTGCGCGACGACGGCAGCGTGATCGGCAGCCGCCCGATCGCGCAGGGCTTCACCGCGCAAGAATATGTCTGGCCGCGCCCCTCGGCAGTGGATTACGATGCAGCGGGCGCAGGCGGATCGAACCTGTCGCCCGCCAACCCGGCGTTGGCCGATCGCGCAGCGGCGCTGATCGCGGCCCATGGTCGGGAGGACACCCCGATCCCTGCCGATCTGGTGACCGCATCGGGCGCAGGCCTTGATCCCCATATCTCGCTCGAGGGGGCGCTTTTCCAGGTGGATCGCGTGGCGGAGGCGCGTGGGGTCGACCCTTCCGAGGTGCGGGCAATCATCGACCGGCTGGGCGAGCGGCCGGGGGCCTTCTTCACCCCGGCGCCGATCGTCAACGTGCTGGAGTTGAACCTCGCCCTGGATGCGGAACTGGCAAGCCCTTCCGCCACGGAGTAAACCTGACCCATGACAGACGACGCCCGCCCCTCGCCCGACGCCCTTCTGCGCGAAGCGCAACGCGAGGGGCGCGGCACCCTCAAGATCTTTCTCGGCGCCGCGCCAGGTGTCGGGAAAACCTACGAGATGCTGCTCGAAGGCGCAGAAAAGCTTGAGGCTGGCGCGGATGTGGTCATCGGCATCGTCGAGACCCACGGACGGAAAGAAACCGAGGTGCTGGTCGCGCCCCTGCCGGTAATCCACCGCAAATCCATCGTCTACAAGGGCCAGACCCTCACAGAGATGGACCTCGACGCGGTTCTGGAGCGTCGTCCGGAGATTGTCCTCGTCGACGAACTGGCACACACCAACGCGCCCGGCAGCAGGCACCCCAAACGCTGGCAGGATATCGAGGAGTTGCTGGTCGCAGGCATCGACGTTATGACCACGGTCAACATCCAGCACGTCGAAAGCCTGAACGATGTCGTCGGCAGCTTCACCCATGTCCGGGTGCGGGAGACGGTGCCCGACAAGGTATTCGAAAACGCCGAAATCGAGTTGATCGATCTTCCGCCCGAAGACCTGATCAAGCGCCTGGATGCCGGAAAGATCTACGTGCCCGACCAGGCCCGCCATGCGCTGGATCACTTCTTTTCCAAGGGCAACCTGCTTGCTCTGCGCGAACTTGCGTTGCGACATGCCGCGCAATACGTCGATGCGCGCATTCATGAGCACAGATCCGTCACCGGCAAGGAGACCGGCTATGCCGGCGGGCAACGCATCCTCGTCGCGATTTCGGAAGCGGCCGGTGGCGAGCAGGTCGTTCGGGCCGCCAAAAGGCTCGCCGATGCCCTGAAGGCGCCGCTCATCGCTCTCTATGTCGAGACACCGTCGGCGGCACGGTTCAGCGATGCCGAGAAGACCCAGCTTGCCCGCAACCTGTCACTCGCGGCGTCGCTGGGCGCCACTTTGCAATCCGTACCGGCCACCTCGGTTCAGGAGGCCATGCTGGCTCAGTGCAAGGAACTGCGCGCGACACAACTCGTCCTCGGCAAATCGCGGGGCAAGGGCGGCTGGTTCAATCGGCGCGATAGGATCATTCAGGACATCCTCGACGGGACGACCGGCATTGCCATCCATGTAATCCCCTTTCAGGAAACCCCGCGCGGTCGAGACTGGCGGCGGCTCTGGCCCCGCGGCAGTTGGACCGGGGACTTGGTGGCCATCGGATCGGTGGGGGCGTTGACGCTTGCCGCCTTTCTGGCGCAGGGCTGGATCAGTCGCGGCCCGATCGACCTTCTCTACCTGCTGCCCGTCATCTTCAGCGCCAGCTTCTATGGCTTTCGTGCCGGATTGATCGCTGCCATCGCGGCAGGCATCGCCTACAACTTTTTCTTCCTTCCCCCGTTCTTCACCGTCATCATCTACGGCCCGGTGAACATCATCACGGCGGTGTTGCTCGTGGTGGTGGCGATCATCACCGGGCAACTTGCGGCGCGCGCACGGGCCGCTGCGGCACTAGCGATGCGCAGCGCGCGGGAGAATGCCAGCCTCGCCCGTTTTGCCACGCGCCTTGGCGCCGCAAGCACTACGGAAGAGACGGCGCAGCTCATCCGGGATGAACTTCGGTCGTTGCTGGCAGTCCAGACCATCGTGCTGCACCGGTCCGGCGACAGCGTCGAGATCACCGCGTTCGGCCAGACAAAGCCGGACCTTACCCCCATCGATCAGGCAGCGGCCGAATGGGTGATCCAGCATGGCGAGGATGCAGGCCTTGGAACCAATACCCTCACGGCCAGCCAGTGGCAGTTCCGTCCCCTCAAGACGTCCCTCGGAACACTTGCAGTGCTGGGATTTCGTGGACCACGCGGTCGCGCCCCCATTCCGACCGAGCGCGCGGCCCTTGCCGAAAGCCTGATCGATCAGGCAGCCCTTGCCCACGAGCGCCTGAAGCTGGAAGCCGACATGCGGGACATGGAGGTGGTCAGCCAGCGCGACAGTTTGCGGGCGGCGTTGCTTGCGTCGCTGAGCCATGACTTGCGCACACCCCTGACCGCCGTGACGGCGGCAGCCGCAGCGCTGTCGGCAACCGGTGACGAGGCCGAACTGGTCGAGACGGTCCGAAGCGAGGCCCGCAGGCTGAACCGGTTCCTGTCCGATCTGCTGGATCTGACGCGCATCGAGGAAGGTGCCGTCACGCCCGATCTTGTCCCGACGGATCTGACCGACGTGATCGCGTCGGCAGTCGGCGACCTGGCCAAGTCGCTGGCCGGACGAAAGGTGCAGACCTCGATCGACCCGAGCCTGCCGCTCGTGCGGGCCGACGCGGTCTTGTTGAACCACGCGCTCCTGAACCTCGTCGACAATGCGGCCAAGTATTCGCCGCAGGAGGAACCGATCGAGATCATCGCACGGATGGGGCGGCGCGGGCCGGTGATCGACGTGCTCGACGGTGGCCCCGGCATTCCCCAAGGCAGCGAACAGCGCATCTTCGACCGCTTCGCGCGCCGCGAGACGTCGGACAGGACCGGCGGATCGGGGCTCGGCCTTGCCATCGTGAAGGGCTTTGCAGAAGCGATGGGCTTCACGGTCGAGGCCGCGCGGCGCCCGGGTGGCGGATCGCGGTTCACGATCCGGATCCCGCATGAGGCAACAGTCCATGTGTCGATGGAGGACATCGCGTGAACGGCAACATCCTGATCGTCGACGACGAAATGCCGATCCGCCGCCTTCTCCGTGTCGCCCTCGAGCGCAGCGGATATGCGACCGTCGAGGCGGATTGCGGGGCGGCCGCGCTCGATGCCCTTCGGCAGGCTGTGCCCAAGCTTGTCCTTCTGGATCTTGGCCTGCCCGACCGCGACGGGCTGGAACTGATCGGCGCGTTCCGCGAGATGCTTGTCCCGATCATCGTGCTAACGGCCCGCGAGGCATCGAGCGAGAAAGTGGCGGCCCTTGACCTTGGAGCCGATGACTACGTCACCAAGCCGTTCGACAGCGAGGAGCTTTTGGCCCGGATAAGGTCATGTCTGCGCAGGGCGGACCAGAGCCAGGGGCACCTGCGCAAGATGACGGTCGGACCCGTCAGCATCGACCTCGATGCTCATGGTGTATGGAAAAATGGCGCCGAGGTAAAACTTACCCCGAAGGAGTTCACGTTTCTGGGCGTTCTGGCCAGCCATCCGGGCAAGGTCCTGACCCATACGCACCTGCTGCGGGAAGTCTGGGGTCCGGCTCACACCGACCATGTCGAATACCTGCGCGTCACCGTCCGTTCGTTGCGCAAGAAGCTCGAGGAAGATCCCTCGGCGCCGATGCTGATCCAGAACGAGCCGGGTGTCGGATACCGGTTTGTCGAGCGGTAACAGCCAAGCTGTTGCGTTGCCTTGTGTGGGAGTGCCAAAGCGCTGCCGGCAGCGAACCTGACCGCTTGACGCTGTTTTTATCCGCTACGCCTCCCGGGGTTGGGAGAGGTGCGGAGTTGTATGAATGCATCGAATTCACGGAGGCATGCGGTCAGCCAACTAGGGTCCAGCACCAGCGCGGTCCGGCCCGCCTCAGGGTCGCCGCGCGCCAACATCCGGCTTACAAATCGATGGTCTGCCGTGCCGGGGTCGTTACGGTCCGCCCCTTCCGTGGGGCGGACCGATTGGTGTCATGTCAGTTTCTTGTCACCTGAACCTGCGCTTTGCCTTGCAGGGCATTCGAATAGGCGCAGATGCGGCGCGCCTCGGCGACAAGCGGGTCGGCGTCCCTGTCCGTGAGGCCGGGCAGATTGACGGCCAGCGCGGCTCTGATGCCATAGGCGCCCGCGTCATCCACTGTCAGTGTCACGTCCGCATCGACGGAAACCGCCTTGACGCTTAGCCCCATGCCTTTGGCCGCGAAGGCCAGAGACGAGGCGAAGCAGGCGCCAAAACCTGCCGCGAACAATTGCTCCGGGTTTGTGCCAGCCCCCGATCCGCCAATGGCGACAGGCATTGCCAGTGACACGGCCAGCAAGCCATCGTCCGATTTTGCAGTACCGTCGCGCCCGCCCTTCACCGCCACAGTGGTGGAATAGAGATCTTTGCTCATGGCATTCACCGATCGGCCGGTTGAGCAGCGAGATCATAGAAGGGCCCAGGCATTCCCTCCACGCCCAGTTGCGCAAAGGCTCGCGGCCAGTCGAACTGGTCTCAGTGCTCGTAGAGTTGACCGTCTCGCACGCTCCACACGTCGATCGCATCGAACTCGAGCCGTTGGCCCGAAGGCTCGATCCCCAGCAGCGGGGTTCCGGTGAGGGTGCCTTCCCAGGTCCACCGGGTGACCACACGTTCTTCGGTAGCAAAGACATCATGCAGGGTGAAGCGGGCATCAGGCATCGCGGCATAGATGACGGGGATGAAGTCGATCAGGCCCTGCCGGCCCTCGGGGACCAGCGGGTTGTGCTGGATGTAGTCTTCGGCCACCAGAATCTCCAGCATCTGGATGCGACGGTTCTGGTCGGGCTCGTTGAGCATCACATCGGAAAAACTGCGGCCCAGCCATTCGTTGTAGGCAACCGAGCCGGGAGCATCGGGTGGCGGCGGCAGAATTGCCTGGGCATGGGCGGCGACGGGCAGCAGAAGGCTGGCCGTCAGTATGGCGGAATGTAGCAGTCTCATGGGTTTGATCCTTTCACGCGGCCGGACGCCGGCCGGGGCGAAGGCGGGATACGCCTTGGGCTGCCTGATAGATGATCGATCGATCACGATCAAATCGAATAGATGATCAACTGATCACGAATTGGTGACGGGTCTTTGGCTGGACCGTCGTCTAGACTGCGCACCAGAGGAGACAGATGTGGCCAGACCAAAAGCATATGAGGAGGACGCAGTACTTGACGCCGCCATGCGGGTGTTCTGGCGCAAGGGCTATGTTGCGACCTCCATGACGGACATCTATGCCGCCACCGGCCTCAAGCCCGGCAACCTCTATGCCACCTTCACCGACAAGGAGACGCTGTTCCGCCGCGCTTTCAACGCCTATGCCACGCAATTCCGCGAAAGCTTGCCCAAGGGGTTGTCGGGGAAAGCCGCGATCCATGCCTGGCTCGACTCCCAGGCGAGGCTGGCCATCGACGACCCCGAGCGCAAGGGCTGCCTCATCATCAACACGGTGATCGAACGCGAGGCGCATGGGGCCGAGACTCGGGCCTTGGCAAAGGAACGGCTGGACGAGATCACAGGCTTTTTCAGTACCGAACTTCTTGCAGCCAAGGCCACAGGGGACGTTCCGGCCGAGCGTGATACCCAGATCGAGGCCGCCGCCCTGACCGGTGCTGTCGTCGCCATGATGGCACTTGGACGTGCAGGAGTTGAGGCTGACATGATCCTCTCAGTCTTGTCGGCTGCCAAGGCGGGGGATCGATTGATACCACGATCCGGATAGCCCGGTCGGCCGCGCCCGTCAGGGCTTTGGATCGGAAACCTGCTCTGAAGCGGGCTTTGCGCCGACTTTGGACGCCATTGATCGCCTCACAAGACATGATGGTGCCGAACGACAGACTACAGTGGTGGCCGTCGCACAGGCCGCGGAACTTTCGTGCCTCGCGCTCATTGAGGTGACAACATATCCCATGCGAGTGTCCCTTATGACCGTCCCTGACGCCCTGATCATCTTCAATACCACCTCCGGCAAGAAGAAGAAGGATCCCCGAACAGCCGAGCTTTTGCAGTATATCGAGGACAACCCACGGGTTGCGCTGCGGCAACTGGACCGACCCAACGACCTCGAAAGCGAGGTGAAGCGGGCATCTGCAGAGGGCTTCGACACTGTCATTGCGGCGGGAGGTGACGGCACAATTTCCGGTGTCGCCAGCGCCTTGCGTGACAGCGGGGCACGGCTGGGTGTCGTGCCGATGGGCACGTTCAACTTCCTTGCGCGCAGCCTCGACATCCCCGAAGACCCTGCCGAAGCCATGGCCGTGGCGCTCGACGGAGTCGATGCGTCGCTCAGCGTGGGGGATGTGAATGGGCGTATCTTCCTGAACAACGCCAGCATTGGTGCCTATGCGTCGGTGCTCGACGTGCGCGAGGGGGTCTATCGACGCTGGGGCCGAAGTCGGCTTGCAGCGCACTGGTCGGTACTGGTCGCAATGCTGAACCTGTATCAGCCACTGACCATGCGGATCACCATCGACGGCAAGGTGGTGACCGTGAAGTCGCCAATGGCCTTCGTCGCCAGCAGCGCCTACCAACTCGAACAATACGACTTTGACGGGATCGACGCGGTGAAGGACGGCAATCTGGCGCTTTTCGTGGCGCCGAACTCGGGGCGTTTGATGCTCCTTTGGCGGGCGGCAAAGATCCTTTGCGGCGGCGTTCGACGCGGCGCGGATTATCAAATGTTCATTGGGCGAGATATCCTTATCGAGACCCGACGCGGGGCCGGACTTGTTGCGCGCGACGGCGAACGAGAGCGGATGGCGGGACCCTACCGCTTTCGCCTGATGCGCGACGCGCTTACCGTAAAGGTGCCGCGGGCGGTGGTTCCGGCTGCTTCGGAGTCCGCCGTCACCTCTGGGCAGGACGCACCGGGGCCAGTAACCGGATCAGTCACCGGACCAGTCGAGGCGGCCTGATGCGCCTCGTCCTGCTCAGTGACCTGCATTTCGGACGTTCGAAGCCCGACCTCGTGCAGCCGCTGCTCGAAAGTGTTGACCTGGCAGATCCGGACCTTGTGGTGATTGCCGGTGATTTCGTGCAGCGCGCGAGGCCGAGCCAGTACCGAATGGCACGCGACTTTCTGCATCGATTGGGCCGCGACTGGATCGCGGTTCCGGGCAATCACGACATTCCGCTCTACAACCTGCCCGCGCGACTGATCGCTCCGCGGTTGGCGTTCCGGCACTGGATCTCCCCGGAGACAGAGCCGGAGATCTTGACCGATAAAGCCCGGATCATCGGCCTCGACACGACCTGCCGCTGGGTTCATCAACGGGGCCGCATCAACGAGGCTCAGATCGCGCGCGTCGCCCAGGCCATCGAGGAAGAAGCCGGGCGGCGAACCGTCATTCTGGTCGCGCATCACCCGTTTCACCACCATCCCGAAGTGGAGAAGCAGGCGATGCTGGGCGGTTCGGAGGCGCTGAGCTGCTGGGCAGGTTGCGGCCCCCACGTCATTCTGTCGGGACATCTCCATACCTGGGCTGTCGAGCCCTTCGTGGCGCGCAAGAGCCAGTCGATGACCCTGCAGGTGCATTGCGGCACGGGTCTCTCAACCCGCGTGCGCGGCGAGCCGAACGATTTCGCCGTCATCGACGTGCAGAACGATAAAATCGACATCTGCCGCCTGACTGCCGAAACCAGCATAAATACGTTCTCGGAACGGGCGGCCTTTTCCTATCGTCGATCGCAGGATGGCTGGCGCGACCTCAGGGCCGACTGAACAAAGAAGCCCTAAGGGTGCTTTCAGACCAATTCAAACCAGTCTTGGCCAGGACCGAGACGCTGCCCCTCATTCCGCGCAGCGGCCGCGCCATTTAGTGAGAGCGGCGGGCCGGTTCAATGTGAGATTGTTTCGGGCGGAGACGCTGTGATCCTGGTTGAAGTGGTTGCGGGCTGAGGCGTGGACAATGGCGAATGTCCGCAACCCCAACATCCGCTATCCGCGTGCGGCCTTGATCTGCGCGTCCCGCGCCAGTGCCGCCAACCGGTAGGCGGCATGGGCCATCTTGGAATAGGGCAGCGTGAGGAAGAAGGCGAGAACGGTGCCGAGGTGCAACGCGAGGAGCGGCCCGACAATGCCGGTCCCGGTTGCCGCGTAGAGCGTGAGGCCGGTCAGGCCCGTCAGCCCCAGCAGGCCGACAAAGGCAATCTCGCCGCCCCACGCCGATTGCGCGCCAAGCGCAGGGTCGGCCCTAAGCTTGAGCAGGATCAGACCGACCGCGCCTAGGCTCAGCAAGATGCCACCGGGAATGCCCAGAAGCTTGGGCAAGCTGAACAAGCCATAGGGTGCCTGCATGTCGAAGACGTAGTGCAGCACCGTTCCCGACGAGGTCGAGGCGAAGCACAAAAGGAATCCCCACATGACCGCATGATGGGCATGCTTGCGCGCCATCGAATAGCGGTCGCCCTTCTCGTAGTTGCACCCCTCGGCCGCGCCGCCCGACAGATTCTTCATTCGGCCTGCGTCGACCAGCGCCGCGGTCAGGTCGGATAGTTTCAAAGGCGCGCCGCCGACCTCGGCCCAGTAGCGGCGGACGCCCACGGCAAGGGCCGCGAGCGGAAACAGGAAGGCGGGTGCGAAGATCGCCACCATGGCGGTGTGCGAGAGATAGGCGTAGAACCCCTCTCCGCCCGCTGCACCGATGGCCCGGATCGCAAGGAACATAAGCGCGATGCCGACCACCAGTGCGCCCGCCAGTGCCACGCCACGGGTCTGGAAGGTGTGCGAAAGACCGCCGGGCCAACTGAACCGGTCCCAGCTTTCGACCCGCACCTCGGCCAGTGCTGCGGGCAGGTTCAACGCAAATTCATGCGGATCGGTGTATTGGCAGGCGTAATAGCAGCCGCGGCAGTTGTGGCACAGGCTTGCCAGTTGGGTGATGTCGCCATCGGAGAAACTGCGCTCGGCGAAGGCCGCGGGGAAAACCGCGCAATATCCCTCGCAATACCGGCAGGCGTTGCAGATCTCGACCTGACGGCGGGCTTCTTCGGTCGCGGTGAAGGTGGGGGTGATGTCAAGCGACATGGGCGGCGGCCTCCTGGCCTGCGATGCGTCCGAAAACGGTTCCGATGGTCATGCCGAAGCCGGCAAGATAGCCCTCGCCCAGGATCGAGCCCGCCATGATCTCGCCCGCCGCCCAGATGTTGTGCAGCCGCGCGCCATGGGCGGACACCCGCGCGGTGCGGTCGACCTTGAGGCCCAGATAGGTGAAGGTCACACCCGGCCGCAGCGAATAGCCAAAGAACGGCGGCTCGAGGATCGGCCGCGCCCAGTTGGTTTTGGGGGGCGTCAGACCGTGGGTGGATAACCCGTCCAGTTCCGTCGGGTGAAACGTCCCTTCGCGACAGGCCGCGTTGAAAGCGTCGATGGTTTCGCGCAAGGCGCGGCCCGGCAGGCCCAGACGCTGCGCCAGCCCCTCGATCGTGTCGGCCTGTTCGGGCGGAAAGACCGACGGCATGAACAGCGTCCGAGACTTCGCATCGATGATCGAATAGGCCACCTGATCGGGTTGGGCCGCCACCAGCCGCCCCCAGATCGCATAGCGCTTGGGCCAGACATCCTCGCCTTCATCATAGAAGCGCTGGCCGTCGCGGTTGACGACGACCGAGAATGGCACGCAATCAAGCCGCGTGACGATGCCGCCGTCGAACTTGGGCGACCGTCCGTCGATGGCGACCGCGTGGCATTGGGTGGGATCGCCCACGCTGTCGGCCCCCTGATCGAGCATGTCGCGCAGCACCACGCCGCGGTTATAGGGCGTGCCCCGGATCAGGAAGTTGCGCGCAGCCGGTCCCCAGGCGTCTGCCAACCAATCGAGATCGGCCTGGAACCCACCCGAGGCCAGAACCAGCGTGCGCCCCTCGATCCGGACATCCTTGCCGCCGATGCGCGCGTCCAGCCCCTCGAACCGGCCTTCGGTGACGGTTACGTGGCGCACCTCGGCGTCATAGAGCACGCGCACGCCCAGATCCTCGGCGGTGTTGTAATAGGCGTTGACCAGCGCCTTGCCGCCGCCGAGGAAGAAGGCGTTGGTGCGCGACAAGGACAGTGTGCCCGAGAGCGACGGCTGGAACGCCACGCCATGCCGTTCCATCCAGGGCAGGCATGCTTCGCTGTCGCGGATCGCCATGCGGGCCAGTCCCTCGTCGGTCTTGCCCTTGGTGACGCGGATCAGGTCGTCGAAATACTCGTCTTCCTCGTAAGTGCCGGTCAGAACCGAGAGGGGGCCCGCATGCATGCAGCGGAAGTTGCGGGTATGGCGCGAATTGCCGCCCCGATAGGTTTTGGGCGCGGCCTCCAGCATCAACACTTTGGCGCCGGTTTCCGCCGCCTCGATCGCAGCGCAAAGGGCTGCATTTCCGCCACCCACCACCACCAGATCCCATGTCACGAGGTCGATATCGGTCATCGCTGGTCCCCCGCTTCAATCGCCCGTTCGCGCAGTTGCCGGATCCGCGCGCGGCGCGCCGCTTCGGTAGGGTGGCGCATGGCGGCCTCGGAGGCAGCGTCTCCCTTGGCGCAGCGGTCCTGTCGGATCTCGGATTTTGGCGTCATCTCGGCGGTCATTTCACTCCTACACCTGCAAATCGCATACAGTTGGATACAGACGGATGCAATAAGATGATAGGACGATTTGCAAACCAGTCATCACCGCCGTCAGCAGGCCAATGTTGACTCCGACAGGCACGCGGAAATGACGGTTCCGGCCATTGTCACGGGGGCTGATCTGGGCTTTGTGACCGTCCACCACCGGACCCGCATCCCGGTAGCCATCACCGGCGCACCCATCGCCGCGCGGACCTTTGGCGTCGGCCCCAAGCGGCAGGGGCGATCCGGACGCCGTGGCGCTCATTCAGCGGGCGCAGACCGGGCGGAAAGGGGCTGCACGCGCGGTGCGCGCGGCATCTGGAGGCTGGTCTTCGCGATCATCGGGACGCTGACCGACACCGACAGGCCGCCGCCCTCGGATCGCGCCAAGCCGATCGCACCGCCATGCGCCAGCGCCACTGCCTCGGCGATGGACAGGCCCAGACCGCTGCCCTCGGACGGGCCAGCCTGACCAAAACGGGCCAGCACCGTCTCGATATCCTTGGCGGCCACGCCGCGCCCGTCGTCCGTCACCTGGATCAGCGCGCATGTGCCGTCAGTGGCCAGCGACACGGCAACGCGCTTCATCCCCGGTCCGCCATGTTTCAGGGCATTGTCGATGACATTCCCCAAAGCCTCGCGCATCATCACCGGATCGATCAAGGCGCTGATCTCGTCATCGGGAAGCGCGATGGTCAGGGCCACCCCGCGATTGCGCGCTGCGACGCGGTAGAGGTCAACCACATCCTCCAGCACCTCGCCCAGTTCGAGCGTCTCGCGCCGACCGCCCGCATGGCTGGCCCGCTCCAGCGTCAACAGCTTGTTGGCCAGATCCTTGAGTTCGCGTGCCGAGACCAGCAATTCATCCGCACGCTCGCGCGCAGCGCGGTCGGTGGGCGCCGACCGCACCGCCTCGGCCATTGCCAGTACGCCCGCGATCGGGTTGCGCAACTGATGCGCCGCATTCGAGATGAAGACAGCCTGACGCGCCATCGACGCCTCGACCTGCCTGAACAGAAAGTTCAGTCGCCGCACCAGACCTCGGATTTCGGGTGGCACCTGGCGACGGATCGGCGACAGGTCGTCGGAAGATCGTTGCGAGATCGCATCCTCAAGATTGGTCAGCGGACGCAAGCCACGCAAGACGCCGAACCATACCACCAGCGCCACCGTGCCGATCAGCACCGCCATGACGATGAAGGCCCGCCCGGCGAGGTCGCGCATCAGCGCGTCGCGCACCAGCACCTGCTGCCAGACGGTGATCGTGAAAGTGCCGGTGATGCCGTCCACCGTGGTCACATCGCGCAGGCGAAGCGCGCGCACCTCTTCGCCGTAATAGGTGGAGTTGTAGTAGGAATAGGGCGCATCGCCGCCCGGATCGGGCGACAGCCGCACCGGGGGGGTGGCAAAGCCGGTGATGTAATAGCCATTCGGCGCGTGGACATGGTAGAACACTGGTCCGCCCGAGGTGTCTTCCAGCAGATCGCGGGTTTCCAGCGAGACGGCATTGCCATTCGACCGCGCCACATCGCCCTTGACCGCCAGCGCCACGGTCAACAGGCTTCGGTCGAAGATGCCCGCCGCCTGGTCGCGCGCATCGCGCACCAGCCAGAACCCCACGCCCATCGCGATCACCAGTAGCGGCACAAGGATGATGACCGTCAGTCGCAGCCTGAGCGAAGTCGACGCCCTCATGCGGCGCTCCGTTCGCCATGATCGGTCAGGCTGTAGCCGATGCCTCGCTGAACCCGGATCGACAGGCCATGCGGCTTGAGCCGCTTACGCAGACGCGAGATGTGCACCTCGACCGCGGCTTCCTCGACATCGGCGCCGCTGCCGTAAATATGGTCGAGGATGTCTTGCTTGGACACCGACCGCCCCTGCGCGGTCAGCAGCTTTTCCAAAAGGCTTACCTCGCGGCGGGGCATGGCGATGGGTTCGGTGCCGATTGTCACCTGCCGCGCGTCGCAATCCAGCTGCACTGTCCCAAGACTGAGCACGCGCCTGAGCGGCCGCGGGCTGCGCCGCGAGATGGCGCGCAACCGTGCTACCAGCTCGTCCATCTCGAAGGGCTTCACAAGGTAGTCGTCGGCGCCCGCGTCCAGTCCCTTGACCCGCTGTTCCGTTTCCGACTGCGCCGTCAGGATCAGCACCGGTCGTTCGTCGCCCCGCCCACGCAGGCCGCGCAACAGGGTCAGGCCGTCGATGCCCGGCAGGTTGATGTCGAGGATCAGCAGATCCCATGCCTCTTGACGCACAAAGGCTTCGGCCTCGTCCCCGCGGTCGAGGTGATCGACGCCATGCCCAAGATCTTCCAGCCGGTAGGAGATGCCTTTGGCCAGCGCCTCGTTGTCCTCAACCAATACGATCCGCACCCGGCCATTCCTCCCCGCAGTTTTCCGACCCGACGACAGCTTCGCGCAAGGTTCGCAGGTCATCCTCGCTGCGGCAAGATGTTACGACATCTTGAACAACCGACCGCGGGAGGGAGTCCTCGGTCACTTTGGGAGGAATACATGTTCAATCATACAACCAAGCGCCGCACGGCGCTGGGCCTTGCTGCCGTATCCACGCTTGCGCTGACAGTGGGCGCACCGCAGATGGCGCAGGCCGACCTGTCCGGCGCCGTCGTGGATTTCGTGATCCCCTTCTCGGAATCGGGCGGATCTGCAGCCTGGGCCAACTTTTTTGCGCCGCTGATGAGCGAGGCGCTCGAAGGCAATCCGACCGTGGTGGTGCGCTACCGTCCCGGTGCGGGCTCGACCGCTGGTGCCAACTGGTTCCAGGAACAGACGACCGATGACGGCACGCTGGTGTTCGGCACTTCGGGCTCGACGCAATTCCCCTACCTGCTGCGCGACCCGCGCGTGCGCTACGAATACCGTGACTGGACCCCGGTTCTGGCGTCGGGCACCGGCGGTGTCGTCTATCTGCCGCCAGACCTCGGCGCGCGTTTCGACGGCGACATGGATGATCTGCAAGGTGAATTCTTCCTCTTCGGCAGCCAAGGCGCTACGACGCTCGACCTCGTGCCGCTGCTGGCCTTCCGCATGCTCGGCCTGCAGGTCGAACCGGTGTTCGGCATCGAAGGCCGGGGTGACGGCCGCCTGATGTTCGAGCGTGGCGAAGCCAACATCGACTATCAGACCTCGTCGGCC
The DNA here is from genome assembly GCA_038324445.1 of Rhodobacterales bacterium. Lineage (GTDB taxonomy): Bacteria > Pseudomonadota > Alphaproteobacteria > Rhodobacterales > Rhodobacteraceae > Gymnodinialimonas. The sequence goes on along the minus strand of JBBQHZ010000044.1, from coordinate 3,396 downwards.
TATATCTCCAACGTCGTACCGCTGGTCGAACAGAACCTCGCCGTGCCGATCATGACGTGGGGCATCCTGGACGACGCCGGCAACATCGTGCGCGATCCGACCTTCCCCGAAATCCCGACCTTCGCCGAGATCTGCGAGGCGACCGCCGGTTGCGAGACCGAGGGAGTTGCTTGGGATGCATGGCGCGCCTTCTTCGTGTCGGGCTTTGCCGCGCAGAAGCTGGTCTACCTGCCCGGCACCGCATCCCCCGAGACGGTTGCGATGTACGAGGAAGCGATGGCGGAAATCCTCGCGCGGCCGGATTTCGTCGAGTTGTCCGAGTCCGAACTGGGCGTCTATCCCCAGATGATCGGGCCAGCAGCGCTGGTAGCGCATGAGGCGGCGATCACGGTGTCCGACGAGGCGCGCCAGTACGTCCTCGACTGGCTGCGCGATGCCTACGGTGTGACGCTGGAATAAGGGCCGCTGCCGATCGCAGGCCCTTCCCCTTGCCCGGCATGGGGAAGGGCCCTTTCTTTTCCTGACGCGCCGCGGCGGAGACCCCCATGGACATCCTGACAATTGCCTTGCCTGCCCTTGGCGAGGCCCTGACACTCGTATTCCAGCCCACTCAACTGATGTTCCTTATGGCAGGCGTCCTACTTGGCCTGTCCATCGGCGTCCTGCCAGGTTTGGGCGGCATCGCGGGCCTGTCGCTGGTCTTGCCCTTCATGTTCGGGATGGACCCGGTGTCGGGTCTGGCCCTTATGGTCGGCCTGATTGCGGTGATCCCGACTTCGGACACGTTTTCCTCTGTGCTCCTGGGTATCCCCGGTTCCTCCGCCAGCCAGGCGACGGTGCTTGACGGCTTTCCGCTGGCCCGCAAGGGCGAGGCGGGGCGCGCCCTGTCTGCCGCCTTCATATCATCGCTCTACGGCGGCTTGCTGGGTGCCATCGTGTTGACCTGCGTCATTTTCGTCGCGCGCCCCCTGATCCTCGCCTTCGGCTTGCCCGAGATGATGATGATCACCGTCCTCGGGATGTCGATGGTGGCCATTCTAGCTGGCCGCGTGCCGATGAAGGGCGTCATCGCCTGCGGCGTCGGTCTGCTGGCCGGCACCATCGGATCGGCACCCGCTGGCGGGTCGCTGCGCATGTCGACCTACGACATTCCCTATCTCGTCGAGGGCTTACAGCTCGTCATCGTGGGCCTTGGCATCTACGCCATCCCCGAGGTCATCTCGCTGCTCCGGCAGGACAGCTCGATCTCCAGCTCCGGCGGGCTGGGGCGCGGCTGGACCGAAGGCTTGCGCGACTGGTGGCGCAACAAATGGCTGTCCACGAAATGCGCGGCTATCGGCGTCATCGTCGGCATCATTCCCGGCCTTGGCGGGTCGGTCGTGGACTGGATCGCCTATGGTTACGCAGTGCAATCGTCCAAGGACCGCGACAAGTTCGGCCAGGGCGACATCCGTGGCGTGATCGCACCTGAAAGCTCCAACAACGCCAAAGAAGGCGGTGGCCTCGTGCCGACACTGATCTTCGGCATACCCGGTTCGGGGTCGATGGCCGTGTTCCTCGGCGGCCTCGCGCTTCTGGGCATGTCGCCGGGGCCTGCGATGATCCGGCAGGATCTCGACATCACCTACACCATCGTCTGGTCGCTGGCCCTGGCCAACGTGATCGGCGCAGGGCTCTGCGTGCTGCTGTCGGGGCAGATCGCGAAACTAACCACCATCCGCTTCACGCTGATGGCGCCCTTCCTGTTCATGATGATCGCCTTCGCTGCGTTCCAGTCGCGCCAGTCGCTGGGCGATCTAGTCGCGCTGGTGGGCATCGGCGTCATCGGCATTTTACTGCGCCGCTTCGATTTCTCACGTCCCGCCTTCCTGATCGGGTTCGTGCTGTCCGCGCAGGCCGAACAGTTCACCAACATGGCGACGCAGATTGCCTCGGCCCGGTTCCGCAACAGTTTCCAGACCGGGATCGAGTATATTGTGACGCCGATCACAGTGATCATCCTGATCCTGACCGTTCTGTCGATCATCATCGGCATCAGGCAGTCCAAGAACATCCGCGAGAACATCGACACCTATACCGGCGGAAAGCGGGCACCTTTCGTCTTTCTGCTTGCGATCACGGCCTATGTCGCGATCTCGGTCGTGGATGCGTCCTCAATCACCCGCTTCGGCGACAAGGTATTCCCGCTGACCGTGGGCATAGTCACTTTGCTGGCCTGCCTTGCGATGCTGGCCAAGATGATGCGCCGACCTGAAACCGATGACCTGTTCATCGACCTCGAGGCTGGCGGAACGGATGGCGCAGCGCCGCACGGGCTGTGGTGGACGCTGTCGTGGTTCCTCGGACTGCTGGTGCTAACCGGGCTTTTCGGTCTGGTGATCGCGCTGTCGCTGTTCATGCTGGGCTTCTTCCGAGTCCGCGCTGGCGTGTCATGGATGGCCAGCGCGATTTACGCCGCGTCGGGCGTGGGCTTCATTGTCTTCCTCGCCTGGGTTCTGGGCCGCGAGTTTCCACCCGGCCTGCTGCAAGAGGTCACGAACCTGCCCTGGCCCTTCAGGTGAGCCTTCGTTTCCTTTCCCTGGCCGGGGACGGGATCGGACCCGAAATTGTCACGGCCACCGAAGAGGTGGCCGTGGCAGCCTGCGCGGCATATGGCGTGAGCCTACACATTGACCGCCTCGAGATCGGCTTTGCCGCCCTCGCCCGCCACGGCACCACCATCCCCGACGCGGTGATCGAAGCGGCCCATGTTGCTCAGGGCATCATCCTCGGCCCGGTATCCCACAACGCCTATCCACCCGTGGCAGACGGCGGGCTGAACCCCTCGGGTGTGTTGCGCAAGGCCTTGCAGCTATACGCCAACATCCGCCCTGCCCGCTCGCGCCCCGGCGTGCCGACGCCGACGGGCCATGCTGTCGACATGGTCGTGGTGCGCGAAAACCTCGAAGGCTTCTATGCCGACCGCAACATGCATATGGGACCGGGTGAGGTGATGCCAACCCCCGATCTGGCCATTGCGCTCCGCAAGATCACCCGCGAGAACAGCACGGCCATCGCCCGCTCGGCCTTTGCGCTGGCCGAACGCCGCCCGGCCAGGCGCGTGGCGGTGATCCACAAGGCCAATGTCCTGCGACTTTCGGACGGTTTGTTCCTCGAGGCCGTGCGCGCGGTGGCCGCCGATCATCCGGGCATCGCCGTCGAGGAAATCCTCGTGGATTCCGCCGCCGCCCTGCTGGTGCGCGACCCGACACGCTTTGACGTGATCGTGGCGACCAACATGTATGGCGACATCCTCTCCGATCTGGCGGCCGAACTGGCGGGTGGGCTTGGCCTCGCCGCATCGCTCAACCATGGGGCCACCCATGCGGTGGCGCAGGCCCAGCACGGCTCGGCCCC
>JBBQHZ010000043.1:0-27544 GCA_038324445.1 Rhodobacterales bacterium | reverse complement strand
ACACAGTCATTGTCGGTCGACACCCACAACGTGCCGTCAGCCGCGATGGCCAGCCCCTCGACCTTGTCTAGGACATAGCCACCCGTCGATGTCAGATAGGGAAGCAGGTCAACCACAACCTCGGGCTCCAGCACCGCCGGGGTTTCGCCCAACGCCACCATCGCCTCCATCGCCGAAAGGGGCACGCGCGTGATCAACTTGGTGACCGCGTTGCTTCCGACCTGGTTGTCGCGCTCCACGAAGTAGACGAAATCACCGTGGGCCACGATCTCCGAAAGACCAACCCAGCCAGTTTCGGGAGCGGTCATCGGATAATGGATCTGGGACCATTCCTCGGTGCCGAGGTTGTAACCCAAGACGCGTGCATGGTTGGCCGGATCGTCCAGCCAGTCCCGCTGCACCGCGACATAGAGCAGGTCGCCCACACGGGTAATCCCTTCGAAGCCGAAACGGGTCTGAACCGCGAGCAACTCGGTCGGCAGCGCAATGGCATCCTCGATCTCGCCATCAGCGCCCACATGGAAAATCGCATGCGCCACAAGATTGGCACTGTTGCCCTCGGAGGCGATCCAGAACCCGCCTTCACCATCCAGCGCGATACCTTCCATGTCCATCAACTGCGCAGGCTGACCTCCCCGCGTCACGCGGATCGCGTCGACGATGCGGGCGGGCGTCTGGCTCACGTCGATGTGGAAGATTGTCGGCTGCAGGCCATAGAAGCTGTCGGACACGGCGTACATGGTACCATCCTCGGCCATTACCTGACCCGAGATCGCTCCCCAGCCGATCAACGCCTCGGTGCCGGCGCTGGTCAGGTGCGGGTAGACGGCCGTGCCTTCCTGGTATTCGTAGATCATGACATGCGCTGCTGCGGCGCCGTCTTCGCGCCCATCGAACTCGTTCGCCGTGACCAACAGATTGCGACCGGGAATGGCCATGGCCCCTTCCGGCGAAATGCCCGAGGGCAGCAGTTGCGCCAATACCGGCGCGGCTGGATCGGTTAAGTCATATACGCCCACAATGGAGGCGCGCTCGGCGAGAAGGAACATCATCGGCACGCCGCCGAAGGTGGCGAACTCCATTCCCTCGGCCTCGACACCCTTGGCGTCCGAGCGGGCCTCGGGGTAGTGGCCGACTTCAGCTACGGCGTGTTCGAACGTGGCTCCACTTTCGAACATTACAGAGCCGTCGCGGTTGAAGACGGTGAAGCCGCGCGACCCGCCGTCCATGTCGCCTTCATTCGCGGTCACGAAATGATCGGCGTCGATCCATTGAACCGCGTCGGGTTCACGCACCCGGCCTGGCTGGCTTTCGGCGAACAGGAGCGCCCCATCTTCCGTCAGGTCCACTCCTTCCAGGTCGACGAAGCCGGCGGAGAAATGGCCGAGCACCTCGCCCGCCGCAGAGATCACAACGATGTGGTTGTTCTCCTGCATGGTCACGACAATCTCGCCTGCGGCGTTCACGTCGACGAATTCCGGCTCGGGATCCTCGGGTGCGACCTCGGCGAGGCCGGTCAGCTCAACGCGGATCTGCGCATCGCAGTCCATGCTGCCGCCATCGCCGAGCGGCTGGATTACCAGATAGCCCGCAGGCATCTGCGGAACGCGGCCATCGCCGGCATCCTCGTCGCGCTCGTTCTCGATCGCCACGGCAATGAAGCTGCCATCGGGGGCGACGGCGGTGCTGTCAGGCTGGCCGCCGAGATCGCAGGACGCGATCAGGGTGCGGCTGTCAATGTCGATCGCATGAAGCACGCCCGAGGGGTTGGTAAAGCTTTCGCTCGTGTTCTCCGCCGCGAAAGCCGTCTGCCCCAGGGCCGATACGGCCGTCGGCGCGCCTGCGGGCAGCACGAAGGTGCCAGCGGCGACGGGGTTGGCCGGATCGGTAATGTCGATGAATCCGATGACGCCCGCAGGACTGTCGGAATAAACCACCGTCATGCCGTCACCAGACGCGGCGATGATTTCCGCCGATGTCGCTTCGGCATCGGGCGCGTTCAGCGCAACGGGGAACGATGCCACGCGGTTGAAGGCCATGTCTTGGGCAAGCGCCGGGCCTGCCAACAGCGCAAACACCGAAGTGAGTGTTAGGAAACGAGGGGTCATGTTTAGGTCTCCGGAAAACTGATCCAACAGACCTCCTTCTGGCGCGCACAGATGACACCAGCGTTACAGTTTTGCGACGGCCAGACGACAGATTTGAGGGCTGCAGCATTAGATCACGTCGGACCAGCCTCGGTCAGTAGGCGCGCTTCCGGTCCCAGGTCGCGCGCGCCCATTCGGTTCGGTGGCACTCCCTGCATGCAAGTCGATGGCACTGCCCTCTACATTGTCGAAACCTGCGACATTGCCGGCAACGTCTTGGTGAAAATCCGGCACAACGAAACCTAAATACCTGATCTGCTAAAGGGGGGTGGGGTAGCATTCACAGGGACCAGTACTCGATGGACATTCAAAGCGACGAATTGCTGCACGATCTGGGCCTATTGTCACCGGAGCATTCCGAACCCTTCGATAAACTCACCAGATTGGCTAGCGAGATGATCGGAACGCCGGTATTCCTCGTGTCGATCGTCATGCCCGACGAAGACCGGCAATATTTCAAAAGCTCAATCGGACTTCCTGAGCCGTGGCTCTCACAACGTCAGACACCGCTTTCGCTTTCGTTTTGCAAGCATGTCCGGGCCAACGATGCGCCGTTGATCGTCAGTGATGCCCTCTCTGACCCTTTGGTCTGTGAAAACAAGGCGATCAAGGAGCTTGGCGTCATCGCCTATGCCGGTTTTCCGATCCACGGTCCGGGGCTTAACGCGATCGGAGCGTTCTGTGCCATCGACACTGTCCCGCGGGCATGGACGGCCACTGAACTTCGCATCATTGCCGATTTTGCGGCCGTAGCCGATGATCAGATCCGCCTGCTTCACGCCATGCATACGCGCGATCTGGCCCTTGCTGCCGAACGCGAGGCGGCGGCCGCAAAGTCGCAATTATTTGCGACCATCAGCCATGAGGTTCGCACGCCTCTGAGCGGCATACTGGGCATGGCTGAATTGATGCTTGATCAGGTCTCTGATGCCGGACAAAGGGAAATGCTCGAGGCGATGCAGGCTTCGGGTCGTACGCTGATACACATCCTCAGCGATCTGCTCGAGATTGCCAAGTTCGAGGCGGGCAAACTCCGACTTGAACGGGAAACCTTTGATATTCGGGAGATTCTGGGTCAGATTCTGGTGCCGAACCGGTGCTCTGCCGAGGCAAAGGGGCTTTCCTTCATGGTCACTCTGGACCCCGACCTGCCGGACAATGTGGTCGGAGATCAGCACCGCCTTCAGCAGATTCTCAATAACCTCTTATCCAACGCCATAAAGTTCACGCACCATGGCGACGTAAATGTTTCAGTCTCTCTGGCGTCAAACCCATCCGGTGGGATAGTCTTTCGGATCCGCGATGAAGGCATCGGCATGACCGAAGATCATATGAAGCGGCTTTTTCTACCCTTTGAACAGGCGGATACCGGCACTACGCGAAAGTATGGTGGCACGGGTCTGGGCACGTCCATTGTGGCAAAACTGGTGGATGCAATGGCCGGCACCATCGCGGTAAAAAGCAGTTTCGGCGAGGGCTCCGTGTTCGAGGTGACGCTGCCGCTTTTTGCCCCATCCGGTGAGGCTGGCATTCCCCCATCCAATGCGCAGAATCCTTCGGAGAATGAACACCCCTTGTGCGGACGGCGCTTTTTGGTGGCCGATGACAACGCAACCAACCGTCGACTGCTTTCTCTCATGCTGGGGCGGGCTGGTGCCTTCGTCGATGTTGTCGAAAACGGCAGCCTTGCGGTCGATCATGCACTTGCGCAGTCCTATGATTGCTTGCTTCTTGATATCTCGATGCCCGTACTGGACGGGCTTGATGCGCTTAGTCAGATCGATGAGGCCTTCGGAATTAAGGGGCGGCAGCGTCCACCCGCCATTGCCATCACCGCTGATGCCGCACCCGGGAACCTGGAATATTGCCGCTCCCGAGGGTTTGACGCCGTGACCACGAAGCCCTTCAGTCGCCAGTCTTTACTGTCCTGCATTGGTTTGCTGATCCCTGCTCCGCTGGAATAGACGCCCTTTTTCTAACCTGTAAAACCGATGGCGCTTGAGGGCGCCGGCAAACTCATCCGAACCAGTATCCCTTCGGATAATGGCGCTGCCCTTGCGCTGTGGAGAGTCTGCGCCACTCAGTAAAGCCTCGGCGCGGTTCACTATGCTCATCCGTCGGAAGCGAGACTTCGTCCCTGCCGCCACCCTTCCCGGGGTCAATATCCCAGATCGCGGGCTTTCAGGGCGGCTTCCACCCGGTTGCGCACCTGAAGTTTCTGCAGGATGTTGGTCATGTAGTGCTTGACCGTCTTTTCCTGCAGATTGGTATCGCGCGCGATTTCCTTGTTGCTCATGCCCGTCGCCACCAGCCGCAGGATGTCGATCTCTCGCTGGCTTAGGGCCTCGGTCTCCGGAATCGGCGGTGTGCTGCGGCCTTGCATCGCCGCAAGGACCTTTGCGGCAAGGGCGGGCGACACATAGGAGGCGCCGCTCGCCACGCCCTTCAGAACCTCCGTAAGCTCATGGGCTGAAACGCCTTTCAGGACATAGCCGCGCGCACCGGCACGCAAGGCCCCCAGCAAATCCTCATCGGCTTCGGACACGGTCAGCATGACGATCCCGACGACCGGAAACCGTTTGGAAATCTCGTTTGCAGCATGAAGGCCGGAGCCGGGCATGGAGACATCCAGCAAGACGATATCGGGCATATGTGCCTCAACCGCCGCGACAGCTTCGGTCGCGGAACTCGCTTGCGCGAGCACCAGAAAGCCGCCGTGTTCGACCAGCGACAACACCACCCCTTCCCGCAACAAGGGGTGATCGTCAGCCACGACGATCCGGATCGGATCGGTCATACGAGGGCCTCATGCGGCAGGGTGATGGTCAGGAGGGTTCCGCAACCGGGGCTGGTTTCCATGTTGAAATCGCCGCCGATGCTTTCGACCCGTTCGCGCAGGCCTGAAAGACCCAGCCCATCGCGCGGCAATGTTGTATCAAAGCCTGGGCCATTGTCCCGGACAGTCATCGTCAGGCGATCGTCAAGATCACGGCACGCGACCCCCACGGTGTTGCCCGGAGCGTGGCGGAACGCATTCATCAGGCCCTCCTGCACAAATCGGTAGGCGCAGATCAGGATCGGATGTGGTGCGGCCTGGCCGAGCCATCCGGCATCGCTGTAGTCACGCTCGACGGTCGTTCCCGTACGGCGTTCGTGCGCCGTCACCGCCGTTTCAAGGGTTTGTGCCAAAGTGAGGCCTTCGAGCTGCGGCAGGGTCAGCCCGCGACACAGGTCGCGCACGTCGCGCAACGCTTCGTCCAGTGTCGCGCGTAGATTGCGCGCCTCCTCGTCCTCACCCGAAACAGAGGCGCGCCGCATCAGCGCATCAAGTCTGAGCGAGGCCAGAGCAAGGGCCTGCGCCGGACCATCGTGCAATTCGGCACTGATGCGGCGCATATAGCGTTCATGCGTTTCGCTGACCCCGCGCGAGGCACTCTGAACCCGTTCCCGCAGCCTCTTGTTCTGAGCCGATATCCGCGCCAGTTCGTCAAGACGCACCGCCAGCGCATTCGTCTGCGCCGAGATCGTGCGGCTGCCTGAGCGGACGATGCCGAACAGGGCCGCGAAGGTCATCCCGGTGACAAACGCCACCATCGCCCATGATTTCGCCTTGGCCAGTCGCAGGTCGGCACGCAGTTCAGTCGCGTTGAGGTAAAATTCCGCCACCGCGATCACCTCTCCGGTCACGATGGAATGGATCGGGTTGTAGACTTCCAGAAGCGGCATGCCGATTTCCTGCTCGCGCTGGTTTTCGGCACTGTCGAGTTCGTCGAAGGAGGCGTTCAGATCGCCGGTCCAGGCACCCAGCAGGTCTTCGCCGGGTTCAAACTGCTGTCCGATCAGGTCGGAATCGCTCGAGAAGGCCAGAAATCCTCCTTCGCGCCAGACCTTGACCGACAATATGCGGTCCGCCAAAGGCGGCTGATTCAGCAGAGCCTGCATATGCGAGATCGTTTCCGGCGACAGGCTGCGCCCGGTGGCCAGTTCCTGCGACAGCGGTGCGATAAAGCTCTCCATGTAGACCGCGCTGGAAATGGCCGAGTTGCGCACCACCCCGGTTTCGATGGAACGGCTGACAAGGTCACCGATCGCGACCATGCCGATCACGCTGACGACGCTGCCGACCAGGGCAAATCGGTAGTGAAGCGGCATCCGCGCGAACCGCTCGCGGACAGGCGCCGAACGTGCCGCGATCTGCGATACGTGGGTCTGCCGATCCGTTCCGACATTCCTATCGTCCGAGGGATGATCGCCGAGGGAAGTTGGTAAGGCGTTTGCCATGTCTCATCCGTTTTAAGAGTCAGGATGCCGCGAAACGCCCGGATACGCCATCCATTTACCCGACTCTCAGACTTTGGTCCGATCCGTTGGACGGCAAAGGTTGGACGAAATCTTGCTTGGGTCCGAACCTTTGCCGCATAGGTCCGAGGGGGCTGGATGACAGCCCCTTCCTGCGGCTTCTTCCTCTCATCGGGCAATACTGCCCCTGATCTGGAGGACACGACATGACGAAGACATCCAACCTCAAAGTGACGGTTGCCAGCCTGGCACTTGGACTGATCGCGACATTTGCTCCGAGCATTTCCGTCGCCTCGCCGGGCGACGACATGGGCGGCTTCACCAATTCGACGCTGACGTTCCCCCTCGCGGAAGTCGGCAGTGACGAAATCGCCCGCCGCGGTCGCGGGGCGGACGATGGTGCCGGTCATGCGCGCGGGGGCGGCCAAGGCCGGGGTCGCGGGGCGGACGATGCGCCGAACCACGGCTGGATGATGATCGAAGATGGCATCGAATTCGCCCGTCGCGGTCGCGGCGCCGACGATGGCGCGGGCCACACACGCGGCGGTGGCCGGGGCCGCGGGCGCGGAACCGATGACGGCCCGAACCATGGCTGACACCTAAGGTGTCTGGCCATGCCGAAGGGTATGGCCAGACCTCTGCTACGGGTCGGACTGCAGCGAAGCGACACCAGGCGTGACGCCTGCGAAGGCGCAAAGTTTCCGAGGCACTAAGAGGGTCTTGCTACGCTTTGCCATTCTGGCGCGTCTTGGCCCGGTAACGGCGGCGGGAGATCCCATCTGGGCGGCGTGTGCGGCAGATGGAGAGCAGGCGGCAGATGCCGGAGAACTCCATAGGCAGTTTCTGTTTGGACAAGCAGATGTTGGTGGAGGGAGGGCTCGGCGGGTGCTGCCGTCTCGTCGATGGTTCCCAGTCCGGCCAACCACATGCCGGTTTGGCAGAGCGACGCCCTAACATGCCACGTCCCCCCCTCCTCTGCGCGGCGCAGCAAGGCTTCCATGACGCCGCGTGCGGCCAGATAGCCAGTGAGGTAATCGCAGACGGAACCGGGTGCGAGACGCGGCGGGCCGCCACCCTCGCGCGGAACCGTCAGTCCGGTTGTCGCTTGTGCGAGACCTTCCCAGCCACGCCTCCCCGCCCAGGGTCCGGCATGGCCGTAGCAATTGATCGAGACGTAGACGATGCCGGGCGAGAGGGCGGCAATGTCCGGCACGCCGAAGCCGCGCTGCGCCAAGGCTCCCGGCCGATAGCCCTGAACGAAGACATCGGCCTCTGCGCAGAGGTCGCGCAGCCGGTCATGGTCACCCGGATCGTCGAGATCAAGCCAGGCGGCGCGTTTGCCGTGGCCCGTCTCGATCTCGAAAGGCTGACGGTCGGCGCGATGGGGCGCTGCAATCTTGAGCACCTCGGCGCCGTGCTCGGCCAGCGTGCGGCTGCATGTGGGGCCCGCGAGTGCCAGGGTCAGGTCGAGAACACGCACCCCTTCAAGCGGGCGATCCCCTTCGGGCAATGGGCGCCGGGGCGCGTCACTCACGCGAATGACCTCGACGACCGGGCGGCCGGCAAGCGCCCGCCCCTGCGGATGCGACAGCCACTCCCGTTCGTCTCGGACTGCAACGCCGCAGGTGCCCGCCTCTGCCAGTGCCGCTTCCAGCGTATCGGCCTCCCACGTCGCCACAGCCGCCCCGATCCCCGGCCCATCCGTCCCAAGGACGGCCATGATCCTGCCGGCCAGATGCGGCAGGCCGCCGTGGACGTGGAACCAGCGACCGTCGCGCGTTTGGTAGAGGCCAACGGCCGGATTGCTGGCGTTCTCGCCCCGCAGCATGGACCGCGCGCCCCAAGCCCGAAGGCCGCCCGGCTCAACCTCCCAATCCTGCGCGCGGACCGCTGCTCCACCGGGCGCGAGCACCTGGAACGCGTAGCCTGCAAACGCCGCCGCTGCATCGCGCACCCTGACGCGCGGGCGTTGCGCAACGCCGGTCCGGCGACGCCAGATTTCGGCGGCGGCGTCCCCGCACAAGGCAATCGCCGTGGCTGCGGCCTCGCCCAGTGGCCTTGGAAACCGCATCGCCGGATCACGTCCGACGATGTCTGGAAGCTCCCCAAAGAAGGCAAGCCCGGCGCGACGCGCCATCGCTCCCGCGCGCGCAGGGAAGGCGGCGGGAAGGTCCGTCATCGCAACTGCTCCGGTGCGTAGCGGCGCAAGACGGCCCGTTCGGCTAGCGCAATCAACCCGTAGGCACCCATGGACACCAGCGTCAGCACCGCAGCCACGGACCAGAGCACGGTGTAATCGGCATTGTAGACCCCGGAAAGGATGGCATTGCCCATGCCAACGCCGGTTATCAGCCATTCGATGATGACCGCCCCCAGGATCGAGGCCGGGACCGCAATCCTTGCCGAGGCCATGATCGCAGGAAGCGCCGACGGAAGCTCGGCCCGCCAAAGAATTGTCCACCTGCTGGCGTTGAGCGTCCTGAGCACCTCGATCAGGGCGACGCGCGTCAGCCGCATGCCCGCCATCACGTTGATCATGGTCGGGAAGAACGAAAGGATGGCGATGATGACTGTCGTCGCCGTCAGCGTCCGGCCAAGCAACAAGATCACCAGCGGCGCGGTCGCAAGGATCGGGATCGAGCGCAGGGTGATCGCCACCGGCATCACGGCGCGCTCCAGCGACGGGCGCAGGACAAAGACGATGGCCGCCAGCGTCCCGCCTGCAAGGCCGGTCAGAAAGCCCAGCCCCGCGTTGCGCAAGGTCACGGCCAAGCCACCAAAGATGAGCGTCCGGTTCCCGGCAGCATCTGCGTCGGTCACAAGATAAGCCCAGACGTCAGCTGGCCCTTTTGCGAAAAAAGTGTTCAATCCAGCAAGCTCGATGAAAAGCGCCCAGCCACCGAAAACGACGGCGAGGTTGATCGCAAGCGTGCGCAGCAATCGCCCGGCCTTCATCGCCCCCGACACGCGCTGCAGCGCGGCGGTCGGATCGATGGCGTGAGTGACCGGCATTCCCGCGACCCACGGCGTCAGCCGCCGTCCAAGCCAACCGATTGCCACGTAGCCGCCGCCGGATACCAGGGTTGCCAGCACCGCCACCGCCCAGACCCGCGTCGTCTCGAGGCTTGCCAGCGCGCCCGTGATCAGCACGCCCAGACCACGGTCGGCGCCCATGAACTCGCCCACCGTGGCACCTAGAACGGCTGCGGGCGCAGCTACCCGCAGCCCTGCGAAGAGGCTTGGCAGGGCCGCGACCCAGCGCACGCGACGCAGTTTGGAGACTGGTCCGCCCCCCAGCACATGCATCACATCGAGCGTCAACGGGTCGGCCGATCGAAGGCCGAGCGTGGTGGCGACGAGGGTGGTGAAAATCACGCTGAGGGCGCTGAGCGCCACCATGGCGTCCGGACGGTCGAGCAACACCAGCAGGATTGGTGCCAGCGCGATGATGGGCACCGAATAGATCGCCAGAGCGGCGCTGAAGAGAGGTTTTTCCACGGCAGGCAGCAGAACAATCCCGAGAGCCAGCGCGATCGCGATTGCATTGCCGATGAAGAACCCCTTCAAGGCGGTCACAAGCGTTGCCGCGACGTTGCGCAGGAACAGGGGGCCCTGTTCGAAAAGGAGCAGAGCGACCTCGGTCGGCGCGGCCAGCGCAAAGCTGTTGGCAAGCAGCGTTCGCGCCAGCACCTCCCATCCAGTCAGCAGCAGCGTCATCAAAAGCGCCGTTTCAACCCAGGCGGGCACCGATCGATTTTGCGGTGCGACATGGGCCGAGGTATGGGCCGAGGTTTCAGGGCTCGCCGTCATGAGCCTCTCCACCGGCCAGAAGGTCAGACAAGTGCGCCGTGACCGCGTGGAAATCTGGTGTGCGCAGAAGGCCCCGACCACGAGGGCGCGGGAAGCGGATCGGAACCTCGGCCACGATCCGACCCGGTCGCGGGCTCATCACCAGCACCATGTCCGACAGGAACGCGGCCTCCTCGATGGAATGTGTGACCAGCAGGGTGGTTGTCCTCCGGGCGGCCCAGATATGCAGGAGCTCCAGATTCAGCCGCCGTCGCGTTATCTCGTCCAGAGCGCCAAAGGGCTCGTCCAGCAAAAGCACCTCGGGCTCGGTGATCAGCGCCCGCGCGATGGCGACGCGCTGTCGCATTCCGCCCGAAAGTTCGGCCGGGCGCGCGCCCTCGAAACCTTTCAGCCCCACAAGCGCGATCATGTCATCCACCGCGCCACGGGGAACCGAGACCCCGGTGACCTGCACGGCAAGCTCGATGTTGGCGCGCACGTCGCGCCACGGCAGCAGGGCCGCATCCTGAAACACGATGCCGAGTTTGCCGAGCCGCCGCAAATCAGCCGGGCTGCGCCCCAGAAGGGAAACGCCGCCGGCAGTCGGCGTGTCGAGATCGGCCAGCATCCGAAGGATGGTGGACTTGCCGCACCCCGACGGACCAACAAGCGAGGTGAACGCCCCGCGCTCCGTCGCGACAGAGACATCCTCCACTGCGACGATCTCATTGCGGTCCGTGGCAAAGACCTTCGTCAGATTGCTCAGCGCGATCCCCGGCGCTCCGGACGGCGCGTCCACACCGTCGGCAGCGGCGCTCACTAGATCCGAGCCTGGCCCTGGTAGATGTCTTCCAGAAGCGCGTTGGAGAACAGTTCACGGCCGGCCGAGATGCCCAGAATTTCCATCGTCTGCAAATTCGCGGCGATCTTGTCCTCGGCCATCCAGAAAAGCCCGTTCGCCGTCGTGTCCGGCGTCACCAGAAGGCTGAGCTGCGCTTCAGCCTGCAGCCTCTGCTGTTCACGGTTAAGACCCTGATCGGCGGCGTAATTGTCCACTGTCAGGTCCACGGCATAGTCGATGTCCTGCACAAAATCCTGCCATCCGCGGATCTCGGCGCGCAGCATGCGGCGGACCAGATCCCCCTGGCTCCCCAGCGTGCTGCCGGTCGCGATGTAGATGCCCGAGAAGATGTTGTAGCCGTAGTCCGACAGCAGGAAACTGTGCGTCTCGATCCTCTGCAACTGGAGGTCGATCGGTCCTGTCGTGAACAAGGTCAGGAAGCAATCCACCTCGCCACTGGCCAAAGGCGCGGGATTGCCTTGCGTGATGACGACATTGATCCTCGATGCGTCAAGGTCGTTCAGACGCACGATCGCGTCAAGCACGGGCTGGTTGATCGACGCAAGGCCCAGCCGTGCGCCGCCCTCAAGATCCCTCGGCTCCCGGATCGGGTTATCCGCAAGCGAGGTGATGCAGAAAGCGTGTCTCTGGTTCTTGGCGCCGAGGATGGTGTAATCCGCCCCGTTCGCTGTCGCCCTTGCCGCGTAATCCGTTGCCGAAACGCCAAGCTGCGCCTGCCCGGAAATCACCACCGGGTCTACCGGCGCATTCGGCCCGCCCGGAAGTAGCGCCACCTCAAGGTCCTCGTCGGCATAGTATCCGCGTTCTTGCGCAATGAAACTTCCGGCATATTGGACGCTTTTCAACCATCCCATCTGCAAAGCGACCTGATCGGTCGCGCGCGCCATGGTGGGAAAAAGAACACCGCCTCCGAGGGTCGCAAGGCTGGCAAGCGACGATTTCTGGAGAAAACTGCGGCGGTTCAGGTTGGTCATTCAAGCTATTCCATGTTCTATGGCGGGCGCGCGTTCAAGCGCCTGCATGTTTTCCGGCTCGGATGTCTGCACCGAACCGATAGGGGTCCTGCGAAAACTGACACCAGCCTGCGGACCATAGTCTAGAGGCGAAGATGCCGGGGTCAAGATCGCCATTATCGGCTCAATTCGCGCGAGAACGATCCCGCTCTTAATGCCAAAAATCACGGACTATTGAACTCGCCCGTCTGGCGATCCGGCGCTTGCCGCGCAAAGCTGCACTCTTAACGAACTCCGGTTTGGCCCGATTGGTCAGAAGTTGCGAATATCGGACCCAAAGCGCGCCGATGACATCGCCGGCTTCTTCATTTGCCGTTCGCCATGACCAAGCTATCTCGTCCCCAACCTTGCAGGGAGATTTCCAGATGAACAAGCACACGCAAGCCCACCGCCTTACCGCAGCCGATTTCGACCAGGATCTTTTGGACCTTTACGACTATTATGCCCACGGGAAAATCTCGAAGCGCGAATTCCTCGACCGCGCCGGAAAGTGGGCTGTCGGTGGCCTGACCGCAGCGGCAATCCTCAGCACGCTCTCGCCAAACTATGCGCTGGCGCAGCAGGTGGCCGAGGACGACCCCGACATCGTGGGCGAGGACATCACTTACCAAAGTCCGAACGGCACCGGCGAGATTACCGGCTATATCGTCCGCCCGGCCGAGACCGACCCCGATAACCCGCCTGCGGCCATCCTCGTCGTGCACGAGAACCGGGGGCTGAACCCCTATATCCGCGACGTCGTGCGCCGCCTCGCCAAGGCAGGGTTCATTGCCATGGGACCAGATGGCTTGTCCTCGCTCGGGGGCTACCCTGGCACCGATGACGCAGGCCGCGAGATGCAGTCGTCACTGAATCAGGACGCATTGCTCAACGATTTCTTCGCCGGGTTCGACTACTTGACTGCGCTGGAAGGGACCAATGGCAAGGTCGGTGCAACGGGCTTTTGCTACGGCGGGGGCGTGGTGAACAGGCTGGCCGCGGCCTATCCCGAGATGGCGGCGGGCGTGCCCTTCTACGGCTCGTTCCCGGAGGCCGAGTTGGTGCCGGGGATCGAGGCGCCGCTTCTGATCCAACTTGCAGCGCTCGACGAGCGCATCAATGCGATGTGGCCGCCGTTCCAGCAAGCCATGGAGGCCGCCGACAAGCGCTACGAGCTGCAAATCTATCCCGGCGTGAACCATGGCTTTCACAACGATACGACGCCGCGCTACGACGCGGCAGCCGCGACGCTTGCAGAAGAGCGCATGATTGCTTGGTTCCGGACCTACCTTGCCGGTTGATTGTCGCTGTTTTTGCTGCGCCCGAAAACTGCGGGCGCAGCATCCGACGGCGCGTGCGGTAGTCT
Organism: Rhodobacterales bacterium; assembly: GCA_038324445.1. Classification (GTDB taxonomy): domain Bacteria; phylum Pseudomonadota; class Alphaproteobacteria; order Rhodobacterales; family Rhodobacteraceae; genus Gymnodinialimonas. Next base: position 14,089 of record JBBQHZ010000043.1, on the reverse strand, counting down.
CCGGTTTGTCTAACCTGTGGTCGAGGCGCCAAGCATAAAATGCATCACCCCGCTCAGGTCGCCTCGCCATCGCAATAGACTGTTCTCATGTCAGACTGAGAACCGACAGCAGGATCACGGACGCGATCCTCGCCAGGTCAGCCTGAATGACTGGCCCGTCATGGCGCGCTGCCGATCGCCAGACACCAACGACCGCAACAAAGTTGTAGGGGACGGAAAACCCATATCCGACAAGCAGCGCGGCCCACGATTGATTGTAGGTCAGGAGCACCAGGCAAAGGATGCTGGTAGGGACGTTGACGACAATACCGCCGAAAACGGCCCAGTCCCAGAACGCATTTCGCAAGGCCAGGTCACCCTGCCAAAGAGCCATCAGTTTCTTCATGCTCCGTATATGGGAGCGAACATGGTGCGTGGCCAGTCTGGGTGATCACCATGCTGGCAGACCCATCAACCCCTCGATGTCCTTTTTGCAACGACATCACCCCAACGTCTCTCGCAAACTGTGCCGACGACGGCATGCAAAGCCCGCGAAAACCGCCGGGCCGATCGCAACCTGACCGCAGGCGGACTCGGATCAGCGTCCGCTTGCGAAGTGGATTGCAACGGTTGCCTGATAGTCCGCACCGTTCGCGCAAGAAATGAGGCGAGCTGGACTGATCTGAAGCAGTCTCCGAAACGATGTTCTCTGTATGGATACGTTGACCAAGGAAAACACCTTGGCGACGGCGCCCCATGCCTTGTCCTGACAGAGGCGGGTTGAGACTGGGAACTTTTCTCGGCCTTACGCGGTCTTTTCTTACCCCGGGAGGGATAAACTGATGGACCGACTGAGTATTTTTCTGACCCTTATCGTCGGTGCCATGATCACCGGAGCGTTCGTCACGGTTGTTCTGTCACTTGGTTGGTATTCCTGGCCTGCGATTGGGGGAGCCACTGCACTCGGCGTGGTGCTGACTTGGCCGGCCAGTTATGTCATTTCGCGCCGCATCAAACGGCAGGATCCGAACTGGGATGCGACCAAGGTCGACCGGGTTGAAGGCACGGTCCCCGATCCTGCCGCGCCTGAAGTCTGACCGGACAGCATCGATCGAAGGCGCCGCATCTCTTTACCCTGGACTATCGGTCGGCGCACCAAATTCCCTCACGCACCGTCCCACCGTCTCAACATCCAATACCACTGCTCTGGATCCGCCATGATCCGCGCCGACAGACTGTCGTTGAAAGCACGCGTCATCGTGATGCTGTCGGTGTGGGGGATTGGTGCCTCGAACTCGACGCGGAACGCGTTCCCATCATCAATCCGGGTGCCGAATGCGGGGATCATCGGCAGGTCGTATTTCAAGGCAAGCTGGGCCGCCGAGAGAGATGTGAGCGCATCAAGCCCAAGAAAGGGCAACCTTACACCCTCCGAATATTTCTCATCCAGCAGGATTGCGATAATGCCGCCATCCCGCAGATGCCGCACCAAAGCTCTGGTTCCGACGTGACCGGTTGCCAAAATCGGCATCCCTCCCGCCTCAATACCCGCGCGAATGCGGCGCTCGTAGTGGCGGTTCTTGTTCGGTCGATACACGGCTCCGCTTTCAAGGCCATGCATCTTGATCACGGCGCGAATAGCCTCCCACTGTCCGAAATGACCGGAAGCAATGATCGCTCCCTTGCCAGCGGCTTGAGCCTCCTTCAGCGCGACAAGGCCAGGACCTGAGGCGTTGAATTTATGGTGTTGTGTTTGAAATTCGGCATCGTGATAGATCTCGAACAGTGTTCTGCCCATATGCCGGCCCATTTCCTGGCCCAGCTTCGCGCGCGCGCCGCGCTTCATATCGGGAAAAACCCGTTTGGCTTCGCGGTCAAATCGGCTTCTTGCCGGCGGAAACCAACGCATCACACTGGCAAATGTGGTCCCTAATCCCCGAGACCGGGCGTCAAAGGAGCGCCATCGAACAGCGGTCAGCGCCGACCACAGGGGGAAGTATCTGGCGTAATGCAAAGCTGATTTCAACGATGTGGGAAACATTGTTCTCTATGACTGGATCCCGCAAGGATACCAATCGAAAACGAAAGGCCGGGTGACCCCGGTCCGTGCCCCTTGCAGCTTGTTTGGGCGGCTATCCAAACCGAAGGTGCTTTCGTTCTGCACCAAGATGTCCCCTGAAACGTGCCCATGGGGCGGCCAGCGCAATTCTCAGGACGAAGCCTCTCTTCTTTCAGCGATCGGACCGCTTGGTGATCCGACAAACTGGTGGGGCGCTGCCTCTGTTTTCTGGCGGTCCGCAATGGCTCTGGCGACATAGGCTGCATCCTCTGCCACGCCAAGAAAACGGCCAGAACCCCATGTATGGAGCCAGCCGAGCCCGAGGAAAAAGATGCCATCCTCATCGCAGACGCCGCGCGTGTGGACCGGGCGACCGCGCGCGTCGAGGCAATCGACTTTCAGCCAGTCGTAATTCGGACGGAAGCCGATGCACCACAAGATCGAGGTGATGCCTTCGGCAGCGGCATCGATTTCCGTGATCTCGGCATCGGGTCGCCAGACTTTCTCGAAGGGCGGCTCAAGCGGTGCCTCGATCCCTTCGCGCGCAATGTAGTCGTTGATCATCGTGCGGATGCCGACATAGCTTTTGTCGGCCGCGTCGAGGTTCTGTTCCAGGTCGGCCAAGAACCGGATTGTCGTGCCGTCCATATCTGCAACCGACCCGTACATCTTCAGCCCCAGAAGCGCAAAACGGCGCAGGTCGATCTCGTGGCCACCGTCGCGACCTGACATGTAATGGTTGGTCTTGGCCTCGGTCATTTTGGGGTCTGGCTGCTCGGCGATGGTGATGTCGTAATAACCCATCTGATGCAGCCAGTCCGTCGCGTCGCGACCGCGATACCACCGCGGACTGCGCGGTGCGGGGCCAACGGCCAGCCGCACGTCGCGGCCCGCGATGGTCAGATCCTCCATCAACTGCACACCGGACTGGCCGGTGCCCACGACAAGGCACGTGCCGTCCAGAATATCTGACGGGCGGCGATAGGCCTTTGAATAGATTTGCGAAATGCTGGGGGCGAGTTTGGAGGCAAAGGGCGGCGTTATGGGACGGTCGTAGCCCCCGGATGCGACGATCACTGTGTCGGCGGACCAATAGCCCCGGTCGGTATCGACCTCGAAGACGCCGTTTGCTTTTTGAACCCGAGTAACGGTCACACCCTCCTGCAAGGGGGCATGAAAGCTGTTGCAGAAGCCCTCGACGTACTCGATGATCTCACCTCTGACCATGAAGCCGGTCGGATCGTCGCCCCCATAGGGAAATCCCGGCAACTTGCATTGCCAATTTGGCGTCACCAGACAGAAGCTGTCCCAGCGGTCCTCTTTCCAGGCGTGGAACCGCTCGTATCGCTCGAGGACGACGTGATCGATGCCTGCCTGACACAAGTAAAACGACGCGGACATTCCCGCCTGCCCGGCGCCAACGATCACTGTCGTGACATGGGTACGCGGTGCAGTCGTCAGCGAATTGACAGACATGTCACGGTCTCCTCGGGTTGATAGAGGGCAACGGCGACGGCAAGCCGTGCTGCCTGCGCATCGGCAGAAGTGCAGCGAAAGCCGTACTTTGCCTCGACCCGCTGCGCGGCAAGATCGAGGGCAACGCGGCTTCTCATCAGGAAGTCATCGACGCGATATGTCTGCCCGGCCTTGAGGTGATCGTTGATGACAGTAAAGGGGAAATAACAATCCTCCTCTGTCCCGTCGGGCCAACGGATGCGAAACGTGGTCTCAGGCATGGGCAAGCTCCCTGATTGGCGCAAGACCTAGATAGGGGGCGGCCGCATGATCCCAGATCAGATGGCGCGCCTCGCCGTCAGCCAGCGTCAGGGCGCTGCCATCGGTGACGGACCCAATGACGTTTGCACCGATATCGCGGGCATCAAGATCATCTCGGTCATGCCCTCCCCCTTGATGATGGCGCTTGCTACTCGCTGGATCCTCGACGGCACTGCGGACAGCATCCGCCGCTTCATTCGCGATGAAAGTCAGGCGCGTCAGGCCATTGCTACCCATGCCTTAAACGGGTGCCGCTTTGAATCCGCCCCTCATGCCTTCAATGTCTGGCTTCAATTGCCCGAGGGTGTGATGAGCGCTGAAATCATTGGCCGTATGGCAGGCACGGGAGTGGGGATCATGCCGTCCGACGCATTCATCGTAGCCGGGGAACCCACCGAAGCGATCCGGGTCTGCCTTGGGGGTCAGATCCAGCGGGGTCAACTCCGCGATGCGATGGGACTTCTGGCCTACCTCATGTCGAGGGTGGACTGAAGCTTGTGGCCTTCGGGCAGCGAGACGCTGATGGCTGGATCCACCGAACGAACCTGAAACTCGCAGGTCCGGTGGCTCTGAAATCCAGATCGGATCGACCGGCGATGACACAGCAGCCAGTCTAAAGGATCCCGCCTCAGGGTGCCGTTGGAGAGGTCAGATGAGCGACGCTATCGGGAGACTTGCGCGAACGCCTCGAGATCATCCGGCAACTCGCGAAAGCGCGCAATGGGGCGGGCCTGTGCGCCATAACGTTCCCGGGCCCGCGCGGGGGCGAGGCTCGGGAACAGGCTCAGCACCTCGCAGCGCGCCGCCAGAGACAGCGCGCCGAACGACTGGGCACCGGGATAAAAGCTCTCGGCGGGCGCGCCGTTCGCCAGCATGATCTGGTGCCCCTCGAACATCACGTGGAAGTAGGTGACGCCCTTGCACCCCAGCATCACGCGCGCCTTGCCGCCGCGCAGACGGGCCAGATGCTTCGCGCGCACCAATGTCTCTTCCGCGCCATCCATCTGCACCACAAGACCGTGCTGCGGCGAGACGATCAGCGGCGCATAGCCGCCGGTGATATCCGGGGCGATCCGGATCGGTTTCAGGTTGGGGTTCAACGCCAATTGCCGCGCCGACACCTGCCGCGACCCGATCCAGACGATGCGTTGCGGGCCGTTATCAAGGGTGGTGACCCAGTCCCCGACCTGCAAGGCCTCGACCGACCTGTCGCCTTTGGGCGTGCGAATGGCCGTCCCTTTGACGAAACAGACCACGCCGGTGTTGTCGCCCGTGAAGAACGTGCTGTCGGCGCTTGCACCGCTGAATGTCAGGCTGTCACCGGCGTCAAATCGGGAATTGTCCGAATACTCGACCGCATTGCCGCGACTGTCGAGCGTGTTGGACTGGTTCAGAACTCCGTCGTCGGCCTGATCGGCATGGAGTTCCGAGATGTGGTCGTAGTAACCGGACAGGTCGATGTAATCGTTGTTGGTGGCGTCGCTGTCGTTCAGTGCGCCCGTGTTGCCGGTGTTGAAATCGGTGATCGTGTCGCTGCCGTCGCCGGACGTATAGACAAACGTATCGTTGCCCGTGCCACCCGACAGCCTGTCGTCGCCGGCATCGCCCGCGACAACGTCGTTGCCGGCATTGCCCAGAACCGTATCGTCACCGGTTCCCCCTGAAACGACATCGCCGCCGCCGCCACCCTGCACATAGTCGTTGCCTTCGTCGCCGAAGACAGTGTCGTTGCCTCCGTCGCCGCCGATCTCGTCGTTTCCGGCGCCGCCGTAGATCAGGTCGTCCCCGCTATCGGCATAGATCTGGTCCTGACCGTCGCCGCTGAGCAACGTATCATCGCCAATGCCGCCCAACATGGTATCGTCGCCGCCCCGGCCCTCGGCATAAACGCCGACGGAGTCCGCACCCGTCGTCAGTGAATCGCTTTGCTCGGTAAGAATGAACCGCTCGATCTGCGAGAACGACAGCGTGTCCGAGCCGGTAAACACTTCACCTGATTCATCGTCGAAATAATCCACCGTTACCGCGGTGCTCAGCGCGCTCAGATCGACGGTGTCGCTGTCGACGCCGCCCTCGCCCCCGACGATGGTGTCGGCACCGAAACCGTCACGGACGAGGAAGGTATCGGACCCATCGCCGCCATCCAGACTGTCCGCGCCGCCGCCGCCGTCGATGACGTCATCGCCGCCATTGCCCCCGATCGTATCGGTGCCGTCCCCGGCGACGATGGTGTCATTCCCGTCGCCACCGACGACATCCATCCACCGCGTGTCCGCCGCGCCATCCACGACGGTGGCCTGATCGTTCAGGATCAGCCTTTCGACTTCGGTGAAGGTGATTGTGTGGGTGCCATCGGTGATCGTGCCGGCATCATCGCCGGTGTAGACGATGGTGATCGGAACTGTCACCTGGCTCAGATCGATGGTATCTATGTCGACGCCACCGGCGCCGCCGTCAATCGTGTCGTTGCCAAAGCCGTCCTGAATGACAAAAACGTCTTGACCGTCGCCGCCCGTCAGGCTGTCGGCACCCGCGCCGCCGGCAAGGGTATCGTCGCCAATCCCGCCATACAGCGTATCTGCGCCACCCTCCCCGGCGAGGGAATCCGCGCCGGCATCACCGGAAACCACGTCATTGCCCGAGCCGCCGACAAGCGTGTCGTCGCCATCGCCCCCAAAGATATGGTCATCTCCGGCCAGGGCTTTGACCCTGTCATTGCCAGCCCCCGCAAAGACGGTGTCATTGTTGCCATCCGCGCCGTCGATCGCGTCGCCTTGGGCATCGACAAAACCCGCGCCGATGCTATCCGCCCCCGAAGTGCCGTCGACCGCGCCAGCATACTGGATGCTTTCGATCTCTGAAAAGGTCAGCGTGCCGCCACCGCTGGCGGCGGTGAAGGTGACCGTGCCCGCCTCGTTGGTGCCGTCGACATACGTGATGCTTTCGACATCGGCGTAGGTGAGCACCAGCGTATCGTTGTCGGTGCCGCCCTCGCCCCCCACAACCGTGTCGCCTGCACCGCCATAAAGGATATCGGCACCATCGCCGCCGGTCAGGCTGTCCGCACCCGCGTCGCCGCTCAGCCTATCGTTCCCCGCCCCGCCGATCAGCGTATCGTTGCCATCCCCCCCGGCGATACTGTCGTTGCCAGCGCCGCCTGTCAGGCTGTCGGCACCCGCGCCGCCATCGATCCGGTCCGCCCCGGCATAGCCGGTGATCAGGTCATTGCCGTCACCGCCATCCAGAGTGCTGGCCGCGTAGCCGCCAGATAGGGTGTCATTCCCCGCGCCGCCGTAGAAGGCCACACCCTCCGACCCCGCGACCATGTAGTCGTTGCCGTCTTCGCCATAGCCCGTGTCGTTGCCCGACACCCCCAGGATCGAGTCGTCGCCCGTGCCGCCATACATCACGTCGTTGCCGGCATCGCCCTGCACGATGTCATTACCGCCGCCGCCGTAGAGCACGTCGTTGTTGGCGCCGCCGTAGATCACATCCGCGCCGCTGCCGCCCCACAGGGTGTCATTGCCAGCGTTGCCCTGCAGGTTGACGGCGCTGGAAGCCAAGCGTGCATCCATGCTGTCGGCCTGCGCCGTGCCGGTGAAGATCTCGATCTCGCTGAACGTGCCGGACCCGCCGCCGCCGTAGGAATATGTGCCCGCCTCGTTGCCGGTCAGGGTGACGGTAACGCCCGAACCTGTGCCGCTGAACTGCAGGAAATCCATGTCATAGCCGGTCTCGCCGCCAACGATGCTGTCGACGCCTTCGCCGCTGCCGACGTCGAACACATCGGTACCAGAGCCGCCGAACATGCTGTCGTTGCCGCCGCCGCCGAAGTAATAGTCGGTGCCCGCGCCGCCATAAAGCGCGTCCGCCCCCGCCGAGCCGATCAGCGTATCGCCATAGGCCGAGCCTTGAATCGCCTCGATCCCCGACAGCGTGTCGCCCGTCGCATCGCCGCCCGACCCCGAGCCCGTGGCCAGGTTGACCGTGACACCCGACCCCGAAGCCGAATAGTCGGCCATGTCGAAGCCCAGCCCGCCATCCAGAAAATCACTGCCGCCAAGACCCGCGAGGGTATCGTTGCCCCCGCCGCCAGAAAGCGCGTTGGCCCCGGAATTCCCCGACAAGCTGTCGTTATGGCTCGAACCGGCCAGATCATCGATGCCGCTCAGCGTATCGCCCGCCGCATCGCCACCCGATCCGGTTCCGGTGGCGAGATTCACGGTGACCGCTGATCCCGACGCGGAATAGTCCGCGATGTCGGTCCCTCCCCCGCCATCCAGCGTATCGGCGCCCGCCCCGCCAACCAGAGTGTCCCGACCCGATCCACCATAGAGCGCGTTCGCGCCACCGTCGCCGGTCAGGCTGTCGTCATAGGACGAGCCGATGACATTCTCGATGCCCGAAATCGTATCGCCCGCGGCATCGCCGCCGGATACCACTCCGGTCGCCAGATTGACCGTGACGGCCGAGCCTCCGTCATAGCTGATTGTATCGGTACCAAGTCCACCGCTCAGACTGTCGGCGCCGGTTCCCCCGGCCAGAAGGTCGTTGCCATCGCCGCCGGACAGCTGATCGTTGCCGGCCCCGCCGACCAGCGTGTCATTGCCCGTGCCGCCAACGACCGTATCGGCGCCGCCGCCTGCCTGAACGGAATCGTTCCCGGCCCCGGCGGCGATGTAATCATTACCTTCAGTAATCTGATCACCCTGCGCGTCGGTGTAGCCGACATTCATGGTGTCGTTGCCGGTGGTTCCGTCGACGGAAGCCTTGAAATCACCGGCCACCCGGGTTGCCTGCATGTCGCCCGTGTTGGCGGCAACGCTGTTTAGGCGAAGCGACAGGATCGGCTTGGCCGTCAGGGCAACCTGATCGGCATTGTTGACTTCCTCAGGGACGAGGTAGGTATTGCCGTTGACGTCCTGAAAGACCGTGGCGGTGATGATGGCGGTCGTGCCGTCGGCATAGGTGATCGTCGCGTTATAGGTGGCGACCGCATCAAAATTCTGCGCCGTGCCACCGTCGATCCGGAACGAGTCGTAACCCCCGCCATTGTCGGTGTCATAGGTAGCGTTGTCATCCTCGCTCAGCCGATCAGCGCTCAGGGTGCGCACACGACTGCTGAGCGGAATATCGGCCGACCCATAGGTGCCGAGAATCCCCACGGCGTTTTCCGCCACCTCATTGTTCTGGGTCGGATCGATCCTTGCCAGGGTGCCGAGGAAGATGACTTCGTAACTTGTAGACATCTGGTCGGGTTCTCGTTCTCATCGACTTCAAAATCCAGCGCACTGAAAATGCGACGCTGGGAGTCCAGCCTGATCAAAAGCCGCGTCTTGTAATCCATCGCCGCCCACCTTTCGCTGTCCATCCTGACAATCTTCCGAACTGACGGTTCGGAAGGTGTGGAACGGGCGACAGGGACGTCGATGTTGAGGAAGTCTACAAGCGAAGGATTACCGAGCCATCAATGGTCGGGCGTTTCCGTTGATTGACCGGGGCTTTCGCCTCGTCGCGGCGTGGATCAGGAAGTTGCAGGGAATGCGCATCCTTGGCCCTCGATGATCCGTCCGGCATGTCGCGCCAAGGGACGCCTTGGTGCGGAAGCAGCGTCGACCGGAAAGGCCGAAGTCCGACTTCAACGCAGGTGCATTGAACGGCAATTCATTCCACTTCAGCGGAGATTGGTCCCGTTCACGGCAAAGGTCCGGTTTCGGCCCCGTCTACCCCCCGGAGCTTCCCACCGTTTCAATCTTCAGGGGCTCGCCGCAGTGTTTGCAGTGAATTGCATCCAGTTCGTGCCGGTTCAGCCCACATTCCGGACACTTGTATTTTATCTTCGACGGCTGGAAAATGGCGCGCGCCAATTGCACGAAAAGCGCCACACCAACAACCATGATGAAGACGGACAGAAGCTTCCCACTCGGCGTGGTCATTATGATGTCGCCAAAGCCGGTGGTCGTCAAAGTTGCGACCGTGAAGTAGAGCGCATCAATATAGCCCTCAGCTCCGGCCTGTTCACCGAAGGCCAGGACAAAGACCACCGAGGTGGTCACGAAGATGAAGACGAACAGGTTGACCGATGCGAGGATGGCATCCTCATGGCGTCGAAAGAAAAGGCTTTCTCGCCTGAGATCGCGCAGCAAGTGATAGGAATGGATCAGCCGCAGCCCCCGCAACACTCGGAGAAACGCAAGGTTCTCGGCAAATAAGGGCGCAAGCAGCAGAGACAATACGACGAGAAGATCAGCCAGCGTGTAGATCCGCGTGATTTCGCGGCGCAAATCGTCCGAAATCCAGAACCGGGCTGCAAGATCCAGCAAGATGAGCACACCGAGTGCCGTATTAACCGAAGTGCCAAAAGGTGTGGCGGGCATCGCCGCAGTCACAATGAAATAGGCGATCGTGACCACGTCGAAGGCGATCAGCCCATATCGAAACCTGCGGGCCCGCGTGCCCTGACCGGTGTAGAGAAGCCTTATCGATCGCTCTAATTCTTTCATGCACGGTCCGCCTTCAATCGAGGGTGCGGGCGCCAGAGCCTGGGTGCCCCTTCAGAGCACGAGCGGCAGCCATTCCTAAGGTAAGATCCCCGCATCTGCGCTCCCCTGCAACGTGGGGCGCAGATGCCGCTTGCGATGCAAGCGTCACTCCAGATCAGGCCGATTGCATGTTCAGAGCCAAGCCGTCGTAACGACCGGTGGTGGCCGCCTCGGCCAGCACATGGGCGACATCCGCGCGGGAGGCGGTTGCGGATTTATCCACGTCGTCGCCAAGGATCACATCCTCGCCCCGGCTGTCGTCGCTCAACGCCACCGGCCGAAGGATCGCATACGGCATGCCGGACGCCTTGAGGTGTTCGTCCGCCGCATGCTTGGCCTTGAGGTAATGGGCGATCTCGCCTTTGGGTGCGGATTGGTCCGCCCCGACCGAGCTCAGCATCACGAAGCGCTTCACGCCTGCCTCTCGCGCCAGATCGACCAACCGTCTGGCCCCGTCACGATCAACCTTGTCCGTCATTTCCGGTCCGGTCCCTCCGCCAGAGCCTGCCGCAAAGACTACCGCATCCATGCCATCGCAGACCCCATCCTGGAGGTCGGTAAGATCACCGCGACGCAGCGCGATCCCTTGCGGCAAGGCGCTGGTGTCCGAACTCTCGCGGACAAGCGCGGTTGGCGTGTGGCCTTGGTCAAGCAGCTCTCGCACAAGGTGGAGACCCGTTCTGCCGGTTGCTCCGGCGACAAGGACGTTCATGCTCATGGTAAGTTCCTTCATGTTGGTTTGTGCGCTGATCGCGCTGCACGCAGGCATTGCTGCAATTAAAATCGTCGGGGAGGCCGTGTTGCGCGTCAGCTCCTAGCGCTGAGGCCGATCACGGCAGGAAGATTGGCGCTGAGCCCGATCACGGCAGGAAGATGGCTTTCACGTTGACGAACTCTTTCATGCCGAAGCCACCGTGCTCACGCCCGTAGCCGGAGTCCTTCACCCCGCCAAACGGCATGTTCGGATCGGCGGCCCCGAAAGAGTTGATGTGGACCATCCCCGTGTCGAAATGATCGCGCGCCAGCTCGAGGGCATGTGTTTCGTCCTTGCAGAAGATCCCTCCGCCCAGGCCGTAGCGGCTGTCGTTCGCAAGTCGCATCGCATCCTCGTCATCCTTTGCCCGGATGATGGACGCGACCGGCCCAAAGATTTCGTCGTCATAGGCGGGCATTCCGGGGGCGAGATCGGCCAAGACAGTGGCGGGATAGTAGGCCCCTGTTCGGTCAGGCGCTTCGCCGCCACACAAGATCGTCGCTCCCCTTGCGACGCTGTCATCGACTTGCGATTTGACCGTGTCGAACTGGTCCTGGCTTGAAAGCGGCCCGAGCTGGCTGTCCTCGTGCGTGGGATCGCCCAATTTGATGGCCTTCATCTGGGTGACGAATGCATCGACAAAGGTGTCATAGACCTTGTCGGTCACGATGAAGCGCTTGGCCGACACGCAGGTTTCGCCGTTGTTGTAGAGGCGCCCCATCACCGAGAATTTCACTGCCGTATCGATGTCTGCGTCCTCGAGTACGAGATAGGCGTCGTTTGACCCCAGTTCGAGCACGGTCTTTTTCAATTCCTTGGCCGCCATGGCCCCGATATGCCGCCCGGCATCATCGCTACCGGTCATCGTGACCGCACGGACCTTGGGGTGGGCAATCAGCTTGTCGCTGGTGTCGTGGTCGATCACGACCACCTGAAACAGATCTTCCGGCAGGCCGGCTTCAATGCAGAGATCCCGCAGGCGCAGGCCCGACCCGGTGCAGATGCTGGCATGTTTCAGAACGCAGCCGTTGCCGGCCATAAGATTGGCGGCCAGCACGCGCAGGGGTTGGTAGAGCGGAAAATTCCAGGGTTGGATCGAATAGATGACCCCGATGGGTTGGTAGCTGACGATGCCGCGGTTCTGGTCGGCGCCATGCGTCCGCTCCTCGTCGGCCAGCAAGTTCGGACCGTTTTCGGCGGTGTAGTCACAGATTGCGGCACAGATCTCGACTTCCACAAGACCATCCTTCAACAGCTTGCCGGTCTCTTGCGTCATCAAGGCTGCCAGTTCGTCGGCATTCTCGCGAAGCTTCTGGCCGATCTTGGTGAGATGGCGCGCGCGTTCCGAGTGGGTTAGCTTGCGCCACTCCATAAATGCCGCGTGACAGGCCTCGACTCGCTCCATCGCTTCCCGTTCGGACATGAGATCGTAGCTCTGGATGTCTTCTTCGGTGGCAGGATTGATGGTGGTAAATTTCGACATGGTGTCCCCTTTCAGATCAGTTGGGTTAACGCCGGTCGTTGGCACGAGTTCCGTCTTCACGGGAGTGTTGATCTGGAAGTGATCGCCAAGATGGCACTCTTTCACCTGTGTATTGAAGGACCGAACAGGAGAGGCAGCGGCACCGATCCTGCCCTGATGGAACGCAACCGTCATGCGCGGGTTGTTCAAAGACCGACAATCACAAATCACAGAGAGGGACACCACATGAATACGAAGTCACTTTTCATCACGGGCGCATCGAGCGGGATCGGGGCAGCGACGGCGCGTTTGGCGGTGGCGCAGGGGTGGCATGTCGGCCTGTTTGCGCGTTCAGAGGAAAAGTTGGCGTCTCTCGCGGATGAGCTTGGCGACAACGCCCACGCCCTGCCGGGCGACGTCACCAACCTCGACGACATCAAGGCGGCGTTGGCTGCTTTCGTTGACACTACCGGCGGGTTGGACGCGGCCTTCGCCAATGCCGGTATGGGGCTCTCGGCCGCGGGCACCGATGCAGGCGACCCGGACGAATGGGAGCAGATGATCGCAGTTAACGTCCTGGGGGTTCTGTGGACGGTGAAGGCGGCGATGCCGCATCTCAAAGAGCGCGCGGGGCACCTTCTGCTGACCGGATCGGCCGCCGGGCGACGCCATATCGCCGGCTCGGTTTACGGAGCGTCGAAATGGTTCGTCCACGGCTATGGTGGCAACCTATCCGAAGAAATGAAGTCCTTTGGCGGCAGATGCACGATCATCGCGCCGGGCATGGTCGACACGCCCTTCTTTACCGAGCCCAAGCCCGACAAGTTGCAGCCAGAGGACGTGGCCAAAGCTGCGCTCTTTGCTCTTGAGGCCGACCCGCGTTGTGCTGTGAAGGAAATCTTTCTCATGCCGACACAGTAGCCCATGCGGCATCTACCCGATTGCTGCGAGGGTTGCGGGACACCCGTCAAACGTTCTCCTGAGGCACAGGATCAACATGCTCCTGCAAGGCCCGCCTTGACCTCGGGATCGGCGTGAAATCGGAATTGCGAGATGCTTTCTTCACGAAGCCACTCCAAGCCATGACCTGCTCAATCAGGCCAGCGTCAAAGTAGAAACTGCTCCAGTGGTATGTCCCGCTTCTTGGCGCTGGCGCGAACGGCATCCCGCAAGGTTTCGCTGCTTTGAAAGAGACGCTTGAAACGCTCGTCATCCAGAACGAGCAGTGTCGAGGGTGCTATGGTCCGCACGTCTGCGCGCCGAGCGCGGTTCATCAGGATTGCCATCTGTCCGAACATCTCGCCGCGTCCGAGACGCCAGGTCTGCCCGGCGGTTTCCAACTCGACAGCACCTGAGGCAATGAAGAACACGTTGGTTGCCGGGCTGTCCTTTCGCATCACGATCTCGCCCGCATTGGCGTAGCGTGTCTGCAATGCCCGTCCGAGGCGCCGAAGCGTGGCGTGGTCGAGGTCAGCAAAGAGAGGAAATTGCCGAACGAGTTCCATTCGCTGCAGCGC
>JBBQHZ010000042.1:0-27589 GCA_038324445.1 Rhodobacterales bacterium | reverse complement strand
GCCGGCGCGCGGCGGATCGGGGCTTCGTGGTCAGCGATCACGCCGACTGGAAAGGCCTGAACGCCGCCATCAGGGCGACAGAGGCCGAGCGGGTCTTTGTCACCCACGGCTACACCACCCAATTCGCCCGCTGGTTGCGCGGTCAGGGCTATCACGCGGGCATCGTCGAGACGGAGTTCGGCGGCGATGATCTGGACGAGGTGGAAACCTTGGCCGTGACCACGCCATGAAGGCCTTCGCCCATCTCTTCACCGCGCTGGACCAGACCACCAAGACCAGCGTCAAGACCGCCGCCTTGGCCGACTACTTCCGCCATGCGCCCGACGATGACCGGATCTGGACCATCGCCTTGCTGTCCGGTCGCAGGCCACGACGGGCGATCACCACAACCAAACTCCGCGAATGGGCGGCCGAGCGGGCCAATATCCCGCTCTGGCTGTTCGAAACCTGCTATCCGGTCGTGGGCGACCTGTCGGAAACCATCGCGCTGGTGTTGCCGGAACCCACGCACCGCCTCGACAAAAGCCTCAGCGACTGGATCGCCAGCTTGCGCGCCCTCGACAAGGCGGACGAGGATACCCGCAAGGCGGCGATCCTCGACGCGTGGGACGGGCTGCCCCCGACCGAGCGCTTCGTGTTCAACAAGCTGATCACCGGCGGCTGGCGCATGGGGGTCAGCCAGAAGCTGATGACACGGGCGCTCGCGCAGGCCACCGGCATCGACGAGGCGGAACTGACCCATCGCCTGATGGGCGACTGGTCGCCCGAGCGCATCACCTGGACAACCTTGATCGAGGCGCCCGACCCGACAGCCGATTTCAGCCGCCCATACCCCTTCTATCTCGCCTATCAGATCGAGCAGGAACCGCATGAACTTGGCCCCGTAAGCGATTGGCTGGCCGAAAGAAAGTGGGACGGCATCAGGGGCCAGATGATCCTGCGCGACGGCGCCCGCTACCTCTGGTCGCGGGGTGAGGATCTGATGACGGACCGCTTCCCCGAACTGGCGCAACTGGTCGATTTCCTGCCGCAGGGCACTGTCATCGATGGCGAGGTGCTGGCCTATGACCGCGACGCCGAAGCGCCGCTGTCCTTCGCCAGGTTGCAGCCCCGGATCGGGCGCAAGACCGTGCCGAAGAAGTTGCTGGCCGACGCGCCCTGCATCCTGATGGCCTATGACCTGCTGGAATGGCAGGGGCGCGACCTGCGCCAGACGCCGCTGGCAGAGCGGCGCGCGATCCTTGCCGCGGCCTTGGCACCGCTTCCCACAGACCTACCCCTTCGGCTATCGCCCCGGGTCGAGGCCGAAACCTGGGACGATCTGGCCCGTGCCCGCGCCCAAAGCCGCACCCTTGGCGCGGAGGGTCTGATGCTCAAACGCCTGTCCGCGCCTTATCTTGCGGGCCGCAAGAAGGGCGATTGGTGGAAATGGAAGGTCGATCCGCTCTGCATCGACGCGGTGATGATCTACGCGCAGTCGGGATCGGGCCGGCGCGCGACGCTCTATACCGACTTCACCTTCGCGGTCTGGAACGGTCCCGATCTTGTGCCCTTCACCAAGGCCTATTCCGGCCTGACCGACGCCGAATTCCGCGAGATCACGGCCTGGGTGCGCAAGAACACCACCGACCGTTTCGGCCCAGTCCGCGCCGTCAGGCCCCACCACGTGTTCGAGATCGCCTTCGAGGGTATCCAGGCCTCGCCCCGGCACAAGTCCGGCGTGGCGCTGCGGTTCCCGCGCATGGCGCGATGGCGCAAGGACAAATCCGTGGCCGAGGCGAACACCCTCGACGATCTGAACGCAATGCTGGCGCAGTATGGGTAGGGCCGCCCTACTTTAAGAACGGCCCGCAACCCCTTGTGATGACTACCTTACTGGAACGTGTAGCTTGTCGGGAATGACGGATAGGACGAGGATGTGATGCCGTTGCGCAGGCTGCCGACATATTCGGCCTGACTGCCCAGAACCACCACCGTCACGAGGCCGCCATTGACGGGCTGGATCAGTCCGCGATGGATGGCCGCCACGCAGATCGCGCTGTCCGAGGTGTAGACATCCGTGCCCCAGATCGTCGAGGCTGTCGATCCACCCGGCGGGCAGGCGAATTAATGGGCAGAGCCGACATCGGTGGAAAATCCCACCTCGTCCAGCGTCGTGGTCCAGGTTGCAACCGTCAGAAAGTTTGGGGCTGCACCCCCTCCCGCGATCGGCGCGATGCCGGTAATCTGGAAGCTGAGGGTCCACTGGCCATAGTCGCCGGTCGTGACCGCGTTCTGCGTCGTGCCTTGGTAGGCAGGCAGGCCCGGCACCGTCTGATAGGTGACCACGCCGCCGCCGCCGGGAGCAAACCAGCCGTAATGCTGCGCCGCGCCGCAAATGGAACTGTCGGACGTATAGGTCCCCGTGCCCCAGACAGGACCGGGCGCGCCGCCCGGGGGGCAGTCAACCTGCGCCGTGGCGCCTGGGCCGGTTTGTCCCTGGGAAACCGCACTGGCCGCCCAATCGGCCAGTGCCGGCGAAGATGCCAGCATCAGGGCCGTCGTGAAAATCGCTAATACTTTTGAAAACATCGCGTGTGCCTTTGTTAAGGGCGTGGGCCACCGCCCCTGCCTCCCGTCTGAATGCGTGACGGCGCCGAGGTTGATTGTGACCACGCCTTGCAGGGGTCGCTTCCCATGGCGGCAAAATGCGCCCACCGGGCCCTTTCAGGCAAGGAGAATTTCAGCGCGTGAAGGGCTGCGTCGCGGTGCAGGCAACGGGCGATGGAAAAGACCTCGGCCCCGCCCCTCAGGCCACGGCACCGACGGGCACCGGACGCCTGCTCGCCGCCCATTCCCGGGCGGCCGCACCCAGCGCGGCGAACAGCGGACGCGACACCGGATCGGCCGCCGCCCGGTATTCCGGGTGCCACTGCACCGACAGCGTGAATCCCGGGGCATCGGCGATATAGATCGCCTCGGGCGTGCCATCGGGGGCGTGGCCGTCGATCACCACGCGCGCGCCGGGCGTCTTGATGCCCTGCCCGTGGAGCGTGTTGGTCAGAACCTCGCGCGCGCCCATCAGGCGATGAAACGGCCCGTTCTCCGAGAAGTTGACGATGTGGCGCAGGGCGAATTTCTCTTCCAGCGTGCCGTCGGGCGGCATGCGGTGGTTCATCCGACCGGGCAGATCGCGGATCTCGGGGTAGAGCGAGCCGCCCATGGCCACGTTGACCTCCTGAAAGCCACGGCAGACGCCCAGAAACGGCTGACCACGTTCGACACAGGCGCGCACCAGTGGCAGGGCCACGGCATCGCGGGCGCGGTCGATCGCGCCGTAGGCATCGGTATATTCCTCGCCATATTCCTCGGGGTGGACGTTGGGCCGCCCGCCGGTGAACAGAAAGCCGGAACAGACCTCCAGCAGATCCTCGACGCGCACGAAGCGCGGATCGGCGGGGATCACCATGGGCACGCAGCCCGCCACCTCGGCAATCGCCTCGGAATTCATCGTGCCGCAGGCATGGGTCGAATACTGATCGTTGATCAGATGGTGGTTGCCGATGATGCCGATCACGGGGCGGGTCATGTCGCTTCCTTGTTGCCTGTGACCCCATAGCTAACGAGGATGGGCACCAAGGAAAAGTCCCTTGGCCGCGCAGCCCGTCTTGCATTTGCGCACATGCCGCAAAAAGAGGCAGTTCAATGAGCTATCGCCTGAGCGACCCCGCGTTTCTGGAAAATCCGGCACCCCTGCTGGCGCAGATGCGCGCCGAGGGACCGCTGGTGCGCATCCGCCTGCCGATCATGGGAACGATGTGGGCAACGACCACGGACGCCGCTGCGAGGCAGTTGTTGAAGTCGCCCGACCTCTTTCGCCGCGACCCTGCGCCGGTCACCGGCACGTCGATCGCGCAACGGTTCTGGTGGATGCCCGCGTCGATCAAGCCGCTTCTGGGCACCATGATCGTGCAGGACGACCCCGACCATCGCCGCCTGCGGCATCTGGTGGAACTGGCCTTCGCCCGCGCCACGATCGAGGACATGCGCCCGAGGATCGAGGCGATGGCCGAGCGTCTGTTGGACGACCTGCCCCGCCAGGGTCCCGTCGACATCGTCGCCCGCTACACCCGCCCGCTTCCCTTCCTCGCGATCTGCGCCCTGCTCGGCATCCCCGAGGATCGCCACGCCGACCTGACCGCCCGCATCGCGCCGATCAGCCACGCCACCAATCCCCTGCGGGCCCTCCACGCCGTCCTGCGCTTGCGCGGGCTGCAGGACAGCTTGCGCGCGCTTTTCGCCGATGCCCGCAGGGCGCCGCAGGGCCCTGGTCTGATCTCGGCCCTTGTCCATGCCGAAGAGGACGGCGCGCGCCTGACCGGGGAGGAGTTGCTGTCGATGGTGATGCTGCTGTTTCTGGCAGGCCACGAGACGACGGTGCATCTGATCAACAACGGCATCGCGGCCATTGCCCGCAACCGCGCTCTGCGCGCCCATCTCCACGGGCATCCCCTGCTGATCGAGGAGTTGGTGCGCTATTTCTCTCCGGTGATGCTGACCAAGCCGATGGTGGCGGTCCGCGATACCGACGCGCTTGGCGCTATGGTCAGGAAGGGCGAGATGGTTTCGGCCTTTCTTCTGGCAGCCAACCACGATCCCGCGCGCGTCGATGCCCCGCATCTCCTGATGCCCGAGCGTCTGCCCAACGCCCATCTGGGCTTTGGCTTCGGCCCCCATGCCTGCCTCGGCATGCAACTGGCGCGGATCGAGGCGCAGGTGGCGCTGGATCGCCTGTTCACCCGCCACCCGCGCCTGACGCTGGCGTCGCCGCCGCGCTGGCTTAAACGTCCTGGATTCCGCGCGCCTGCCACCTTGTCACTGACCCTCGGCTGACCGTTGCCTGACAGAGCCCCTCCAGCGCGCCGCGACAGGGCGTCAAGCGGGTAGTTTCGCCGTTACCTCGATCTCGATCTTCATCCTTGGGTCCTGCAGGCCCGCGATCATCATCGTGGCCGCTGGTCGCGCCTCGCCCAGCCAGGCGCGCGTCACGGGCCAGCACGCCTCCCACAGGGCGGGGTCGGGCAGGATATACGTCACCCGCACCACATCGCGCATCGCGGCACCCGCGTCATCGAGCGCCAGCGCGATGTTGCGAAACGTCTGCTCGGTCTGCGCCACCACATCCCCGGAAATCTCCATCGTGGCATAGTCGAACCCGGTTGTCCCCGCGACCAGCACCCAGCCATCCACCACAACGGCGCGGGAATAGCCGATCTCGGCCTCGAACTTTGAGCCGGACGAGATCAACCGCTTCATGCGCTGGCCCCGAAGCCCGCGGCCTCGATCCCGATCACGGCCACGGCGGCATCGTTCTCGGACGTGTCGCCGGTCACGCCGACGGCCCCCACCACCTTGCCATCCTGCAACACCAGCACGCCGCCCGGCACCGGGATCACCTTGCCGCCATAGGCCCCGTTTGCGGCGGCCATGAAATAGGCCTGCGCCTCGGCGCGGGCCATTTGCGCCGACCCGGGCATGCCCAGCATGACGCAGCCATAGGCCTTGCCTTGCGCAATCTCGAACCGGCCCGGCGCCGCGCCATCCTCGCGCTCGAAGGCCAGCACATGGCCGCCCCCGTCCAGCACGATCACCGTCAGGGGCTTCAGCCCCATCCGGCGCCCGGCACCGCGCGCTTGCGAAATCATCGTGCGCGCCTGATCCAGCGTAATCATCCCTGCCCCTCCCGAGCGTCATTGCGTTGCCCATTCCATCCCCCGAAACCCCGCCAAGTGCAACTGCACGGCGCCGAGAATTGTCGCTTTGAAACTTTCGCAAACGCCCTTCCGTTGCTAGACCCATCGCAGCACGGAAGGTCCCATGTCCGACATCCACCCGCCTCTGCCGATCTGGCCGGACTTCCGGCAACGCCTTCGGGGCCGCCTTCCGACGCGGCGCACAACGCTCAAGCTGCTGCATTGGGGCATCCTGCCGTTCTTCGTCTGGTTCCTCTTCGCCGATCCCGACGCCATGCGCCGCGCGGGTCCGGGCTGGTTTCGCCTGCACTCGGTCAACGGGCTGATCTTCGTCAGCCTCGCGCTGGCATGGACCGGATGGCACATCCGGCGCGGGCTGGCCTCGCGCCCCGGTCCGAAACTGCCGCCCCTCGCCCGCGCGCTCCATCCGATCCTTCACAAGACGCTGATCTGGGGGCTCTTCGGCGTGGCACTGGGGGGATTCCTGCTGGCACTGACCTCTGCCGTGCTGCTGAAAGCCGGGGGATTCCTGCCCATAGCGCCACCGCTCGACCTGCCGCGCGCCCATGCCATCGTGTCCTTCGCCCATACCTACCAGTTCTACGGCCTCACCCTGCTGGTAATGGCCCATGCGGCGTTTCACGTCTGGCGTCACTATGCGCTGCGGGACAACGCGCTGCGGATCATGGCCCCCCGCGCGCTGCATCGCTACCTCTAGGGCGCGCGCCTTATGGAAATCCCTGCTTGATCCCCGACGCCCGGCGCGGGACAAGGACCGCACCTTTCACGCTTGCGGGACTCGAGCGCCATGTCCGACACCGATCACCAACAGCCCGAAACCGCCCGCCCCGTCGACGAGCATCGCTTTCCCTGCTCCAACTGCGGCTCGGACATGCGCTATGCGCCGACCGAGGGCAAACTGATCTGCGACCATTGCGGCAACGAAGAGGCGATCACCGTCGGTGATGGCCCCTGGGGCGGCGGCGACGCGCTGGTCGAGAATGATTTCGAAGCCGCCCTGCGCGGCCAGACCCAAGGCATGGAGATCGAGGAAACCCGCGTCTCGCAATGCCCGTCCTGCGGTGCGCAGGTCACCTTCGATGCCAACAGCCACAGCCAGGAATGCCCGTTCTGCGCCACGCCCGTCGTGACCGATACCGGCACCCACCGCCACCTCAAGCCCAAGGGTCTGATCCCCTTCCAGATGACCGAGCGCGAGGCCCACAAGGCGATGAACGACTGGCTGGGCAAGCTGTGGTTCGCCCCAAACGGCCTCAAGGAATATGCGCGCGAGGGGCGCAAGCTCGATGGCATCTATGTCCCCTACTGGACCTATGACGCCGATACCGACACCTCCTATCGCGGCCAGCGCGGGACGGCCTATTACGTCACCGTGCGCGGGGCCGACGGCAAGCCGCGTCAGGAACGCCGCATCCGCTGGACCTCGGTCAGCGGGCGGGTCAACCGCTTCTTCGACGATATCCTGGTGCTGGCCTCCAAATCCCTGCCCAAGCGCTATACCGACGCCTTGGCCCCCTGGGACCTGAGCGCGCTGGCCGAATACAAACCCGAATTCCTGTCCGGTTTCCGGGCCGAGGGATATACGATCGAACTGGAAGAAGGCATGGTCGAGGCGCGCCAGATCATGGACGCCCAGATCCAGCGCGACATCCGCAGCGACATCGGCGGCGACGCGCAGAAGATCGACACGATGAACACCCATGTCGACCGCACGACCTTCAAGCACATCCTGCTGCCCGTCTGGATCGCCGCCTACAAATACCGCGCCAAAAGCTTCCGCTTCGTCGTCAACGCCCAGACCGGCAGGGTGCAGGGCGAGCGGCCCTATAGCTGGACCAAGATCGCCGCCGCGATCATCGTGGCGATCCTTGTGGCGCTGGCGGTGTTCTATGCGCTCGAGGTGGCCGACAGTGGCGGCTTCGGTGGCAGTGTCGGCGGCGGCGGCAGCTTTGCCGAGGCCCCCGCGCCCGTGGTACCCTCGGGCGGCGTCACCTCCGAGATCGGGGCATCGCTCAACAAGTAGTGCCGCCCGCCCCAACAGCTTTGGGCTTCCCTCCCTGCGATGTGATCGCTACCACTTCGCCGAAAAGAAGGAGGCTCCCCGATGATCCTGTGCGCAGGCGAAGCCCTGATCGACATGCTGCCCCGCAAGACCGAAGCCGGTGAAGCGGCCTTCGCGCCCTATCCCGGCGGTTCGGTCTTCAACACCGCCGTGGCCCTTGCCCGCCTTGGCGTGCCGACCGAGTTCTTCACCGGCCTCTCGACCGACCTCTTCGGCGAGCGTCTGGCAGGCGTTTTGATGGCCAATGGCGTCGGTGCCAAACTGGCCCACCGCGCCAACCGCCCGACCACGCTGGCCTTCGTGACGCTGACGGACGGGCAGGCAAGCTATGCCTTCTATGACGAGAATACCGCCGGCCGGATGCTGACCGAGGCCGATCTGCCGGTGATCCCCGATGCCGCGCAGGCGTGTTTTTTCGGCGGCATCTCCCTTGCGGTCGAACCCTGCGCCGATGCCTATGCCGCCCTCGCCCTCCGCGCGGCCGCGTCCCACGTGGTGATGATCGACCCCAATATCCGCCCCGGCTTCATCGCCGACGAGGCGCGGTTCCGCGCCCGGATGGACGGGCTTCTGGCCCATGCCGATGTGGTGAAGGCCTCTGACGAGGATCTGCGCTGGCTTCTGGGCGATGACGCGCTGCCAAAGCTGGCGCGCGCGCTCTGCGCCAAGGGGCCCAAGCTGGTTCTGGTCACGCAAGGTTCCGCCGGGGTGACGGGGTTCCATGAAGGCGGCGAGTTGCATGTCCGTGCCGAGAAGGTGCAGGTCGCCGATACCGTCGGCGCGGGCGATACCTTCAACGCGGGCTTTCTGGCGGGACTGGCCGAAGCGGGCGCGCTGAGCAAGGCCGCGCTGGCCGAGGGGCTGTCGGACGACACGCTGCGCGCCGCGATGACACTGGGCGTAAAGGCCGCCGCCGTCACCGTCACCCGTGCCGGGGCCAACCCACCGCGCCGGTCCGAAATCACATGAGATCGCCCCATCGGCAGATACTGTCATGAGGGCGCTGGTCCAACGCGTCACCCATGCGCGCGTTGAGGTTGATGGCGATCTCGTCGGCCAGACCGGCCCCGGCCTCCTGATCCTGATCTGCGCCATGCAGGGCGATACCGACGCGCAGGCCGATGCCATGGCCGCGAAAATCGCCAAGCTGCGCATCTTCAAGGACGACGCGGGCAAGATGAACCGCTCATTGCTCGACATCCAAGGCAGCGCCCTTGTGGTCAGCCAGTTCACCCTTGCCGCCGATACCTCCAGCGGCAACCGCCCCGGCTTTTCCACCGCCGCCCCACCCGCCGAGGGGGAACGGCTTTATCGCCACTTCACCGCCGCCCTGTCGGTGCTTGGGCCGAAGGTCGAAACCGGGCGTTTCGGGGCGGATATGGCGGTCACGCTGGTGAATGATGGCCCCGTTACCATATGGCTTGATAATTAGGCGACGCGCCTAATATTTCACCCTAATCTTCATTTGCGCCTTGAGATCAACGCCAAACCGCTGGCCCTTTCGCTCGACGGTTCGTCTGATAAGGTTAGGGCGCAGGGAGGCGACATGAGCACTCAGAGCCAATTTTTCGACGAGATGACAGGCGGCGCGCAGTCAATGCGCAGACCCTATGGCACCTATGCCAGCTGGTTCGACAGCGAAGACCCGAACGAGTTGCGCAAGAAATCCCGCGATGCCGAGAATTTCTTCCGCCGCACCGGCATCACCTTCAACGTCTATGGCGAAGATGCCGCCGACGAGCGGCTGATCCCCTTCGACATCGTTCCGCGCATCATTTCGGGGCGCGAATGGTCGAAACTGACCCGCGGGATCGAACAGCGCGTGCGCGCCATCAACGCCTTCCTCTACGACATCTATCACCGGCAGGAGATCTTGCGCTCGGGCCGGGTGCCGCGCGAATTGATCGACAAGAACGTGGCTTTCCTGCCCCAGATGATCGGGGTGGAGCCGCCGGGCGGCGTCTATACCCACATCGTCGGCACCGATCTGGTGCGCACCGGCGAGGATGAGTTCTTCGTCCTTGAAGACAATGCCCGCACGCCGTCGGGAGTCAGCTACATGCTGGAAAACCGCGAAACCATGCTGCAGATGTTCCCCGAACTGTTCAGCAAGGTGAAGGTGCAGCCGGTCCAGAACTATCCCACCAACCTGCGCCGCTCGCTGTCGGCCTGCGCGCCCGCCGCCTGCAAGGGCGATTGCACCGTGGCGGTGCTGACGCCGGGCATCCACAACTCCGCCTATTTCGAACATGCGTTTCTGGCCGATCAGATGGGCGTCGAACTGGTCGAAGGCCACGACCTGCGCGTCAAGGATGGCCGCATCGCGATGCGCACGACCGAGGGCTACAAGCCTATCGACGTGATCTATCGCCGGGTCGATGACGAATATCTCGACCCGCTCAACTTCAATCCCGACAGCATGCTGGGCGTCCCCGGCATCATGGACATCTACCGCGCGGGCGGCATCACCATCGCCAATGCACCGGGAACCGGCATTTCCGACGACAAGGCGATCTACAGCTACATGCCGGACATCATCGAGTTCTACACCGGCGAGAAGGCGCTGTTGCAGAACGTGCCGACCCATCGCTGCTCGGAACCGGATGCGCTGGCCTATGTGCTGGAGCATCTGGCGGAACTGGTGGTCAAGGAAGTCCATGGCTCGGGCGGCTATGGCATGCTGGTCGGCCCCGCCGCCTCCAAGCAGGAGCTGGAGGATTTCCGCGCCAAGCTCGAGGCACGGCCATCCAACTACATCGCGCAGCCCACTCTGGCGCTGTCGACCTGCCCGATCCTGACCGAGGCGGGCCTCGCACCGCGCCATGTCGACCTGCGCCCCTTTGCGCTGATGTCGCCCGAGAAGATCACGCTGACGCCCGGCGGCCTGACCCGCGTGGCGCTGAAGGAAGGCAGTCTGGTGGTGAACTCGTCGCAGGGCGGCGGCACCAAGGACACCTGGGTACTGGAGGAATAGGGCTATGCTGGGCAAAACCGCAGGCGGCCTGTTCTGGCTTTTCCGCTATCTGGAACGCGCCGAAAACATGACCCGTCTGGTCGAAACCGGCTTCCGGATCGCGCTGACGCGGCCCGACGGGGCCAATGACGAATGGCGCTCGGTGCTGAAGACCGCTGCCGTCAGCGTGCTTTATGAAGAGCAATATGGCGAGGTCGATCAGGACAGCGCCATCGACTTCCTGCTACGCGATCCGGCCAACGGCTCTTCCGTGCTGTCGGCAATCTCGTCCGCGCGCCAGAATGCGCGCCTGACCCGCACCGCCCTGTCGCGCGAAGTGTGGGAGGCGATCAACGACGCCTACATGAGCCTGAAGGACGAACTGTCGCAGCCCGTCTCGATCCGCAACCTGCCCGACGCTCTCGCCTCGATCCGTCAGCACTCGGCGCTGGTGCGGGGCGCGATGCATGGCACCATGCTGCGCACGGATATCTTCGATTTCTGCCGTCTGGGAACGTTCCTCGAGCGTGCTGACAACACGGCGCGGATTCTGGACGTGAAGTATTACGTCCTGCTGCCCTCGGTGAACCAGATCGGCTCCAGCCTCGACAACGTGCAGTGGGAAACCATTTTGCGCGCCGTCGCCTCGCACCGGTCCTATCGCTGGTTGACGGGCGGCGATATCGGCGCGCGTGGCATCGCGGATTTCCTGATCTTCGACACAAGGATGCCGCGCAGCCTGCAGTTTTCGATCAAGAAGATCGCCTCCAACCTTGCCTATCTGGAAGAGAACTACGGCCAGCGCCACCCCTGCCATGACATGCTGGACGTGCTGTTGGCGCGCCTGAAATTCGGCACCATTGATGACGTGTTCGAAGAGGGGCTGCACGAATTCCTGACCGATTTCCTGCGCGATGTGGCCAATCTGGGCGCGCAGATCGAACGCGATTACAGCTTTCAGGGATAGGGACTACATGCTGCTCAAGATCACCCATACCACGACTTACCGCTTCACGGCGGCGGCAAGCTATGGATTGCAGCAACTGCGCCTGACGCCGAAATCGCGCCCCGGACAAGTGGTGAAGTCCTGGGACATGACGGTCGATGGCGGCCAGATCGAAACCCACTTCACCGATCATCACCAGAACCGGGTGACGCTAGTGTCCTTTGATTCCGGCGCGCGCGAGATCAAGGTGCTGTGCGAGGGCGAGGTCCAGACGGAAGAGACGGCAGGCGTCATCGGCAAGCATGGCGGCTTCGCCCCCCTGTGGTTCTTCCTGCGCACGACCAACCTGACAAGTGCCGGCCCGCGCGTTGCGGCCCTGACCAAGGGGTTGATGGACGAAATGCCGGGCGATCTGCCGCGCCTTCACGCGCTCTCGGCGCGTGTCATTGACGCGGTCGCCTACGAGACCGGGCGCACCGGGTCCGAAACCAGCGCCGAGGAAGCCGTGATCGAAGGGGCCGGAGTGTGTCAGGATCACGCCCATATCTTCATCTCCGCCGCCCGCCATCTGGGATACCCGGCGCGCTACGTGTCCGGCTACCTGCTGATGACCGACCGGGTTCACCAGGATGCCTCCCACGCCTGGGCCGAGGCCTTTGTCGAGAATATCGGCTGGGTCGGCTTTGACGTGTCGAACGGCTATTCCCCCGATCCGCGCTATGTGCGGGTGGCGACCGGGCTCGATTACGCCGACGCGGCGCCGATCGCGGGCATCCATTTCGGTGCCAAGGGCGAGGCGATGTCGGTCGACATCCGCGTGGCGCAGCAGTAGGAAGATGTTAACCGTGACTGGGGTATCTTCGATACCATGGGCGGCTTTTCCGGGGACAAACCAAAGATGACCTATTGTGTAGGGATGAAGCTGGACCGAGGTCTGGTGTTCATGTCCGACACCCGCACCAACGCGGGCGTCGACAACATCAGTGTCTTCAAGAAGATGTTCCTGTGGGAAGTGCCGGGCGAACGCTCGATCACGCTGATGACGGCGGGCAACCTGGCGACGACACAGGCGGTGGTCAGTCTGCTGAACGAACGCAGCCTTGCGGTCGAGGATCGTGGCGTACCCTCGATGAAGGAGACGCCGTCGATGTTCCAGACGGCCCGACTGGTGGGACAGACGCTGCGCGAGGTCATCGCGAACCAGGCCAAGCTGGACGGGATGGAGGCCGACAGCTCGTTCAGCGCGACGATGATTCTGGGCGGCCAGGTGCGCGGCGGGGAGCCGCGGGTTTTCATGATCTATCCGGAGGGGAATTTCGTCGAGGCCAGCGCCGACACGCCGTTCTTCCAGGTGGGAGAGACGAAATACGGCAAGCCCATTCTAGTGCGCGCCTATGACCCGAAGATGAGCTTCGAGGCGGCGGTGAAGCTGTTGATGGTCAGTTTCGATTCGACCCTGAAAGCGAACCTGAGCGTCGGCATGCCGCTGGATTTCCACCTCTACCAGGCCGACTCGCTGTGCCACGGCGTGCGGCGCCGGCTGGAGGCGGATGATCCGTTCTTTGCCCAGATCTCCACCGGATGGGGCCTGAAGCTGCGCGAGGCGTTCGATACCTTGCCGAATTATTCGCTGGACTGAAGCAGGCGCTCCACGCGCGGCACCTCCGCCGCGCTCCGCGCGTTCTCGGCGCTGTCTTGTGGCGCAGGACTCATGGGAAGCCGTTTGGGGGGAAAGGTCGCAGGGGGCGCTGCCCCCTTGATGGCCCCATGGGGCCATCCACCCCCGGAGTTTTCGGCCAAGCTGAAATCGGGCGGCGCGCCTAGCGTGTCACGTCGTGGCCATGGAGCCAGCGATAGCGGTTCGTGACGACATGCGGCGCGGCGCGCGCTGCAAGGCGCAGGGCGGTGTGGGCGGCAAACCGGAAAGGGCCGGGGCGCAGGTGGTAGTTTGCGGCGTTGTCGTTGGCGGCCTTGACGATGCGGGCGGTGCGCGGCTTGCGCACGCCCTGATACCGCCCGAGGGCTGTGGGTGTGTCAGCCTGATCCGCAAGGCATCGGGCCAGAACCCAGGCATCCTCCAGCGCCATGTTTGCGCCCTGTGCCAGGAACGGCAGCGTCGGATGCGCCGCGTCGCCCATCAGGGCCAGGGCCTCGGACGTCCAGACCTTGGCGACCGGGTGGCGGAACAGCCCCCAGAGGTGCGGCACATCAACGTCGGCCAGCAAATCCCTGATTTCAGGACAGAAGTCGGTGAAGGCGTTGCGCAGGGCCAGGGGGTCGTCGGTTTGGTTCCACCCCTCGGCGGCCCAGGCGTCCCGCTCTTCCACGGCGACGATGTTGGTCAGCGCGCCGCCGCGCAGCGGGTAGCGGACGAGGTGACGGCCCGGTCCCATGAAGACATGCGCCTCGGGCGGCAGCCCTTGGGACGGCACCAGCGCCCGCCACGCGACCTGGCCCGTGAAGAAGGGCCGCGTGCGGGGATTGAGCGCGGCGCGGGCGGCGGAATGGAGACCGTCCGCGCCGATGGTCAGGCCGTGGACCTCCTCGGTGCCATCGGCAAGGCGCAGCGTCACGCGCGGGCCGTCAGGCACGACGTCGGCCACCTCGACGCCCAGACGGATCGTCACGCCCGCCGCCAGCGCCCCGTCGCGCAGCGCCTCTATCAGGTCGGCGCGGTGCATGAAATGGAACGGCGCGTCGAGCGGCATGGCAAAGACTTCGGCCCCGCGCCGGAAGTCGCGGAGCCGTACCGCCGTGCCGCGCACCGCGCCCGCCGCCACCCGCGCCGCCAACCCCAGCGCCTGTAGCACCACCCAGCCATTGGGCGAGATCTGCAGGCCCGCGCCCACTTCGGCGATTTCCGGCGCGCGTTCCAGCACGGTCACCGACGCGCCGCGCTGCGCGCAGGCAAGCGCCACGGCCAGCCCGCCGATGCCGCCGCCAATCACCGTTATCTCCCGTCCGATCCGCATCCCTGCTCCGCCAACGAAAAGGGCACCCGCGATGGGTGCCCTTGATTGCGCGCCATGACCAAGCGGTCAGTCGTCGCGGTGCACTTTTTCGCGACGCTCATGCCGCTCCTGCGCTTCCAGCGTCATGGTGGCGATAGGACGCGCATCGAGCCGCTTGAGCGAAATCGGCTCACCGGTCTTTTCGCAATAGCCGAACTCGCCGTCCTGCACCCGGCGCAGCGCGCTGTCGATCTTGGCGATCAACTTGCGCTGGCGGTCGCGCGTGCGCAATTCCAGCGCGCGGTCGGTTTCCTCGGACGCGCGGTCGGTGACGTCGGGAATGTTGCGGGTGCCATCTTGCAGCGTGCTGACCGTGGAGCGGCTTTCGTCCAGCAGGTCATTGCGCCAACTCAGCAACTTGCGCCGAAAGTACTCCAACTGGCGCGCGTTCATGAAAGGTTCGTCCTCGGCGGGACGATAATCGTCCGGCAGGAAAGTTTCTGCTTTCATAGTGATCCCTTCGGTGGTGCTTGTCTCGTTCATGGTGTCTCGCCTTTGCCAGTCCATGCAGCCCCTTGGCGGTCCGATTACACGCGCCGGGATGGCTTGTCACCTAGATAGTGTGTGAAGTAGGCAAAACCCGCACCTCCCCCTGCCCCCAAGATGAAGGCCGCTTACATGAGATTTGATGGCACCGCCGACTACATCGCGACCGAGGATCTGACCGTTGCGGTGAACGCCGCCGTGACGTTGGAGCGGCCCCTGCTGGTCAAGGGCGAACCCGGCACCGGCAAGACCGAACTGGCGCGGCAGGTGGCCGGTGCCCTTGGCCTGCCGATCATCGAATGGCACATCAAGTCGACCACCCGCGCGCAGCAGGGGCTTTACGAATACGATGCCGTGTCGCGGCTGCGCGACAGCCAGCTGGGTGATTCCCGCGTGCATGACGTCGCCAACTACATCCGGCGCGGCAAGCTGTGGCAGGCGTTCGATGCCGACCAGAAGTCGGTGCTGCTGATCGACGAGATCGACAAGGCCGACATCGAGTTTCCCAACGACCTGCTGCAGGAGTTGGACCGGATGGAATTCTTCGTCTACGAGACAGGCGAGACGGTGAAGGCCCGCATCCGCCCGATCGTCATCATCACCTCGAACAACGAAAAGGAACTGCCTGACGCCTTCCTGCGCCGCTGCTTTTTCCACTACATCCGTTTCCCCGACATGGAGACGCTCAGGCGCATCGTCGAGGTGCATCATCCGGGGATCAAACCGGCCCTTCTGACCACCGCGCTGACGCAATTCTACGAGATTCGCGATCAACAGGGGTTGAAGAAAAAGCCCTCCACCTCGGAGGTGCTGGATTGGCTCAAGCTGCTTCTGGCCGAGGATCTGGCACCCGAAGACCTGCGCCGCGACGGTGCCAATGCGCTGCCCAAACTGCATGGCGCGCTTCTGAAGAACGAGCAGGACGTGGCCCTGTTCGAGCGTCTGGCCTTCATGGCCCGGTCGCAACGCTAGCGGCGGCGGGGGTGTGTCGGCCACATCGGCGCGGGAAATTCTCGCGCCCCCCTGTGCGCCTGCCCGATTCCTGCCATAATCGCCCGGCACGGTGCCGACACTCTTTGGCGCCGAAACTGCGCGCGACCCCGACCGTTTTTCCAGCGAGACGCCTCTGTGATCAAGTCCGTCGACATTCGCCCCCTCGGGCAGCGGGACCGTGCCGATTGGGCGATGTTGTGGCGGCAATATCTGGCCTTCTACGGCACGGCGCGCGACGAATCCCTCTATGATCTGACCTTCGGCCGCTATACCGACCCGGCGCGAGAGGATATGCGCGGCTGGATCGCGTGGGACGGGGAGAATGCCTTGGGACTGGTTCACGTCATTGCCCATTCCCATGGCTGGCAGGCAGCGCCCGTGTCCTATCTGCAAGACCTCTTCACGGTGGAGGCCGCGCGCGGTCGCGGCATTGCGCGCGCGCTGATCGAGACGGTCTATGCCGATGCCGACGCCGCCGGGCGTCCCGCTGTCTACTGGATGACCCAGATGGGCAACACCACCGCCCGCGCCCTCTACGACCGGATCGCAAAACCCACTGATTTCATGAAATATTCCCGAACATGAGGCGCCCTGACTTGTCCCCAATCGCCCGCCTCGCCGCACCGCTTCTGGCGCTTGTTCTGGCCGCCTGCGCGCCGACAATCGGTGCCGATGTGGCAAACCGCAGTGCCTCGGCCCTGCCCGCCAGCCTGCCCCAGATGAACACATTCGCCACCAGCGCGGCAGCCCAGACGACACGGTCCAACACGTCGATCGCGGCCGATTTCCTCGATCTCAGCTTCCAGATGGAATCAGGCCGCGTGATCGAGCGGCTCAGCCGCTTCGAGGGGCCCGTCACCGTCACCATCGCCTCGGGTGCGACCCCCTCGCTGGTGGCAGATCTCGATTCACTGGTGGCGCGCCTGCGGGCCGAGGCCGGGATCGACATTACCCGCGTAAGTTCCGGGCCCGCCTCCATCACGATCGAGACGATGCCCCGCGCGCGCATGCAGCGGGTGGTGCCGCAGGCTGCCTGCTTCGTGGTGCCGCGCGTCAGTTCCTGGGCCGAGTTCCGCCGCTCGCGCGCCGGGCGCACGCTGGATTGGACCACGCTCGATACCCGCCAGCAGGTGGCGGTGTTCATCCCGTCGGACGTGTCCCCGCAAGAGGTGCGCGATTGCCTCCACGAGGAGATCGCGCAAGCGCTCGGGCCGCTCAACGACCTCTACCGCCTGCCCGATTCCGTGTTCAACGACGACAATTTCAACGCGGTCCTCACCGGCTTCGACATGCTGATCCTGCGGGCCTATTACGACGACAGCCTTGCCTCGGGCATGACGCGGAGCGAGGTGGGCGCACGCCTGCCCGGCATTCTGGCGCGGATCAACCCGGCCGGCGGGTCCGTGGCAGGCGGCGTCGGATCCGAGACGCCGCGCCCGTGGATCACGGCGGTGGAAACCGCGCTTGGGCCGGGCGCCTCGGACACGGCACGGGTCGCCGCGGCGCAGCGCGCGGTCAGCATCGCGCAGCAATCCGGCTGGACCGATTCCCGCCTCGCCTTCAGCTACTTCGCGTTGGGGCGCCTGATGCTCAGCAGCGATGTGGCAACCTCGATCGAAGCCTTCCAGTCCGCCTCCGAAATCTTCGAGCGGGTGGCACCGCGCGGCATCCAGTCGGCCCATGTCGACATGCAACTGGCCGCCTTCGCGCTCAGCTCCGGGCGTGCGGCCGAGGCGCTGCGCCTGACCGATCGCGCGATACCCGCCGCAACCGCGGCGCAGAACGCCTCGCTTCTCTCGACGCTGATGATGATCCGCGCCGAAGCGCTGGAAGGCACCAACCGCGCCTCCGAAGCACGCGCGGTGCGCCTCGACAGCCTCGCCTGGGGTCGCTATGGGTTTGGCTCGTCCGCGGCAGTCACCGCGCGATTGACCGAAGTGGCGGCGCTGTCGCCGTAAGGATGGCGGGCAGGACATGCTGAATTTCATTGGCGCGGCACTGGGCATCGGGATCGGCCTTGCACTTGCCTGGCGGCGTGGCGGCAACCGGCTCGACCTCGCGCAATGGGCCGCCGTCTTCGCCCTCATCGGCTTCATGATCGGCACCCTTGCGATGCTGGTGATCCCCGCCCCGGCCTGAGGAAGGCGCCGCCGATGTTCCTGCCATTCTTCCAGACGCTCCGCGCCGCCCGCATCCCGGTGTCGCTGCGCGAATATCTCGCGTTTCTGGAAGGCGTGTCGGCGGGCCTTGTGACCTATGATGTGGACGGCTTCTACTATCTCGCCCGGACCGCGATGGTGAAGGACGAGCGGCACATGGACCGCTTCGATCAGGCCTTTGCCCACGCCTTCGGCGGGCTCGAGGCGATCACGCCGGAACAGGTGCTGGAGGCCGCCGATATCCCGGCGGAATGGCTGGAAAAACTGGCCGAAAAGCACCTGACCGCCGAGGAGCGCGCCGAAATCGCGGCGCTGGGCGGCTTCGACAAGCTGATGGAGACGCTGCGCGAGCGGCTGCGCGAACAGCAAGGCCCCCATCAGGGCGGCTCGAAATGGATCGGCACGGCGGGCACCTCGCCCTTCGGGGCCTATGGCTACAACCCCGAGGGGGTGCGGATCGGGCAGGACACGTCGCGCCACCGCCGCGCGGTGAAGGTCTGGGACAAGCGCGAGTTCCGCAATTTCGACGCCGATGTCGAACTGGGGACGCGCAACATCAAGGTTGCCCTCAAGCGCCTGCGCCGTTGGGCGCGGGATGGCGCGGCTGAGGAACTGGACCTTGACGGCACCATCCGCGCGACGGCCGAACAGGGCTGGCTCGACGTCAAGACCCGGCCCGAACGGCGCAATGCGGTCAAGGTGATCCTGTTCCTCGATGTCGGCGGCTCAATGGACGATCACGTCCGTGTGGTGGAAGAGCTGTTCAGCGCCGCAAAGGCCGAATTCAAGCATTTGGAATATTACTACTTCCACAACTGCCTGTATGAAAGCGTCTGGCGCGACAACCGCCGGCGATGGTCGGAAACGATCCCGACCCATGAGGTGATGAACACCTATGGCGCTGATTACAAATGCATCTTTGTTGGGGATGCGGCCATGTCACCCTACGAGATCGCGTTTCCCGGCGGTGCCAGCGAGCACTGGAACCGGGAAGCCGGGCAGGTCTGGCTGGAGCGTGCGCGCGCGCAATGGCCCAACCACCTGTGGATCAACCCGACACCCGAGGCGCATTGGCGCCATACCCAGTCGATCCAGATGATTGCCGGAACGTTCGAGGGCCGCATGGTGCCGATGACGCTGTCGGGTCTGGACCGGGGCATGCGGATGCTGGGCAAGTAGCAACAGAACAACCAGCGCCGCAAAGAAGCTTCGCGGCGCCGGTTCAGCTCACGTCCGAAGATCGCTCAGGCGACGGCCTTGCGACGTGCCAGACCAAGGGCACCAAGCCCGCCCATCAACAGCAGCAGCGCACCCGGCAGCGGGACCGGCGACGGATTGCCCGTCAGTAGATCCTGGTTCGTGCTGGAGGTATAATAGGTGATGTCGTAATCCGCGCCACTTCCCAGCGTCGTCAGATAGGTGGAGGCAAGGCCAATGGCACCGGCATTGTCGGACGCGCTGAAAAGCCCGCCAGCGAAGCCGAGACCGTTGAGGTCGAAGTCCTCGTAGACGATTTCCCAGATCGCCAGCTGAAAGGCCGCGCCTTCCTGGGCCGTGTCAACGTCGTCGATGAAGCTGGTGAACAGGCGGCTCAGCAACGTGTCGCGCTCGGCTCCGACAGCCAACGGCGTGTCGGCGTAGCTGATGCCATTTGCGACATACTGATAGATGTCGAAGCACCACGCCAGAATGTGGGACGCGCCGTCATTCATGCGGAACGGACCCGCCTGAAGGTTGTTGAAGGACGGACCACCGGAATAGGCGATGTCCACGGTCTGCGACCAGTTCGGTGTCCCGAAGGGACCGCTGCCGGAATAAGTCAGCACTGTCGACGCTGTGGCGGGAAGGGCCATGGCAGTTGCCAGAAATGCGCCAGCCATTGAAATCGTCTTCATTGTGTCTTCTCCGAGGAAATCGTTAATGTTTGTGGCTAATATGCAATACCTTTAGATAGCCAGTCTTATCTGACACCACCGATGTCGGCCTGTCGTCTGTTGATCCCTAACAGTCTGTTTCGGCTGATTAATCTGATTGGGACGGCATAGGAAACAGTCACTTTCCGGCCCCTGCCGAGCGCCAATTCCGCCGTATTCTGCCCGACTGCCCACCCGGGCCCGCATGTTGCGGGGTGCCGAGGGCGATGATTCTCCGTTTCAAGCGCTTGACGGCGGGCGCCAGCCGAACTGGTCCATGGGAACGCGTCAACAGGACCAGATCCAGCCCACCGGAAGACGTGCTGCCGCTATTGCCCCCGGCGCGATTGCCCCCATATCACCGCCATGTTGAAGTTCACCCCGATCCTTCTTGCCGTGGCCTATGGGCTGGTGGTCTACCTGTTTTCCTCGTGGCGCACGAAGCAGGATCTCAATGCGCGCTCGACCGAACTGGCCGATGGGCGGCTCAAGGCCCTGACCGACAAGTTCGCGGGCGTTCTGGGCGTCGAGAAGATCCGCGTCCATATCTACGAGGTCGAGGCCGTGAACGGGCTGGCCGCGCCGGACGGGCGTATCTTCCTGACGCGCGGATTCTACAACCGCTACCGCGCGGGCGAGGTGTCGGCCGAGGAACTGTCCAGCGTCATTGCCCATGAATTGGGCCATGTGGCGCTCGGCCATTCCCGGCGGCGGATGATCGACTTTTCCGGCCAGAACGCCGTGCGCGCGGTCCTTGCCACGGTGCTGGGGCGGTTCATCCCAGGCATCGGGCCGTGGATCGCGGGCATGGTCGCCTCGATGCTGGCCGCACGGTTGAGCCGACAGGACGAGTATGAGGCGGATGCCTATGCGTCCGCCCTGATGGTGGCGTCCGGCCTTGGCACGGCGCCGCAAGTCTCGATGTTCGGCAAGCTGGAGGCGCTGGCGGGGTTGAAGGGCGGCGGGCCGCCGGCATGGCTGATGAGCCATCCCAAGACAGCGGACCGGATCGCGGCGATCGAAGCGCAATGGCGCGTGGAATAGGCTGAGGGAAGAAGGGGGCGCTGCCCCCGGCCTGCGGCCTCCCCCGGAGTTTTTCTGCAAAGATGAATTGGGGCAAGTTGAACAGGGGATCAGCCCGCAAGGGCCTTGCCCAACCGGGGCAGGCGCGCGCGTTTCAGCAGGGCGCGCAGGGGAAGTGCCTGACCCGAGAGGTGTTCGGCCATGGCATGGGTTTCCGCCACCACCTCGGCCACCCCGTCAGGCTCGGCCAGCCACAGGTCCATCAGGACAGCATCGGGCGGGCGCGCGGAAATTCCATGGCCGGAAAGCTCGCGCGCCGGAAAATCCTTGAGGTTCTGGGTGATGATGGTGTCGGCACGGACCGCGATAGCGGCGGCGAGGACGTGGATATCGGCGGGATCCGGCAGCCAGAGCGCGGCGGGGTCGACAGGGTTGGTTAGGGCGGCGGGAAAGGCGCGGTTGGCCGCCGCCGCCTCGGTCCGGGCGATCTGTTCGTCCACCGGGCCGCCAGTCCGCGCGGCGGCGCGCGCCCATTCCTCCAGCAACCGCTCGGACCAGATCGGGGTGAAGAGGCCGCGCGCCGCACATCCCAGCAGGATCTGCCGCAGCACCGTGGGATAGAGGACGCAGGCGTCCAGCACCGCGATCATAGGTGGAAGGCCAGCACCTTGAGGTAGCCGGTTTCGCTCAGCGCCGGATGGACCGGGTGATCGGGCCCGGCGAAGCCCGTATAGATCACGCGCGGCTCGCGCCCGGCACGGCCGATGCCGCGCAGGCAGGCGGCGCGGAACTTGGGCAGGTCGGCGGCGTGGGAGCACGAGCACAGGATCAGCGTGCCGCCCTCGGCCACCAGATGCGCGGCCTGCTTGGCCACCCGCTCATAGGCACGCAGGCCCTTGTCGAGCGACTGTTTGGAGGGGGCGAAGGCGGGCGGATCGGCCACGACCAGATCGAAAAGCGCGCCCTCGGCGGCCAGCGCATCCATCGTATCGAAGGCGTCGCCCTGCCGCGTCTGGAAGCGGTCGGTGCAGCCCATCGCCTGCGCGCCCTGCCCGGCCAGCGCCAGCGCCGGTTCGGACGCGTCGACGGCCAGGGCGCTCTGCGCGCCTGCCGCAAGGGCCGCCAAGGCGAAACCGCCGACATGGGAAAAGACATCCAGCACGCGCGCGCCGCGCGCGAGACTGGCGGCGAAGGCATGGCTGGGGCGCTGGTCGAAGAAGAGGCCGGTCTTCTGGCCGCCCATTACGTCGGCCATGTAGAGGGCGCCATTCATTGGCACCGGGATCGGGCCCTTGGGCGCGGTGCCGTGCAGCACCACCATTTCCTCGGGCAACCCCTCCTGCGCGCGGGCGCGCGAGGTGCCGTTCTTGATCAGCGTCTCCGCCCCCGTGACGTCCAGCAGGATCCGCGCCAGATCGTCCAGGCGTTCCTCCAGCCAGATGGCGTTGGGCTGCATCACCACAACGTCGCCGAATCGATCGACGATCAGGCCGGGAAGGCCATCCCCCTCGGCATGGATCAGGCGGTGATAAGGCGCGTCGTAAAGCGCCGTGCGCAGGGCGGCCGCGCGGGTGATCCGCGCCCGCAGCCACTCGGCATCGATCACCGCATCGGCATGGCGATCCAACAGGCGCAGGCCGATCCGGCCGTCTACCGTGGCGATGCCAACGCCCATCGGCTGCCGCTCGCTATCCTCCAGAAGTGCCAAGGCCCCCGCCGGTATCGACTTGGAGCGGCGATCGAGCACAAGATCATCGGCCCAGGCCCACGGGTGACCATGGCGGATGCTGCGGGCATCGGCCTTGGGTTTGAGGCGCAGAACGGGCAAGGGGGACGCTGTCATGCGTCCCCTCTAGCGGGTTCTTGCAAGCTCCGAAAGGCTCAGCGGGCGTCGGACACCAGCAGGGCGGGAACCGGGCCGATGAACTCCTGGTTCACCCATTGCACCAGCCGCGACGAGATGCGGACGCGCTGGGTTTCGCCGCGCGCGTCGGCAGCGACCGCTGCGGCACCGCCAAGGGCGTCGAATGTCAGGTCGACCGGGCGCGGCCCCGACAGGATCGCGCCGGTTTCGGCGTGGCGAACCGTCATCACGAACTCGATCTCGTGCTCGCTCGGCAGGTTGGAATAGCGCACGCGCTGGGTCTGGGCATGGAACCGGGTGACGTCGAGCGTGACGATCACCGGCGTGTCGCCATTGACTGCCGCAAAAGCGGGGGCAAGGGCCGCGGTCATCAGCGCGTCGACCTGGGCGTGGCGGTCACCGGCCGGGTCCTCGCGCCAGACAATGTCCGAGCGGGGCTTGATGGTGTTGGCTTCGGACGAGGTCAGCGTCTGGGGCACGTTGACCTCGAAGGCGGTCACGTTCCAGTTCTGCACGGCGATGTTCTCGATCGGCGCCGGGCCGTCGAAGGCGATATCCCGCGACACATCCGAGGTGCCGACACAGCCGGACACCGCCAGCGCGGCGCCAATCAGCAGGGCGGGGAGGAAACGGGACATCTTCATGGAACTTCTCCTGCGCGATGGGCCATGGATCGACCCGGTGTGCCAAACCTGCATTCTTGTTACGCGTTCCGGTCTTTGGTGCCGAGACATGTCAGGTATCGTCGTCAAGCACGGCAGAATAAGGAAGGTTCTGCGGTGTTTCGTTGTTCTAATGCAGGAAACAATCCGCCCGAATTCGGGCGAATTTATGTCAAATGCGGCGGAACCGGGGCGGCAGGGACGTCGGGGGCGTCAGGTCAGGGCGCGGATGCCCGCAATCTGGGTGCGCGCGCCCTGCAATATCCATGACTGCTCGGACGCGATGAAGAACGCGCCAAAGCCATGGGGTCGCAGGGCCTGTGCCTTTTCGGCATTGGCCACGAAGGTCATGTAGGCCTTGCCATGGGCGCGCGCGGCCACGCCCACCCGCGCCATGGCGGCGTGCAATTCGGGGCTGTCCAGATCGGTCTTGCCATAGGCAACCGACAGGTCGGCGGGGCCAAGAAAGAGCGCGTCGATCCCCGGTGTGGCGGCGATGGCGTCGCTTGCCTCCACGGCTTCCGGGTCCTCGATCTGGGCGATGACGATGGTTTCGTCCCGGCTTTGCGCCAGCAATTCCGCCATGCTGCGCGTGGTATAGCCCGCCCAGCGGCTGGACCCGGCATAGCCGCGCCCGCCATGGCCATAGCGCGACGCGCGCGCGATCCGCGCGGCGGTGTCGGCATCGGTGACATGGGGCACGACGATCCCGCAGGCGCCCAGATCAAGCGCCGCGCCGATATGCTCGGGCTGGCCCGACGGCACGCGGATCAGCACCGGAAAATCGCGCGCCCGCGCAACGGCAAGGCAGGCGGACAGCGATTGACGGTCAAACGGCGCATGTTCGCAATCGATGCAAACGAAATCGAGCCCCGACAGAATCAGCAGTTCCATGATGTCAACCGAGGGGGTCTTCATGAACGTCCCCGCAAGGGGCGCGCCGCTGGCGACGAGGGGGCGGAAGTTGGCGATGGACATGAACGGTTTCCTCGACGCGGTGCAGGCAGATCACCGCTCAGCCTGACCGGCGGACCACCAGATTGCAAGCGGCGCCGCATGGCCTTGCGCCCCATGGCGCGGCCACCGCCCGCACGCGTCAGCCCATCGGCGCGTCGGGGTCGAACCCGCCCATCAGCGCATTGGGGTCGAACGCCCCGATCAGCGCGTTGGGGTCGCCCCCCCCCATGACCGCGTCGGGATCGAACCCTGCCATCAGCGGCAAGCCCGCAAGTGTCGGGGCGGCTCCGGCGGCAAGGGGTGGCAGCCCGCCTGCCGCAGATATGCCCGTCGTTCTGCCGCCCATGGGCGGCGCGGCCCCCGGCATCGATGTCGCGCCGGGAACGCCCCCCGATGCCGACCTTGCCCCTGCAACCGCCGCCCCGGGCACCCCAAGGCGGACCGCGCGGTTGCCCTCGAACTGGCCCAGACCGCCGCGGGCAAAGACATGCTCCCCCTCCCCCTCCAGCGTGATGGCGCCCAGATCGGCGCGCTGGAACGGGATCAGGTCGCCTTTCGCCAGCGCCTCCACCCGCCCCAATGGCAACGTCACGCGGGTCAGGACCGCATCCAGAACCATCGGCGCCGAACCAACGGCGGCCATCATCCGCACGCTCCAGTCCGCCGGTTTTGCGCCTTTGGTGGACGGTGCCGCCAACATCCGGCGCCGCGCGATGGCGGCATCGGCGGGCAGCAGCAGCACCAACGCACCGTGTTTGCGGCCTGCGGCGGAAACGCTTGCCTTCAACAGGTGATAGCCCTGCTCGGGCAGCAGCAGGTTCAACTGTGTCCGGTCCGCGATGCGGCTGCCATAGCTCATCCGGTCAGGCCAATCGCGCCCGGCCTCGGTGGCGGTTTCCTTGGCGAAGGCGCTCAGCATCAGGTCGAGGAAATCGCGGCACAACGCCTCGTCGATGCGGGTGACGGGGCGGGGCGGCAGGTCGCCTGCTTCCACGCGGCCCGTGGCCTGCACCTCGATCAGGGCATCGACCAGCTTGTTGTCCAGCGCGATCAACCCGCGCCGCCCCTCCTCGTCCTCCATCGCGGCCAGAAGGCCGTGATCGGGCAAGGCGGCCACGCCCTTGCTCAATGTGGTGGCGCAGGTGACGACAACATCCGTGATCTGCGGCAGCAACCCCTCGAACGGCAGGGCGGCGCGGCGGATCGCCCGCGTCAGCCCGGTGTTCAGCGTGTCCGAAAGGTTCCCCTTGCCCGAGGTCACGCCGGCATGTGCCGCAGCGATGCGGCCCAGAACAGGGCGAGGCGACGGATCGGACATTGTCTGGCAAAGCCTTCTGGCGGGAAGCGAACGGGGCTCGTGCGCGTAGCTTTGCCCTACAGGTGGTTAAGAAACCCCTTACGCCGCGCGCAGCGCCTGCGCGGGCAACAGCACCCTGAACCGCGCGCCGCCCGCATCGGGTACGAAACTCAGCGCGCCGCCCAGCCGCGCCATCACCTCGCGGCTGATCGCCAGGCCCAGCCCCGCCCCCGGCGCGCCCTTGGCGGTGTCCAGCCGCGCGAATTTCTCGAAGATCAGCGCCTCCTGCCGCGCCGGAATGCCCGAGCCGTTATCGGCAAACTCCACCTCGATGCCCTGCGCCGTCGCAATCACCCGGATGCGCAGTTCCGGCGCATCCGCATCGCAGTATTTCTGCGCGTTCGAAATCAGGTTGATGAAAACCTGCGACAGGCGGTCGGCATCCGTCCACAACGCCACCGTCTCCGCCACCGCCTCGCGCACGATGCGGATGCCGCCGCCTTGCGCGCCCGCCGCATAGACGGCCCGATCCAGCACATCGCTCAGCAAGGCATCGCCCATGTTCAGCGTGACGCGCCCATGTTCCAGCACACTCAGGTCCAGCAAGTCGTCCAGCAGCCGCGTCAGCCGCAGGCTTTCGTCATGGATGATCCGGCTGAACTTGGCCCGCGCGCCATCGTCGACCGGGTCGGTCTGCATCAGAATCTCCGAGAACGACCGGATCGAGGTCATGGGCGTGCGCAATTCATGGCTGATCTGGCTGAGGAAGGCGTCCTTCTGCACCGACAGATCGGTCAGCTTGGCATTGACCTCGCGCAGGCGACTGGCAGTCTCCACCAATTCCTCAGACTTGGCCTCCAGTTGGCTGGAATATTCCATGATCTGCGCGGTTTCATCGGCCACCGCCAGCAGGTCGCGCACGCTGACCGACGCGGCCCCGGTGATCTGCGCCACCATCGCATGCGCCGTTGCAGCCCCGACCGAGCCCGCCAGCTCGCGCTCCAACTGCTCCAGAAAATCCGGGCTAGGCTCGGGCAACGTGCCCGCGCGGCCCTGCTTGGTGGCGGCATCCTGAAACAGCCGCCCGGCGCGCCCCGCCCCCAGCACGCGCTGCGCCATGATCAGCAGGTCATCGGCCGTGCCGACCGCGCCCTTCCAGCCCAGCAGCGCGCGGGAATGGTCGAAGACATTGACGAATTGCGCGCCCTGCAACCGCTCCAGCGGCGATGGGAAGCTGAACAGCGAG
Organism: Rhodobacterales bacterium; assembly: GCA_038324445.1. GTDB lineage: Bacteria > Pseudomonadota > Alphaproteobacteria > Rhodobacterales > Rhodobacteraceae > Gymnodinialimonas. The sequence continues at coordinate 264 of JBBQHZ010000042.1, read as the reverse complement.
CCAAGGATGAAAAGCCCGGTATTCACCCCCAGCGACAGCACCATCGCGGTCAGCAACGGGTCGGTCGATTGCAACCCCAAGGGCGTCTCGGGGCTCAACCACGTCAGCCCGAACGGCCCGTCCGACAGGATCGCGGGCATCAGCCCGCCGGTCTCGGCCACATTGGGCACCAGCAGCAGCCAGCCCCAGATGGCAAACCCCGCCCCGATCCCCAGCGCCGCCCCCACCCGCGTGGCACCCCGCCACAAGATGCCGCCTACCAGC
>JBBQHZ010000041.1:0-27915 GCA_038324445.1 Rhodobacterales bacterium | reverse complement strand
GGATCGAAATGTGGCGATCATCGGGGCGTTCCAGCCCGATTTCACCCTGACCTTCTTTCACGCGGCCCTGATGCGTGACCCGGAGGGCGTGTTGGAGAAGGCGGGGCCGAACACGCAGACGGCGGGCGTGATGCGGTTCGCTGATGCCGCGCAGGTAAAGCGCAGGGCACCGGTGATCGCGGCCTATCTGGCCGAGGCCAAGGGCTATGCCGAAGCCCGCATCTTGCCGCAGAAGCGGCCGGTCGAGGTCGAGTTTCCTGACGAGTTGGTCGAGGCGCTGGACGCCGACCCCGAGATGGCCGAGGCGTTCCATGCCCTGACACCGGGCCGCCAGCGCAGTTATGCGATCCTGCTGTCGTCGGCCAAGACATCGGCCACACGGATGGCGCGGATCGGGAAGGCGCGGGACAAGATCATCGCCGGCAAGGGCGCGACCGAGCGCTGATCGCGGGGCGATGTTTGGTGTCGGGTGCCGCCCACATCGCGCTAGTCGCGCGCGATGCCTTCGACAAGCGGCACGAAGCGGACAGGCATCAGCTCGTGATACTCGTATCCCGCCTCGGTGCGCGTCACCTTTATCAGGCTTTGCACCGTGTCCGACTGACCCACCGGCACCACCATGATGCCGCCCACCTTCAGTTGCTGCAACAGCGGACCGGGCGGATCCTCGGCGGCGGCGGTCACCAGAATCCGGTCGAATGGCCCCTGTTCCGGCAAGCCGAACGAGCCGTCGCCGGTCAGCACCGTGATGTTGGGCAGGCCGAGGCGGGTGAAGATCACCTCGGCCTCGCGGGTCAGGTTGCGGTGGCGGTCGATGGTATAGACGCGGCGGGCAAGCTGGCTGAGGATAGCGGCCTGATAGCCCGATCCGGTGCCGATCTCGAGCACGGTATCGCGGGGCTGCACGTCAAGCGCCATGGTCATCAGACCCACGACCGAGGGCTGGCTGATGGTCTGCCCCGCGCCGATGGGCAGCGGCATATCCTCGTAGGCGCGGGCGGCGAAGTGGCCGCGCACGAAGGCGCCCCTGTCGATCCTTTCCATCGCGGTCAGAACGCGGGTGTCCGTGATGCCCTTCTGGCGGAGGTGGAACAGGAACTGCATTTTCTGTTCCGGTCCATATCCCCCCGCGGCCTCGGTCATTCCACGCTTGCCCGGAGGTCGGCGAGACGATCATAGGCGGTCAGGTCCGCGCGCATCGGCGTGACCGAGATATAGCCGTCGAGGTTGACGGTGGCATCGGTATCGGGCCCCGAGGGCACATTCTGTGGCGCGCCGGTGATCCACAGGAAGCGCCGCCCGGAGGGGGCGGTATCGGCGCGCATGCCCATGCCGGTCGTGCCCTCGCGGAAGCCTTGCGCCACGACCCGAGTGCCCTTGACCTCGGAGGCGGGAAGGGCCGGGAAGTTGACGTTGTAAAACAGCTTGTAGGGGTGGCTGTCGAAGGCACCGGGGGCGGCGAGGATCTTGGCGATGACCGCCGCGCCATGGCTGCGGGCAGCGTCGAACTGGTCCTTGAGGTTGATGTTCCCCGGCCCGTAATATTGCGACAGCGCGATGGCTGGAAGGCCCTGGATCGCGCCTTCGATCGCGGCGCCGATGGTGCCGGAATAGAGCGTGTTCTCGGCGGAATTGTTACCCCGGTTCACGCCCGAGAGGATCAGGTCGGGCGGATTGTCCTTGAGCACATCGTGCAGTGCCGCGATCACGCAATCGGCGGGCGAGCCCTCGGCGGCGAAGCGGCGCGGGGCCAGTTCGGCGATCATGGTCGGGTGCACGTAGGAGATGCAGTGGCCGACGCCCGATTGCTCGAACGCGGGGGCGACCGTCCAGACCTCGCCCTGCGGGCCGGCGATGTCGGTGGCGATGGCGTGGAGGACCTCAAGGCCGGGGGCGTTGATGCCGTCGTCATTGGTGATGAGAATGCGCATGGGGTGGGGTGTAGCTTGTGGCGGGAAGGGCGGCAAGCGGTGGTGGCCTGCCGCAGGCGGCGGACCGGGCGGAGCGGTCGCCCACCCACCCGCCCCGACCGCTCCGCCCGGGCGCGGGGGGGTGGGCGTGGGTGCGGAATCGTGGGGCGGGCATTTGGCGAGGGGGGGAAGATGAGTTTTTTTGCCAAGATGAAAGAGGGGCCGGGCGGATGGTGCAGGCCGCGTGCGGGCGTTGAGGGGGCCTGTCTGGTTTGCAAGAGCGTGACCGTGCGGAGCAATTGCCTGAGCAATGGCCTTATTGCCAAGCGGCGCGGGATCAGCCGGTTGAAGAAAAGGCCAGTCGCGAGATCGCAACTGCGTGCCGGTTTGCCAGCGACCCCTCAAGCCTCACGGTATCCGCATGCGCTTGGTGGACATGGTGGGGAGACCTGCCTGAAGGTGCACAGGTTCGCTGGCGACCTCAGAGGTGCTGCCTAATGGTGAACGCTCCCAGCACGAGCAGGCCGATTGCGCCGGCCGTGGCGCTCCAGCCGAATGTGTCGGGCCAGTTGGCGACGGCGATGCCGAACGCCGCCCATGCGCTGGCGGCGGGATAGGTCGGGGTCCAGACCCGGAAAGTGACGGCGGCGGTCGCCAGTACGGCCAGCGGCAGGGCGATCCAGCTGGCCACCTCCGCCGTCGCCAAGCCGTAGCCCGCCGCCAGTGTCGCCAGCGAGACGAAGGACGCCGCCGTCAGCCACCCCGCATAGAGGCCAAGCGGCCAGCGCGCCCACCCGGCATCCCGCCACGGCGCCTTGGCCGCCGCCACGACGGCCGTCACCAGCATGGCGAGGATCAGGATGGTGGCCCAGATCGGCGAGACATCGGCGACCGGCAGCCAGATCGTCCCGATGGCCAGCGACGCGAAGGCCCAGGGCCGATGTGCGATCCAGTCGCGCGCGCTTGCCCGCTTCAGGAGGCCGAAGCAAGCGCCCAGCAACAGCCATAGGTAGATGACGCCCCAGATCGAAAAGGCCCAACCGACGGGCTGGATCGGCGGATTGTCGACCGGAACCGGGAAGCGACCCGGGTCGAACCCGCTCATCGGGGGCGAGACGAAGGGCGAGACCGCAAAGCTTGTCGCCGCGACGAGGACCAGGATGGCCCAGAGGCGAGAGGTGTCGGTGCGGGGATTGGTCATGGGAGAGGATTGCATGTCGTTGGAACGTGCGGGAGGGACAATCGGTTCCTCGTTGTGGGAGGCACGCGATGGGTGAGCGCTGGGCCGCTGAGGATTGGCCTTCGGGAAGCGCGGTAGCGCTGCAAAGGGCCGTTGTGCTGGACGGGATCGGGGCGGGTTCGTCGATGTGGAAGCTCGATGCTGACTGGTGCCGCCACTGGTGCCGCTATGCCTGACAGAGCTAGGGCGCCCTATGTTCCTACCATTGCGCGTGGCAGGCAGAAGATCATGGCACATCGCTGCAGAAGACTTGCCTAGCCGACCGTCGCAGGGATTGTAAGGACATGAGCAAGCTCGTCCTGATGCACAAGGCAGACTCGATCTACGATGACGAACCGGTTGCGATGACAAACCGGACGGGCGGTATGATTTTCCGCGGACATACCTCTCTGCCGTGACGGAAGCCGTCGGCGATTGGGTAATCTACTATGAGCCGGTGAAGGCAGGTCCGCGAGGCTATTTCGCGGTGGCAAAGATCTCCCGCATAGTGCCGCATCCTGGCCTTGAAGATCGCTTCATCGCCTTGATCGAACCGGGCAGCTTTCTGCCGTTTGACATTGAGGTGCCGCGACTGATCGACGGAAGCCCGTTGGAGGCCGCCCTGATGGATGTGAACGGGGCTCCGAAACGAGGCGGTGCACAGCAATTGTCGGTCCGTCGTCTGCCAGAGACGGACTTTGCACGTATCGTGGGTCTCGGATTGCCCGAAGACTTGGAAGACCGCGAAGCGCGCCGGTACGACGCGCAACAGGTCGGATTTGCCGAGGCTGCCGCGCCGTCTCACCGGCCAGTGAGCGAAAGGCTGTCGCGGCGCGCCTATCGCGACGTCGCGTTCCGGCGCAAGGTGCGGGAAGCCTACGGCTACCGCTGCGCACTATCGGGCCTGGAACTGCGAAACAGGGGCGGGCTACCCGAAGTACAGGCGGCGCATATCCGACCTGTGTCTGACCTCGGCAGCGACTCGGTCCGTAATGGATTGGCGCTCTCCGGCACGCGGCACTGGATGTTTGACAGGGGATTGATTTCAGTTGCGGAGGATTGGCGCATCCTGGTCTCTCACAACAAGGTGCCGAGCGATGCGGCGGCGCGGTTGATCGAGCCGGGCCGCCGGTTGCAATTGCCGAGGCTGCAAAGGGATTGGCCGCATCCGGAAAACCTCAGATGGCATCGGGAGAATCGGTTCGGTCAATCCGACATCTAGCGCAAAACGTGTTGACCCTCAGACCAGCGCCCCGTCCGCCCCAATCCGGGTCTTGCCGCCCAGCCACGGGTGCAACGCCTGCGGCAACTCCACCGAGCCGTCCGCCTGTTGCCCGTTCTCCAGCACCGCGATCAGCGTGCGGCCCACGGCGAGGCCGGAGCCGTTGAGGGTGTGGACGAATTCTGGCTTGCCGCCTGCGGAGGGCTTGAAGCGCGCGTTCATCCGCCGGGCCTGGAACGCGCCGCAGGTGGAGACGGAGCTGATCTCGCGGTAGGTGTTCTGGCCGGGCAGCCAGACCTCGATATCAAAGGTCCGCGTGGCGCCCGCGCCCATGTCGCCTGCACACAGGAGCACGGTGCGGTAGGGCAGGCCGAGACGGTCGAGGATGCCCTCGGCGCAGCCCAGCATGCGGCGCTGTTCGGCGTCGGAGTGGTCGGGATGGGTGATCGAGACCATCTCCACCTTCTCGAACTGGTGCTGGCGCAACATGCCCGAGGTGTCGCGGCCCGCGCTGCCGGCTTCCGAGCGGAAGCAGAGCGAATGGGCGGTGTAGCGGCGGGGCAGGTGGCTTTCCTCGATCACCGTGTTGTTCACGATGTTGGTCAGCGAGACCTCCGAGGTGGGGATCAGCCACCAGCCGTTGGTGGTGCGATAGCTATCCTCGCCGAACTTGGGCAACTGGCCGGTGCCATACATGATCTCGTCACGGACAAGGACGGGTCCGTTCACCTCCGTCAGGCCGTTCTCCTCCGTGTGGATGTCGAGCATGAACTGCGCCAGTGCCCGGTGGACGCGCGCGATGGCGCCCGAGAGCAGCACGAAGCGCGCGCCCGAGAGTTTGGCGGCGGTCTCGAAATCCATGCCCGGCTTCACGGCAGCGATGTCATAGTGCTCCACGGGCGTGAAGTCGAAGACGCGGGGGGTGCCGCGCCGGTGCTGCTCGACATTGCCATGCTCGTCCGCGCCGTCGGGAACGTCGGCGGCGGGGAGGTTGGGGAGCGTCTCGAGAATGGTCAGAAGCTCCGCATCGCGGGCGCGGGCCTCCTCCTCCAGACGGGTGATCTCGTCCTTCTTGTCCGCCACCAGCGCGCGGAGGCGCTCGAACTCGGCCTCGTCGCCGCTGGCCTTGGCGCGGCCCACCTCTTTGGAGGCCGCGTTGCGGTCGGCCTGCGCGGTTTCGGACGCGGTGATGGCGCTGCGGCGGGCTTCGTCGATGGCAAGGATGGATGCAGAGACGGGCGCAAGACCCCGCCGCGCAAGGGCGGCGTCGAAGGCGGCTGGGTTGTCGCGAATGGCGCGGATGTCGTGCATGGGGGCCTCCTCTCGGGTCGGTGCGGGTCGGATCGGTGCGGGTCAGGTCGCGCGGGGTATGCCGGAAACGCAGGCTCGGGGGAAGCCACAACGCGCCCCTTCACCTTTTCACAAATACTCGTCTTCCCTTGCACCGGCCGCCGCGCGCGCCAGACCCAACCGGTGCGCGGCGCAACGGAGCGTCGCAGGGACAAGGCGCGCCCGCCTGTGCCAAATCCGACACTTGCGCGCCCCGGCGCAAAGGCCCATTTGCACCCCCAGCAGTTATTGCACTCGCCCCATGCCGCCCTTAGGGTGCCGCAACTTTTCAACAAGGCTCCGTTTTCCCGCGCAGCCAACACTCAAAGGACCCGACCCATGGAAGCCTTCGGCCAGGTTGTCCCGCTGATCCTGATCCTCGTGATCATGTATTTCTTCCTGATCCGCCCGCAGCAAAAGAAGGTGAAGGACCATCAGGCGATGGTCGGTGCCCTTAGGCGCGGTGACGAGGTCGTGACGGCGGGCGGGTTGATCGGCAAGATCACCAAGGTCAAGGATGATACCGAGGTCGAGGTCGAGGTGTCGCCCGGCGTCAAGATCCGGGTGCTGCGTCCGACCATTGCGCAGGTCCGCTCCAAGACCGAACCCGCCAACGACTGAGCGCTTCGCTCCCTCTTCTGAGCGCCCGTTTCCAAGCCCCCGTTCCCAGCCCTCCCGCCAAGCGCCCCCGCCCCGTGCCACTGCCAAGGCGCATTTGTGATCCAAGGACCGAGCATGCTTCAGATCCCGCTGTGGAACCGGATAGTCATCGTCACCGTCTTGCTGGCCGGCCTCTGCTTCGCCATGCCGAACTTCTTTTACGGCACGGTCGAGCGGCACAATGACGCGCTGGCCGAGATCGAGCGCACCGGGACAGAGACGGAGGCGCTTGCCGCCGATGTGGCGGCCTGGCCGTCCTATCTTCCCGCGACACTGGTCAATCTGGGGCTCGATCTGCGCGGCGGCGCGCATCTTCTGGCCGAAGTGCAGGTGGAAGACGTCTATGCCCAGCGGATGGATGGCCTCTGGCCAGAGATCCGCGATGCGCTCCGCGAGGTGCGCGAGACCGTCGGCACGATCCGCCGGATCGATGCGGAGCCAGGGCTTTTGCAGATCCGCATCAGCCAGCCCGAGGGGATGGCCGCGGCCGTCGCTGCCGCCCGCACACTGGCGCAGCCGGTGGTCAGCCTGACCGGGGGCCTTGGTGAAAGCACGCTTGATGTCAGCGGATCGGGCGATGTGCTGACGATCCAGCTATCGGCGTCCGAGCGCGCCGCCACCGACGACCGCACTATGCAGCAAAGCATCGAGATCGTGCGTCGCCGCGTCGACGAGGCGGGCACGCGCGAGCCCACCATCCAGCGTCAGGGCGCGGACCGCGTCTTGATCCAGGTGCCGGGCATCGGCTCGGCGCAGGAACTCAAGGACCTGATCGGCACCACGGCGCGCCTGACCTTTCACCCGGTCGTGGGTCGCGCCGGCAGTGCCGATGAACAGGTGGACGCGCGCCAGATCGTGCTGCCCTCCATCGACCCGGAAGAGGCCGGAACGTTCTACATTCTCGAGGCCACACCCGTCGTGACCGGCGACGATCTGGTCGACAGCCAGCCGGGATTCGACCAGCAATCCAGCACCCCGGTCGTCACCTTCCGCTTCAATCCCACCGGCGCGCGCGCGTTCGGCGAATACACGGCCGCCAATGTCGGCGCGCCCTTCGCCATCGTGCTGGACGGCGAGGTGATCTCGGCCCCCGTGATCCGACAGGCGATCACCGGTGGCGCAGGGCAGATCAGCGGCAACTTCACCGTCGAATCCTCGACGGATCTCGCGGTCCTGCTGCGCGCGGGCGCACTGCCGGCGGAACTGACGTTCCTCGAGGAACGCACCATCGGCCCGGAACTCGGGGCCGACAGCGTCGCGGCAGGCCAGATCGCCGCCATCGTGGCCTTCGTCGCGGTGCTGGCCTTCATGATCGCCACCTACGGGTTGTTCGGCGTCTTCGCCTGCATCGCGCTGATCCTGAACGTGGGGCTGATCTTCGGCATCCTGTCACTGATCGGTGCCACCCTGACCCTGCCGGGAATCGCGGGGATCGTGTTGACCATCGGTATGGCGGTCGACGCCAACGTGCTGATCTTCGAGCGTATCCGCGAGGAACTCAAGACCGCGCGCGGCCCTGCCCGGGCCATCGCGCTTGGCTATGAACGCGCTTTGTCGTCGGTCATCGACGCCAACCTGACCACCTTCATCATCGCCGTGATCCTGTTCGTCCTCGGCTCCGGCCCGGTGCGCGGTTTCTCAATCACGCTGGGGATCGGGATCATGACCTCGGTCTTCACCGCCATCTATGTGACGCGCCTGCTTATCGTGACCTGGTTTGACCGGCGTCGCCCGAAAACGATCGAGGTTTGAGACATGCGCCTGCGCCTGGTTCCCGACGAGACCAACATCAACTTCTTCAGGTTCGCCGGCCTGACTTTCGGCGCGTCGGTGGTGGCGGTGATCGCCTCGCTGGCGATCTGGGCCATTGTCGGTCTCAACTTCGGGATCGACTTTCTGGGCGGCACCACGATCCGTACCGACAGTTCGGTCGTTGTCGATGTCGGCGAATACCGCGCCGCGCTTGCGCCGCTGGACCTCGGCGATGTGACGATTTCCGAAGTGTTCGACCCGACCTTCGCCGATGACCAGCATGTCGTGACCGTGCGTATACAGGCGCAGGACGGCGACGAGGCCGTCACGCCCGAGATCATCGCCTCCATCGAGCAGGCCCTTCAGGCCGCCATCGACCCCGACATGACCTTTCCCAGCGTCGAATCCGTCGGTCCCAAGGTCTCTGGCGAGTTGATCAGAACCGCAATTATTGCGCTTATGGGTTCGCTTGGCGCCATCCTGATCTACATCTGGCTGCGGTTCGAATGGCAGTTCGCGGTGGGGGCAGTTGCCGCGCTGATCCACGACGTGATCCTCACCATCGGCGTGTTCAGCCTGTTACAGATCCGCTTCGACCTTGCGACCATCGCGGCGCTTCTCACCATTGTCGGCTATTCGATCAACGACACCGTGGTGATCTTCGACCGCCTGCGCGAGAACCTGATCAAGTTCAAGCAACGCGATCTGCGCGACGTGATGAACCTGTCCGCAAACGAGACGCTCAGCCGGACGCTGATGACGTCCGGCACCACGCTGATCGCGCTGATCGCCCTTCTGGTGCTGGGCGGAGACGTGATCCGGGGCTTTGTCTTCGCCATCGCCTGGGGCGTGATCGTCGGCACCTATTCGTCGATCTACGTCGCCAAGAACGTGGTGCTGATGATCGGCGTCAAGCGCGACTGGTCCAAACCTTCGGGCGGTGCCGGGGGCGCCGGCGGGCCTGGGGGAACGCAATTCGCCAATATCGATGCCTGAAGGGGCGCGTGGGCGCGCCCGGGTGCGCCGGTTCGTCTGTCGTCCGTGACGGGCACCCGACCGGCGCACAAGTCAAAGGAGCCATAGCATGCGGATGAACGAGGTTCAGTTCGACGACAGCCGCCCGGTGGACGGCTACGGTCCGGGCTTTTTTCGCGTCGGCGGCGAGGTGATCCGAGGCGGCGTGTTGCTGCTGCCCTCTGGCGTGCATGAATGGGCGGGTTACGTCGATGCCGCCGCCCTCGTTGCCGCCGCCGACCAGATCGACGTGCTGCTTCTGGGCACCGGCGCCACCATTGCCCATGCCCCCGGCGACCTGCGCCGCGCGCTTGAGGCGGCGGGCGTCGGCGTCGAGGCGATGGATTCGCCCGCCGCCTGCCGGACCTACAACGTCTTGCTGGCCGAGGGCCGCCGCGTGGGGGCGGCGATGCTGCCGGTCTAAGCCGCCACCGACGTGCCGCGGGGCCGACTGCGGGGCCGATGGTGACAAGAAAGATGAGTATTTATGAAAAGGTGAAGGGGAAAGGGCGCGGGCGACTGCTGCCGTTCCAAGCAAAACCGACAGCAACGGCGGCGCGCTGACTGCCTTTCACCTTTTCTCAAATACTCAAAAAACCGCGCCTGCCGCAGTCTCGGACCCCAGGATCATCGAGCGCAATTCCCGCTCCAGCTTGCGGCGCATGGTTTCGGCGAAATCCTGATGGGTGACGGAGAACTCCACGAAAGCGCCAGGGCCCCGGATGACTTCCGACAGGTAGTAATCCTCGATCTCGCGGCTGGCGCCACCAATGGGCAGACCGTTCACCGTGATGTCGTCGAACTCGAAATGATCATAGGCGGCGCTGGGCGGGAAGCCGTCGTTGTTCTGCCCGTCGCCCGAGATGTCCAGCGTCTGGAACAGGCAAGACGGCGCCTCGAGAAAGCGGGTGGAGGCGAAGCCCAACGCATAGCCCAGCGCCGTCGGAAAATCCTGGCTGCCCCGGCCCCGGCCGACGAGACGCTCGGCGATCACCAGCAGGTCGGCCTCGCTTTCGATCATCGTCCAGTCCACCAGCACCTCCTGCTGGAAGCGGCCGGACCATTCGAAGATCGACAGTGCCACCGCGCCGGGACCGCTGAGGAACGCCTCTGTCACGGTGGGGTCGATCAGGGCCGAGGCCAGCCCGTCGATCTGCAGCCTGTATTCCGCCGTGTCCACCGAGGCGGACACGTCGAGGCCCAGTTGCAGGGCAAGCCTGCACTCCTCCTGCGCGCTGAGCGGCGCGGCGAGGAGAGTGGCGGCGCAGGCCGCCGAGCCGAGGAGCCGGCCCCTTACCAATGCCCGGTATTGGTCATGGAGGCCCAGGGTTCCGCCGGCGCAAGGGCAGTGCCCGCCTGCAGCAACTCCACCGAGACGTTGTCGGGCGAGCGCACGAAGGCCATGTGCCCGTCGCGCGGCGGGCGGTTGATTGTCACGCCGTTGTCCATCAGGTGCTGGCACATGCCGTAGATATCGTCGACACGGTAGGCCACGTGCCCGAAATGGCGGCTGTCCGATGGCAATTCATCGTCGCCGTCCCAGTTATAGGTCAACTCGACGCTGGCGTTTTCCTGCCCCGGCGGCGTCATGAACACCAGCGTGAAGCGCCCGCCTTCGCTGTCGATGCGGCGCGTCTCTTCCAGCCCCAGCAGCTTGTAGAAGGCGATGGAGGCGTCGAGGTCTTTCACCCGGACCATGGTGTGAAGGTATTGAATGCCCATTTTCGGGTCTCCTTGTGTCATGTCACCGCAAGCTTAACCCGCCTGCGTTCCAAGAACAGCCCACAAGGTCGTTATATTTGCCCGGGGTCGGACCGGGCGTCGGTTAGGGGCTCGGATCGGGGGCCGGATCGGGGGCCGGATCGGAGGCCGGATCGGGGGTCGGGGCGCGTCGGATGTGGCTTCATCGCGTCGCGAACCACCAGCGACACGGTCACGAAGGCGACGTAGAGCAGCAGATACCACGATCCGAACTTGCCGAAGTCCACCAGCCCAATGTCGCCCTGTGTGGCATAGGTCCATGTCTGGGTCAGCGTGCCCACATTCTCGGCGATCCACAGGAAGCCCGACGACACCAGCACCGCCACCGGCAGCGGCACCCAGACCGGCCGCGTGCCGGGGTAGAACCACATTCGCGTGTGCCAGAATAGCACCAGCGTGGCTGCGAACAGGATCAAGCGGATGTCGTAGGTGTAATGGTGCGTGTAGAAATTGGCGTAGATGGCCCCGGCCAGCAGCACCGTGGTCCAGAACGGCGGATAGGGCGAAAACTCCATGTGGAACAGGCGGATCATCCGCGCGATGAAGCTGCCGACCGAGGCATACATGAAGCCCGAGAACAGCGGCACGCCGCCGATTTCCAGAATTCCCTGATCGGGATAGTCCCATGATCCCTGGGCCAGCTTGAAGATCTCCATCACCGTGCCGGTGACGTGGAAGATGGCGATCACCTTTGCCTCTTCCCATGTCTCCAGCCGGCTCCAGATGAACACGATCTGCGTGCCGAGCGCGAAGAGCACCAGCGCGTCATAGCGCGCGAAGGCCCAGTCATCGGACCAGATCAGGCGCGTCGCGATGATGGCGGACAGGATCAGGATGCCGAAAAGCGCCGCCCATCCGAGTTTCAGGACAAACAGAAGCGTCGCCGCAAGGCTGCCGGGCAGACGGGCCGACAGGCGCGGGCCAAGGTTCTGGTCCAGATAAGTGACAGCGCGGTCGGCCATGGCCCCTCATCATCTTGCGGTATCGAGTGGCCTTGGGGCAATATGTGCCCTCAGGCTGCCGCCCTACCGATTCCTCCGCATAAGGACCTCTGCCATGCCCCTGTCCGATGAACAACTGGAGGATATCCGGAATTCCCGCGCCAATCCGCAGCCGACGCTGCGCGCGGTCGCGCCGGGGATGGAAAAACACCTCTACGAGGTCAAGCCGGTGCTGGACCACGGTTTCGTGCGCGTCATCGACTACATGGGCGACGACGCGGCCATTGTGCAGGCGGCGCGGGTGTCCTATGGCGCGGGCACCAAGAAGGCGCGCGATGACAGCGGGCTGATCCGCTACCTGATGCGGCACTGGCATTCGACGCCGTTCGAGATGTGCGAAATCAAGCTGCATGTGAAACTGCCGGTCTTCGTGGCGCGGCAATGGATCCGGCACCGGACGGCGAATGTGAACGAATATTCGGCGCGGTATTCGATCCTCGACCGCGAATTCTACATCCCCCAGCCAGAGCATCTGGCCGCGCAATCGGTGGTGAACAATCAGGGCCGGGGCGAGGTGTTGCAGGGCGAGGAAGCCGCGCGCGTGCTGGAAATGCTCAAGGCCGATGCCGGGCGGTCCTATGACCACTATCAGGAGATGCTGTCGACCGAGGGGCCTGATGGAACGGCTCAGGCGGGGCTGGCGCGCGAACTAGCGCGGATGAACCTTCCCGCGAATATCTACACGCAATGGTATTGGAAGGTGGATCTGCACAACCTGTTCCACTTCCTGCGGCTGCGCGCGGATGCCCATGCGCAATACGAGATCCGGGTCTATGCGGAGGCGATCTGCGAGATGGTCAAGGATTGGGTCCCGGCAGCTTACGGGGCGTTCGAGGACTACCGGATGGGCGGCGTGCAGTTGAGCGGCAAGGGGGTCGAAGTGGTGCGGCGGCGGCTGGCGGGAGAGGTCGTGACGCAGGAGAGTTCGGGCATGAGCGCGGGGGAATGGCGGGAGTTTGAGGGGGTGTTTGGTGGCTGAGGCATTTTGGGTTTTTGTTGGAATTGTCGCTGGAGCGCTTATTCAGTTTCTCTTACAGAAACTCGAAAAGCGGTCTGGGGCAAAGAACGCATTTCAGGTTCTCAAGACCGAAATTGACCTGAACCTTGATGAGGTTGGCCGGTTTAAGGAGCGGATTGGCGGGTTGAAGGAACTGATCGCATCGCAGCAAATTAAGCCAGACGATATCAGGGTGTTCATGGGCTCGTTCGATTACAGCGCCATGGGTCCGTTAACCAATCAGGGATACTTTCACTAAATGCTAGGACCAAAGCGGGCATCTGCTTATTTGGAATTTATGAGATTCTTCAACAATACCAACGCTCAGGGTCTTTCTGGATATGTCCGCGATCAACACACTCTTGGCAACTCGATAAGTGTGTTGAACGGGATAATTGAGAGGTCCGAGCTCTTGGCGAAGGAACTAGAAAAAATCAAAGCTTCGAAAATGAAGTTGTTGTCGATGACTTTGGTCTGAGATTTGAAACCAAAAGAGGGTGGTCAGGCTTCGTCACCCCGCCGCCTTCCCTTCCCCCGCCGCATCCAACTCCCACCCCTTCTGCAAATTCATCCAGAACTCAGGCGACGTCCCCAATCCCGCCGCCAGCCGCAGCGCTATATCGCCGGACAAGCCGCGCCTGCCTGCCACGATCATCACACCTGGTTGTCCGGCACACCCATCCGCACAGGGGAAAACCGGCAAGGGTTTCTCCGCTGACCATGGTCTTGGGATCGGGGCGCACAGCCCCCATCTATTGGGGACAAGACCCTGACGAACCGGAGAAACACATGCGCAACGCTGCCCTTGTTCTTGGCCTGATCGGTGGCGTCCTCGCCATGATCGTGGGCTTCTTCAACTTCGGCTATGTGGAGTTCATCCAGTGGTTCGGCGAGGTGCCGGACCTTGCGCGGCAGGTCACCAACCCCGAGAGGGTGCAGGGTGCGTCGTTCCTGGCACCGCTGCTGGGGATCGCGGGGGCCGCCATGGCGCGGGCAAGGGCGCTGTGGGGCGGCATCCTGATGCTGGTTGCGGCGGCGGGCTTCTATGCGGGCGTGGGCTTTGACGTGTTCAGCATGTTCCCGATCGCCTGCCTTGGCCTTGGCGGCCTGCTCGCCATCGCCGCCGGGCGCCCCGACGAGGAGCGGGCGCATTTCTGACGCGCGGGCGGTATCCGGCCCCCTTTCGGCCTGATGAAATCGAGGGCGTCGGGCTCAGGCCGGGGACCAGCGGTCAGCCGACATAGGTCATGAACACCCGGCTTTCGGCCGGGACGTCGACGGGGGCAGAGGGTGCCTGAACCGCGATGGCACGGTCACCCGAGGACTGGACCCAGACACCGCTGACGCGGATGTCGGCCGTCGCGGACAGATCGAGGCGGATGTAATGCACGCCGTCCTCGGGAACCACCGGGCGGACGGTGCCGCCATTGCAGAACGCCTCGGCGGGGAAGCTGCCGGCAAGCGCCACACCCGGCGCGGGGTCGAAGAACACGGGCAGGTCAGGGGCCAGAAGCAGGGCGACATCGTCGGCCTGACCGGGAAGCGTGCCGGGATCGAAGCGGATGGGGGCCAGTCTGGGCTGCTGGTGCAATTCCATCCGGGACAGGTGCAGGGACGTGGCGGACAGCAGCGTGACCTGTGCGCCGCTGCGCGTTGTCAGGCAGGCACCGGGGATCAGGCTGTCGACGCGGCAGGGGCCGTCCGGGGTCTGGACAACGGCCTCGGCCACAAGCGACAGCAGCGGTCGCTCTGCGACGGCGGCAGGATAGGGTGGCACCGCCTCGGCGGTATAGGGTTCAGTGGAAAAATCTCGATACATACTCGATACCTGATACGCTCCCGGATTCTCCGGATTCTCCGAATTTGGATGAGGGATATCGTATCGGGAAGGACCGCAGCGGGGCCGAAATCGGGCATTTCCGGGGCCTTGCATCGGGCTTTTTGTCAACCGAAAGGCCCCGGCGTAAAGCCCGCGAAAGGCCTCGGAGAAAGTCAGCGCAGATCGGGCGGGATCGCCTCGGTTGAAAGGCTGGCGATGACCTGATCGAGCGGCAGCACATGGGTGTGCTTTTCGCCCAGACGGCGCAGGGTGACGGTCCGATCCTCGACCTCCTGCCGCCCGATGGCGAGGATCACGGGGACCTTGCCGACGGAATGTTCGCGCACCTTGTAGTTGATCTTCTCGTTGCGGATGTCCGCCTCGGCCCGGACACCGGCGGCCTTCAGAGCGGCGACGGCCTCGTGCACAAAGGCGTCGGCATCGGACACGATGGCCGCAACAACCACCTGACGCGGCGCGAGCCAGAACGGCAGCTTGCCCTCCGAGTTTTCGATCAGGATGCCAATGAACCGCTCGAAACTGCCGAGGCAGGCGCGGTGCAGCATGTAGGGGCGGTGCTTGTCCCCATCCGCCGCGATGTAGCTGGCACCAAGGCGCTCGGGCAGGTTGGGGTCGACCTGGAACGTTCCACACTGCCAGACCCGGCCAATCGCGTCGGTCAGGTAGAAGTCGAGCTTCGGGCCGTAGAAAGCGCCATCGCCCGCCTCCAGCCGGTAGGAATTGCCGGTGGCCTTGATGGCGTTTTCCAGCGCGCCCTCGACGTGATCCCACGACTCGTCGGACCCGACGCGCTTTTCCGGGCGGGTGGCGAAGGCGATCTCGAACTTCTCGAAGCCGAGATCCTTGTAGACGCCGGCAAGGAACGAGATGAACTTGCCGCATTCCGCCTCGATCTGATCCTCGGTGCAGAAGATATGGGCGTCGTCCTGCGTGAAGCCGCGCACCCGCATGATGCCGTGCAGCGCGCCGGACGGCTCGTAGCGCGAGCACGAGCCGAATTCCGCCATCCGCAGCGGCAGGTCACGGTAGGATTTCAGGCCCTGATTGAACACCTGCACATGGCAGGGGCAGTTCATCGGCTTGAGCGCGTTGATCGCCTTTTCGCGGGCGTGTTCTTCGTCCACCTCGACGATGAACATATGCTCCTGATACTTGTCCCAATGGCCCGACGCGACCCAGAGCTTGCGGTCGACAACCTGCGGCGTGTTGACCTCCACATAGCCGTCGGCGCGCTGCTTGCGGCGCATGTAGTCCTGCAGCGTGGTGTAAATGGTCCAGCCGTTCGGGTGCCAGAACACCTGACCGGGGGCCTCTTCCTGCATGTGGAACAGCTCCATCTCGCGGCCAAGGCGGCGATGGTCGCGCTTTTCGGCTTCCTCGAGGAAATTGAGATGCGCCTTCAGGTCGTCGCGGGTCTTGAAGGCCACGCCATAGATGCGTTGCAGCATCGGCCTTGTGTTGTCGCCCAGCCAGTAGGCGGCGGCGACGGACATCAGCTTGAAGGCATCGGCGGGCACCTGGCCCGTGTGTTGCAGGTGCGGACCGCGGCAGAGGTCCATCCACTCGCCATGCCAATACATGCGGATCGGCTCGTCGCCCGGAATCCGGTCCAGCAGCTCCACCTTGTAGGGCTCGTTCGTCGCCTGATAGTGCGCGCGGACGCGGGCTCGGTCCCACACCTCGGTGCGGACGGGATCGCGGGCGTTGATGATCTTGCGCATGCGGTCCTCGATCTGGCCGAGGTCTTCGGGGGTGAAGGGCTCCTGCCGGTCGAAGTCGTAGAACCAGCCCTTGTCGCGGACCGGGCCGATGGTGACACGCACATCCGGCCAGATCTCCTGCACCGCGCGGGCCATGATGTGGGCGCAGTCGTGGCGGATCAGCTCCAGCGCCTGATCGGTGTCCTGAAGGGTGTGGATCGCGATGGAGGCGTCGGCGTCGATGGGCCAGGCAAGGTCGTGATGGGCGCCGTTGACGGTGGCGGAAATCGCCTTTTTCGCCAGCGAGGGCGAGATGTCGGCGGCGACGTCGGCGGCGGTGATGCCGGACGGGTATTGGCGCGCGTTGCCATCGGGGAAGGTCAGGGAAATTTGCTGGGAGTCTGCGGCCATCAGGGTGGCTCCTCGTCAGTTTGGCGCCCACGGAACGCCCGGTTGCGGGTATGTTTCGCGGGCGGTTCTGGCGAGGTGGGGGCGAATTGTCAACGGGAGGCGCTGGTTGCCCGGGGCGGACCCTGCGGGGCGAGTTTTCTTGCCAAGATGAAAGGGGGGCGCGCGTGCCTGCCCGCCCCCCCCCATGTCGCTTGTTGTCAGGCAGTGAAGATCGCGACGCCGAGGATGACGGTGCAGACCCAGCCCGAGGTGAAGAGAAGCGGGCGGATCGGCATCTGGGCATAGCCGGTGATCATGCCGATGGCATGGGCCACGCGGAGCCAGAAGAACACGATGGCCGTCCAGTAGGTCAACGCCGAGAACGCGTCCATCCGATCAAGGACCAGGATCAGGATCGCAAAGGGCACGCCCTGTTCCAGCAGGTTCAGATGTGCCCGGTTTGCGCGCGCGACCCAATCGGGCAGGCCCGCATCCCCCGCCGGGCGCTGGAACGTGTTCACCCCTTCCCGGTCGTTCATGTTGACGCCGACGATGTAGGGGATCCACAGCGAAGCGGCCAGAAGCATCAGGCACACGAGGATGCCCATTTCGGTTGGTAAAGCGGTCATGACGCGATTTCTTCCTGTTCGGCCCAAAGGTGATCGCCACCGAAATGGGCGGGTGTGCCGGTTTCCAGCCACGTCTTGAGGCCCGCAAGGGTGCGGTGCCAGCCATCGGCGGTGCCGCCCGAGGGATCGTGCTTGAGGCCGTGGTGTTCCATGGTCAGCTTGCAGTAATCCCCCTCCGGCTCGATCAGATAGATCACCGTGGAGGTCTGGGCGTCGGGCTCCCACTTCGGCTCGAACGAGGTGACAAGCCGCGTCATCGGATGCACCTCGACCTCGCGGGTATGGAGCGTCTCGGCCCCGTCCGGCGTGCGGAAGATCATCGTATCGCCGTGGCGCTCGGCGCTTTGGCCAAGGAAGTCGTAGTGGGCCACGGCGTCGGCGCTGCGCAGCGCGTCCCACAGGGCGGACTGGGTGCAGCGGATATAGGTCTGCATCATGAAATCGGGTTTGCTGCCTTGTTGCGCCATCATGCTGCCCCCCGCAGGGCATGGCCCGTTTCGAGGTAGGATTTGAGCGACGAGGCAAGGCGTGCCCAACCCTCGGCGAAGCCTTCCTGACCGGGCGCCATGTTGTAGTGCTCGATGGTCAGCTTGCAGACATCGCCCTGTGGCTCGATCAGGTAGACCATGTGCGATGCGGGCGCGCCCGGTCCCATGAACAGCGGCTCGAAGGTTTGGGCAATGCGGGTCTTGGGGTCGAGCGCGGTGGTGACCTGACGCAGCATCGCGTCGCCGTCCGGCTTGATGAACTCGGTCGCAGCACCCACGGTGGCGTTGCCGCGCACCTCGTTGCACATGAAGTGATAGGCCGCCATCTGGTCGGCCCGCGTCAGCGCGTCCCACAGGGCGTCCTGGGTGCAGCGGATGAAGGTTTGCATCATGAAGTCCGGTTTGCCCATTCTGTGAGCCCTTTCGAGGTTGGTTTTAAGATCGGAGAGTGCCTGTGCCTGTGGCCGAAGGAAGGGCGCGACCCAGCGGTCGAGCATTTCCTGAAGCACCAGCGCGTTGAGGTAGTGGTATTTGAACCGGCCCTTGCGGGTGGTGACGATCAGGCCTGCCTCCTCCAATACGCCGAGATGCTTCATCACGCCGAAGCGCGACATCTCGAATTGTTGTTCCAGATCGGTCAGCGTCTGCCCGTCGCGCAGCCTCAGGCTGTCGAGAATGGCGCGACGGGCGGGATCGCCCAGGGCTTTGAAGACCGTGTCCATGGAGCCTGTATAAGTGATTCTATTGTCACGTGACAATAGGGTAACGTATTAACGTGCGGCGAGCCTCCGCCCATCGCGCCACGGCGGCATTGCGACCTTGGGCCGGGCGGGGCAGGGTCCGCGCAGATGCGACACGCCGAGATGCCAAAGGGGGCCGATCATGGCAGAACCGGACTATCTGGATACCGACCAAGGGCGCAGGCTGGCCTATCACAAGTTCGGCGGGCGGCGCGTGGGCGTGGTATTCCTTGGCGGCCTCAACTCGGACATGACGGGCACCAAGGCGATGCATCTGGAGGCGTGGGCGCGCCGGTCGGGCCGCGAGTTCCTGCGCTTCGACTATTCGGGGCATGGGCAAAGCTCGGGCACGTTCGAGGACGGCGTCATCAGCGAGTGGCTGGACGATGCCGTGGCCGCGATCGAGGCGTTGACCGAGGGGCCTCAGGTGCTGGTCGGCTCGTCCATGGGCGGCTGGATCGCCCTGTTGCTGGCCAAACGCCTGCCGGAACGCGTGGCGGGTCTGGTGACCATCGCCGCCGCGCCGGATTTCACCGAGATCGGCTATTGGGACCACTGGACCGAGGCGGAGCGCGCCACGGTGATGGAGGAGGGCCAGATCGCCCTGCCATCGGAATATGGCGAGGTTCTGGTGATCACCAGACGGATGATCGAGGATGGGCGCACCATTCGCGTGCTGACGGAACCATTGCACATCACCGCCCCGGTGCGGATGCTGCAAGGCACCGGCGATAACGACGTGCCGCCAGAGGTGGCGTTGCGGCTGCTGGACCACCTCGACGGGCCGGATATCCGGCTGGAACTGGTCAAGGACGCCGATCACCGGTTCTCGACCCCGGCTTGCCTCGATACCATCATACGCGCGGTGGAAGAGGTGCTGGTCCATGTGTAGCGTCAGGCGGTTCCTTGTCCGCGCCATTCTGCTTCTGGCCGTGCTGGGCGCCGCCTTCTGGTATCTTGCCCCCCGCGAGATGGTTCAGCGAGGCGTGGCGCAGGCACCCGACCTCAGCGATCTCGCAGGCTGGCTGGCGGCGCGCGAGGCGGCGCTGGGCGGCATCACACCCGGTGCCGAGGCGCGCATCGTCTGGGCGGGGGAGGAGGGTGCCCCGACCGATACCGTCATCCTCTACATCCACGGCTTTTCGGCCACGTCCGAGGAAATTCGCCCGGTGCCGGACCGCATGGCAGAGGCGTTCGGCGCCAACCTGATCTTTGCCCGCCTGCCCGGCCATGGCCGGGGCGGGGACGCGATGGCCGAGGCGCGCGCAGGCGACTGGATCGACGATACCGACACCATGCTGCAACTGGCGCGCGGCATCGGCAACCGCGTGGTGGTGATCGGCACCTCGACCGGCGCCACCCTGGCTGCCTGGGCCGCGACCGAGCCTGCGATGGCGCAAGACGTGGCGGCGATCGTGATGGTATCGCCCAATTTCGTGCTGGCGAACCCGGCGGGCGTGTTGCTGGAATGGCCCCTCGCACGGGTCTGGGCGCCATGGCTTGTCGGCGCCCAGCGGCAGTTCGAGCCGCAAAGCGAGGCGCAGGCGACGTTCTGGACTACGACCTATCCGACCACGGCCACGGTGACGCTTGGCACGCTGCTGCGCGAGGCGCGGGCGCGCGATTATTCCGGCGTCACGATCCCCGCGCTGTTCCTCTTCGCCGATACCGATCAGGTCATATCGGCCCCCGCCGCGCGGGACTTCGCGGCGGCGTGGGGCGGGGACGCCACCCTGATCCCCGTGGCCGTGCCAGCGGATGGGGGTGATCCCTATCATCACGTGATCGCGGGCGATATCCTGAGCCCTGCGCTGACCGACCGGGTGGTGGAAGACGTCACCGTCTGGCTGCGCGAAACGTTGCAATAGGCGTTCGCCGGAAGGCTGGGCACAGCGGCGCGTCGCATCTGACGGGGTGACGTCAGCATCGTTTCCCCGGACTTGTCGCCCGGTTGTCTGCTGGAAACTAGCTCTGCAAACGTATGCAGATTTCCCTTGCCGCGCCCCCGCGCCCCGGTATCCTTGGCGGTGACCTTCAAGGGAAGCAGCAGCCGTGGGCGACACCTTTAAAACGGCCAAGGCGCGTTTGGCCCGGTTCCGACGAACCGGACGTCTTGGCGGCGTGGCGGCGACGGGTTGTGCGGTGCATCTGGCGCATCCGTTCGAGACGCTGGACCTCGCGGGTTACGACCGCGTGCTGGACGCTCTGGCCACGACCTTCCCGGATCTGGAGCGGCGGGTGACGATCGAGATCGCCGGGCTGGACACTCAGGGTCAGCTTTGGGTCGGGCAGTGCGGCTATTGGTGCGGGCTCTTCGACGCGGCGTTCATCGGCATCCCGCCGACGCACCGGATGGCCGCGATGCGGTTCCACGATTTCGTGCGGATCGACGGCGACCGCGTGGTCGAGATGCAATCGCTCTGGGATCTGCCCGAATTGATGATGCAGGCGGGCGTCTGGCCCATGGCGCGGTCGCTTGGCCGGGAATGGCAGGTGCCGGGGCCTTCGACGCAGGACGGGTTGCAGGTGTCGGGCGACGGGACGGGCGCGCTGGCGATTGTCGGCGACATGCTGGCCGGTCTTGGCAACGATCCGGCCGGCACCTCGCGCGCCGTGATGGCGCAGTTCTGGCACGAGGGATGCTCGTGGTATGGCCCCGCTGGCATCGGCACCGCGCGGGGCATCGACGGGTTCCGCAAACACCATCAGGCACCGTTTCTGGGCGCGATGCCCGACCGCCGCGCGCTGATGGCGCAGGGGCACTTCTTTGCCGAGGGCGCCTATGTCGGCTTCACCGGCTGGCCCGGCATGGCGAGCACGATGACCGGCGCAAGCTGGCTTGGCATCCCGGGCGCCGGGCAGGCCCTGACGGTGCGGAGCCTTGACTTCTGGCGGGTGGAGGATGGCAAGATCGCCGAGAACTGGGTGCTGGTCGATCTGCTGGACATCTGGCACCAACTGGGGGTCGACGTGCTGGCCCGGATGAGGGAGATTGCAACGTGACTTGTCTTTATGGAACCCTGCTAACAGGTTTATCCACAGAACCGGACTACAAAACCGTCAAAACCCCGTCTCCGTGTCAACGGAGTCGTCCATGACGCTGCCCCGCACCCCGTCGTTTTCGCTCGCCGGACGGCGCGCTTTCGTGCCCGGCGGCTCTCGCGGGATCGGGCTTGGCTGTGCCGTGGCACTGGCCGAGGCGGGGGCGCATGTGGTGATAGCCGCGCGCGGGAAGGAGACGGTCGACACCGCCGTGGCCGAGCTCACGCAGGCCGGATTCTCGGCCGAAGGCATCGCTCTGGACGTCACCGATCTCGATGCCACGCGGGCTGCCATCGCGGCGATGGGGCGGCTCGACATCCTGTGCAACTCGGCCGGCCTCGCGCGCCATTCAAGGGCGCTCGACACCACGCCCGAGGATTACGACACGGCAATGAACCTCAATGTCCGCGCCGCCTATTTCCTCGCGCAGGCCGCCGCGCGCGCGATGCCGGATGGCGGCTCGATCATTCAGGTCTCCAGCCAGATGGGCCATGTCGGCGGCATCGAGCGCGCCGTCTATTGCGCCACCAAACACGCGGTCGAAGGGATGACCAAGGCGATGGCGATCGAGTGGGGGCCGCAGAACATCCGCGTCAACACGCTCTGCCCCACCTTCATCCGCACCCCCCTGACGGCGGCCACCTTCGCCGATCCCGACAAGCGCGCCTGGATCATGTCGAAGCTGAAACTGCCCCGCGTGGCCGAAGTGGCGGACATCATGGGCGCCGTCCTGTTTCTCGCCTCGGACGCGAGCGCGATGGTCACCGGCACCTCGATCCTCGTCGATGGCGGGTGGACGGCTGGATGACCGGCATGGAAAAACCCGACCGCAAGGCGACCTCCATCGACGTGGCAAAGCGCGCGGGCGTCAGCCAGTCGGCGGTCAGCCGGGTGTTCACGCCCGGCGCGTCTGTGTCGAAGAAGATGGCGGCGCGGGTCCGCGCGGCCGCCGACGATCTGGGCTATCGGCCGAATGTGCTGGCGCGCTCGCTCATCACCGGACGCTCGCGGATCATCGGGCTGGTGGTGGCCTATCTCGACAACGCCTTCTACCCCGACGCGCTGGAAAAGCTGTCGGCGGTGTTGCAGGCGCGCGGCTATCACATCCTGATCTTCCTCGCGGGCAACAGCCACGAGGATGTGGACAGCGTGATCCGCGATCTGCTGGATTACCAGGTGGATGGCATCATCACCGCCTCGATCAACCTGAGCGGTGAGCTGACGGAAAGCTGCCGCGCGGCGGGGATTCCGGTGATGTTGTTCAACCGCGGCATCACGGGATCTGGCCTCAGCACGGTCACCTCGGCCAATCGCACCGGCGGCGCGCGGGTGGCCGAGTTCCTGATGGCGGGCGGGCATCAGCGCATCGCCCATATCTCGGGCTGGATGGGGGCCTCGACCGGGCGCGACCGGCGCGACGGCTTCGTGGCGGCGCTTCAGGCGCAGGGCCGCACCCTCCACGCCGAGGCCGACGGCATGTTCAAGCGCGACATCGCTGCCGCCGCGGCCCGCGCCATGATCGACAGCCCGACACCGCCCGACGCCATTTTCGTCGGTAACGACCACATGGCGATGGCGGTCATGGACACCCTGCGCTTTGAGGTCGGCGTCGATGTGCCGGGCGAGGTGTCGATCATCGGCTATGACGATGTGCCGATGGCGGCCTGGCCCTCGTTCAACCTGACCACGCTGCGCCAACCGGTCAACCGCATGGTGCAGGCAACGGTCGACACGCTTCTGGACGAGATCGAACAGGGACGCCCGCCCGGCACCGTGACCGAGATCACCGGCGATCTGATCGTCCGCACCTCGGCCCGACTTCCGGAAGGATACATGCCATGAAGGGCTTTGACGCCAGGTTCCACGACTTCCCCGACTACATCATCGGCATCACCAAGGAGATCTGGGAAGATCGCGGCATCGCCACGCTGCACCGCTATTACGCGCCCGAGATCGTCGTGCGCTCGCCCGCGTCGGTCGTGGTCGGCAATCAGGGCGTGATCGCGGCGACCATGGCCACATTGGCCGAATTCCCCGACCGCGTGCTGCTGGGCGAGGATGTGATCTGGTCGGGCTCGCCCGAAGAGGGGATGCTGTCGAGCCATCGCATCCTCAGCCAGGCCACCCATGCGGGTGACGGCGTCTATGGGGCGGCGACGGGGAAGCGGCTGCAATACCGCATCATGGCGGATTGCCACGCCAAGGATAACGCCATCGATGACGAATGGCTGATCCGCGACCAAGGCGCCATCGTGCGGCAGATGGGGTGGACCCCGCGCGACTATGCCGCCGACCTGATCGCGCGCGAGGGGGGGCCCGCGCGTGCCGCCCGTCCGCTGACTCCCGATACCGACCTTTCCGGCCCCTACAAGGGACGCGGCAACGACAACAAGTGGGGCGCACAACTTGCGCAAACCCTCGGCCGCATCATGGGCGCCGACATGGCCGCCATCCCCGAAATCTACGACCGCGCCTGCCATCTGGAATATCCCGGCCATGTCACGGCCCACGGCCCCGCCGCGGCGGACAGGTTCTGGATGTCGCTTCGCGCCGCGTTCCCGAACGCGCTGTTCACCGTCGAGCATCAGATCGGCCGCGATGATCCCCACATGCCGCCGCGCGCGGCTGTGCGCTGGAGCCTTTGGGGCAAGCACGAGGGCTGGGGCGGCTTCGGCAAGCCCAGCGGCGCGATGGTCTATGTCATGGGCATCACCCACGCGGAATTCGGGCAGGTCGGCACCGACACGCCCCGCCTTCGCCGGGAATACACGCTCTATGACGAAACCGCCGTCTGGAAGCAGATCCTGCTGGCGGAGGCGTGATGGACAGTTTCGCCGCCCATATGTTCACGCCGAAGGTAAGGGCCGAGCAGGACAAGATCGGCATGGGCGCGCGCTATGCCAAAACCTACGAGAACCGCCTGCGCGGGCCGCTTGACGACGATGCCCGCGCCTTCATCGAAGCGCGCGACACGTTCTACATGGCCTCCGTCTCGGAAACCGGGTGGCCCTATGTCCAGCATCGCGGGGGGCCTGCGGGCTTTCTGAAGGTTCTGGGTCCCGAGCAGATCGGCTTTGCCGATTACGTCGGCAACAAGCAGTTCATCAGCCGGGGCAACCTGACTGGCGACGACCGTGTGTCGCTGATCCTGATGGATTATCCGCGCCGGGCGCGATTGAAACTGATCGGGCACGCGCGGATGATCGATGCGGACACCGACCCCGCCCTTGCGGCGCGGTTGGCGGTGCCGGGAGCTGTGCCGGCCGAGCGTCTGGTGACGATTGACCTGACGGCGATGGACTGGAATTGCCCGAAATACATCACGCCCCGCCTGACCGAGGCCGAGATCGCGGCCGCCATCGGCCCGCGTATCAAGGCATTGGGCGATCGTGTCGCGGAGCTGGAAGCGCGGCTAGACGCGCTCGACCCTGAGTGGCGGTCGCGGGCGTGATGCTTGCGGCGGCGGTTGAACCCTACCCGGACCGGAGACCACAATGACCCTCAAGACCACCCATGTCGGATCGCTTCCCCGCACCCAGGATGTCGTGGATTTCATCTTCGCCCGCGAACGGGCCGAGGCCTATGACCCGACGGCCTTTGATGCGGCGATGACTGCTGCAGTGGATGAAACCGTCGCGCGCCAGGTCGCGGCAGGCATCGATATCGTGTCCGATGGCGAGACGTCGAAGATTTCCTATGCCACCTATGTCAAGGACCGCTACACCGGCTTTTCGGGCGACAGCCCGCGCAATGCGCCCGCCGATCTGAAGCTGTTCCCGTCCTACCTCCAGCGGCTTGCGAAGGAGGGTGGCACGCCGAAATATGCGCGCCCGATGTGCACCGGCGCGGTGCGCTCGAAAGGGCAGGGGGAATTGGGCAAGGACATCGCCAACCTGCAGGCGGCGATGGCGAAACATGGTGCTGCGGAGGGATTTATGAACGCGGCCTCGCCGGGGGTGATCTCGCTTTTCCTGAAAAACGATTTCTACCCGACGCGCGATGCCTATCTGGCTGCCTTGGCCGATGCGATGGCCGATGAATACCGCACCATCGTCGATGCCGGTCTGATGCTGCAACTCGATTGCCCCGACCTTGCCCTGTCGCGGCACATGCTGTTTCAGGACCTGAGCGATGCCGAGTTCGTCAAGATCGCGGCCTCCCATGTCGAGGCGCTGAACCACGCGCTTGGCGGGATCGATCCGGCCCGCGTGCGGGTGCATATCTGCTGGGGCAATTACGAGGGGCCGCATGTCTGCGATATCCCCATGGACAAGGTGTTCTCGACCTTCATGTCGGTGAACGCAGGGCAGTTGCTGTTCGAAACGTCGAACCCCCGCCACGCCCATGAATGGACCGTGTTCCGCAACCGCAAGGCAGAGATCCCCGACGACAAGATCCTTGTTCCCGGCGTGGTCGATACCACCACGAATTTCGTGGAACATCCGCAACTGGTGGCCGAGCGTCTGGGCAAGTTCGTCGACATCGTCGGTGCCGACCGCGTCATCGCGGGCAGCGATTGCGGCTTTGGCACGTTCGCCGGATTCGGCGCCGTCGACCCCGCGATTGCCTATGCAAAACTGGCGGCGATGGCGGAGGGCGCGCGGTTGGTGGATACAGGGAATTAGGCGCGATATCCGCCTGAGGCTGTGGGCAAGCCTGTGAGTAGATCGCAAACCCGTAAGGATGCCACCTAGAGCGAAGCGTAGACCTCGGCCTTGCGGGCCCTTTCGAGGACCACGGGCGTCACCACCGGCAGACCGGTCTCAGCGTCGAAAAACGGCGTCATCCGCGCCTCGCGCCGGAGGTAAGCGCCGACGGCGTTTGACAGGATGGAGCGTACCATGCGGCCGATGTTGCGGTGTTTCACCTTGCCGTCGGCTCCGGTGATATTGACGTTGGCGCGCACCGGGCCAAGCCTGTCAGCCTCGACCACCAGCCCCGCCAGCAAGCCCGCGAAGGGCACCGTGCGAGAAGTCATCGTGGTGGCGATCGGCGTCCCGCAGCACGGCGCATAGAAGCGGTAAGGCCCGCGCGGCGACAGGCGCATACAGGCCATCTCACCCTCGATCCGCAATCCGGCGGGCGCGATCTGCAGGATGGCAACACCAGCCTGCTCCCCCGGATCAGGCTGCCCAAGGGCCACCTGAAACGCCCGGCAATCGCGGCAATGACATAGCAGATGGGTGCCCGCCTTCGCGGTGCTTTCCGGCATCGTTCCGGTGACGGATCCACATCGGCACGACAGCGTCAGCGACCCGTCCATGGATCAGACGGCGACGTTGGTCACGGGCGCGTCTTCCACCAATATGGGCTTGGACCACTTCGGCTTCTGCTGACCGTCGGCGTTGGCGTCGATGAAATTCAGTACCAGCGGCCGGATATTGTCGCGCCAGCTTTTGCCCGCGAAGATCCCGTAATGGCCCGCTTCCGGTTCCAGATACGAAGCCTTCTTGCTGTCGGGCAGGCCCGTCAGCATGTCGAGCGCGGCAACGCATTGGCCGGGTGCCGAGATGTCGTCCTTGCCGCCCTCCACCGTCTTGACGGCGACGGTGGTGATCTTGCCGATATCGACCTGCTTGCCGTCGACCATGAAGACGTTCTTCGCAATTTCGCGGTTCTTGAAGATCCGCTCCACCGTCGAGAGGTAGAACTCCGCCGTCATGTCCATGACCGCCAGATACTCGTCGTAGAAAGTGTTGTGCTTGTCGTAATCGCTGGCCTCGCCCTTGGACACGGCCATGACCTGATCGACGAAGGCCTTCAAGTGGGTTTCCGCATTCATCGCGATGAAAGACGACAATTGCGACATGCCGGGATAGACCATGCGACCGGCGCCGGCATATTTGAAGCCGACACGCTGGATCACGAACTTTTCCAATTGGCCCATCGTCACGCGACGGCCAAAGTCCGTCACGTCGGTGGCGGCGGCGTCGGGGTCGATCGGCCCGCCGATCAACGTCAGGGTGCGCGGCTGCGCCTCGGGGTGTTCCTCGGCCAGATAGGCCGTCGCGGCCAGGGCGAGGGGCGCCGGCTGACAAACCGCGATCACATGCGTGTCGGGGCCCATTTCGCGCAGGAAGTTGACGAGGTAGAGGGTATAATCCTCGATATCGAACTTGCCCGCGCTGACCGGAATGTCGCGCGCATTGTGCCAGTCGGTGATGTAGACATCGCAATCGGGCAGCAGCGATTTCACCGTCTTGCGCAGCAGCGTCGCATAG